>JAGWIC010000074.1 GCA_028866435.1 Lysobacteraceae bacterium | reverse complement strand
ATCGAGTGGAACAGCCCGGCGCCGACGTGCACGGTCGGTCCTTCGCGGCCGATCGAGGCGCCGACCGCCAGCGCGATCAGCGTCAGTATCATCTTGCCGACCGCGATCGGCAGCGCCAGCATGCGCTGGCGAAAGCCCTCGTCCTCGATGTGCAGCGTGCCGATCACCTGCGGGATGCCGCTGCCGCGGGTGGCGCGCAGCTTGCCCTCGGTGACCCAGGCGAGCAGGCCGAACACGATCGGGGTGACGATCAGCGGGATCCAGTCGCCGTAGCCGAGCATGCGCAGGAACAGATGGTAGGACCAGTTGCTGGCCTTGGTGAACACGATCGCCGCCAGCGCCACCACGATCGCGCCCAGCCACAGGGCGAGGCGTCGGCGCCACTGGTGCGGGGCGAAGAATTCATGCCCGAGCAGGGTACGAAGACGGGGGTTCGATGAGCGGAACAGCTGCGGTGTCGGTTCAGTCATCCGCGGATTATCGCAGACATCGCCGCCGGTACCGCACAGGTGCAAGCTTTTGCGACGGCAGCCGCCTGCGGCCGGGCTGCCTCAGCGCGGCAACGGACGCCAGCGGGTTTCGTACAGGTCGAAGCGGCGATCCTTGAGGTTCTGCACGGCACCGGCGTTGCGGGCACGGGCGAGGCTGTCCAGCCGCACTTCGGCGAACAGCACCGTCTCGATGTTCGGTGTCGAGTCGGCGGCGATGCCGTCGCGTGCAAAGGGGAAGTCGCTCGGCGTGAGGATGCAGCTCTGGCCGTACTGGATGTCGAAGTTGTTGACCCCGGGCAGGTTGCCGACGTTGCCCGACATCACCACGTAGCACTGGTTCTCGATGGCGCGCGCCTGCGAACAGTAACGCACGCGCAGATAGCCTTCGCGCACGTCCGTGCAGAACGGCACGAACAGGATCAGCGCGCCCTGGTCGACCAGGTGCCTTGCGACCTCAGGAAACTCGGCGTCGTAGCAGATCATCACCCCGATCGGGCCGCAGTCGGTCTGGATCGTCGCCGCCGATTCGCCGCCGCTGATGTTCCACACCATGCGCTCGCTCGGTGTCGGATGCAGCTTCTCGCGTTCATGGATCGAGCCGTCGCGCAGGCACACGTAGCAGACGTTGTGGATGTCGCCGTTGGCCTGCTCGGTGGGATGGGTGCCGGCGATGATGTTGATGTTGTAGCGCACGGCCAGGCCGCTGAACAGCGCTTTCACCTGCGGCGTGTACTGGCTCAGCTTGCGGATCGACTGTACCGGCGACAGTTCGGTGTTCTCGATCGACAGCAGCTGCAGGGTGATCAGTTCGGGGAAGGTGACGAAGTCGGCGCTGTAGTCGGCGGCGATATCGGTGAAGTACTCGACCTGGGTGGCGAACTCGCCGAACGAGGTGATCCGCCGTTGCTGGTACTGCACCGACGCGACCCGCACCGAATCGGGCAGGTTGCGCGTGGTGGCGGGCGAGGGCGTGTCGGGGTGATCCAGCAGGCGCGGGTTGCGCCAGACCAGGTGCGCGGCATAGCCGAGCGATTCGTGGTCGGAAACCACGTAGCCGCGCAGCAGGCCGACCAGCTCGAAACCGTTGTTGAGCTGGAAGCTCAGGGTGAGGTCGCGGCGCTTGCCCTCCATCACCGCCTGCACGTAGGCCTCCGGCGTGCCGTAGCGCTGGATGTGCCGGGCCAGGCCCGGGATGCGGCCACCGAACACGATGCCGCGCAACTTCAGGTCGGTGCACAGCCGCTTGCGCGCCTGGTACAGCCGCTGGCCGATGCGCATGCCGCGAAAGTCCGGGTGCACCACCACTTCCATGCCATACAGCCACTCGCCATCGGGCTTGTGCCGCGAGGCCATGCCGCCGCCGGTGACCTGCATCCAGGTATGGGGCGCCAGCGCGGTGCCTTCGTCGATCCGGAAGGTGGCGCAATAGCCGACGATCGTCCCCTCGTAGTCGATCACGAATTGGCCTTCGGCAAAGTGCGTCTGCTGGGAGCGCAGCATCTCGGCGGAGTGCCCCCATTCCGGCGAGTAGATGCGGGCGGTCAGCTCCACCAGGGCCGGCACGTCCGCCGGTGTCGCCTGACGCAGCTGCAGGCGCGGCGTTTGCTCGCTTTTCTTCCTGGCCATGGTCGCCATTATGCGCATGCGGCGACAGCGCGGGGTGAAGAGATCGGGTGACGGGCGGTTACACTGGCGGGCACCAGAAGTGGGCATCGGGAACGGAGCAAGGCAATGGGCGAGGCCGCGGGCGACCAGGTTTTTACGGCAGACCAGCTGTGGCGGCCCGATGGCTGGCAGGCCGATGTGGCGCTGGCGGTCGATGCGGCCGGCGTGCTGCGCGAGGCCGCCGGTCCGGGCACGCGACGGGCACGCTGGGTGCTCCCCGGCATGCCGAACCTGCATTCGCACGCGTTCCAGCGCGCGATGGCCGGGCTGGCCGAGCGGCGCGGCACCACCGACGACAACTTCTGGAGCTGGCGCGAAACGATGTACGCGTTCGCCGCCGCGATCGAGCCGGAGCAACTCAAGGCGATCGCCGCCCAGCTCTACGTCGAGATGCTCAAGGCCGGCTATACCCGGGTCTGTGAATTCCACTACCTGCACCATCGGCCCGATGGCAGCCCCCATGCCCAGCCCGAAGCGATGTCGCTGGCCCTGATCGAGGCGGCGCGCGAGGCGGGCATCGGCTTGACCCTGTTGCCGGTGCTGTACATCAGCGGCGGCTTCGACGGCCGCGCGCTGAGCGCACGGCAGCGGCGCTTCGGGCACGATGTGGACGGCTATCTGCGCCTGCTCGCCTCGCTGCGCCGGCTGGAAGCCGACGACCTGCGGGTGGGCATCGCGCTGCACTCGCTGCGCGCGGTACCCGGGCCGGCGATGCGCGAAGTGCTGGCCGACCCGCTGGCGGCAACCGGTCCGATCCACATCCACATCGCCGAGCAGATCGGCGAGGTGCAGGACTGCCTGGCCACCCGCGGTGCGCGGCCGGTGGAGTGGCTGTTCGATCACGCCAGTGTCGATGCGCGCTGGTGCCTGGTGCACGCCACCCACCTGAGCGAGGACGAGACCGTGAGGCTGGCGCGCAGCGGCGCGGTGGCCGGCCTGTGCCCGGTCACCGAGGCGAACCTCGGCGACGGTCTGTTTCCGCTGGCGGCTTACCAGGACGCCGGCGGCACGCTCGGCATCGGCTCCGATTCGCACATCTCGGTTTCTCCGGTGGAGGAGTTGCGCTGGCTGGAATACGGTCAGCGGCTGGTTACCCGCCATCGCAATGTGGCGGCCCGGCATCGCGGCGACAGCGTCGGCGAAACGCTATGGCGCGCGGCGCTGGGCGGCGGCGCGCAAGCCGCGGGGCTGCCGGCCGGCGCGCTGCGCCCGGGTGATCGCGCGGACCTGATCGTGCTGGACGACAGCTCGCCCCTGCTGGCCGCGCGCGACCGGCGCGCGCTGCTCGACAGCTTCCTGTTCGCCGGCAACACCCCGCTGGTACGCGACGTGATGGTCGGTGGCCGATGGCAGGTGCGCGACTTCCACCACCGCGACGAAGATCGCATCGCGGCGCGCTACCGGCAGACGGTGGCGTCCCTGGCGGGCGCGCTCTGACGGTTTTCGGCTGGCCGGCGCCTGCGGCCTTGCCGATGGACCGCGGCGTGCCGCCGCCGCGCTATGCCGGCGGCGGGCGATTTGCCAGAATCGCGTTTTGCCGGAAAACGCCGATGCGCTCCCATGCCCTCGTCGCGGTGGGGCTGGCGCTGTGCGCGGCGCTGTTCTTCACCATGACCTATGTGCTCAACCGCAGCCTGGTGAGCGGCGGCGGGCATTGGGCGTGGGCGGTGATCCTGCGCTACCTCATCACCTTGCCGCTGCTGGCGCTGGCCCTGCCGTGGCGGGGCGGCCTGGGCGAACTGCCGCGCGAACTGCGCAGGCATCCGCGTGCATGGCTGGCCTGGAGCAGCGTGGGCTTCGTGCTGTTCGGCATCCCGCTGACCTGGGCCGCCGGCAGCGGGCCGGCGTGGCTGGTGGCCGGCAGCTTCCAGACCACGGTGCTGGCCGGGCCGCTGCTGGCGGCGTTGATCTACCGCGATGCGCGCCGGCGGCTGGCCTGGCCCACGCTGGCGATCGGTGCGCTGATCGTGGCGGGCGTGTTCGCGCTGCAGTGGGGGCACGCCCATGGCCGGCTCAGCGCCGGCGACTGGCTGGCGGCGGGTGCGGTGGTGCTGGCCGCATTTGCCTATCCGCTGGGCAACCGCATGCTGTTGCTGCACCTGGAGACCAGCCCGCAGCGGGTGAATGCCTTGCAGCGCGTGTTCGGCATGACGCTGTGCAGCTGGCCGCTGTGGCTGCTGTTCGCCGCGGCCGCGTGGGTCGCGGTCGGTCCGCCGACCTGGCGCGAGGCGCTGCTGGCCGGCGGGGTGGCGCTGTCCTCGGGGGTGATCGCCACCGTGCTGTTCTTCGCCGCCACCGACCGCGTGCGCACGCAGCCCACCGCCCTGGCCGCGGTGGAAGCGATGCAGGCGGCCGAGCTGCTGTTCACCACCGTGCTGGGCGCGGCCCTGCTCGGCGAGGCTTGGCCGCATGGCTGGGCGGCGCTGGGCGCGCTGGCGATCGTCGTGGGCATTGCGCTGTTCGGCTGGATCAGCGGCCGCGAGGCGGCCGGCGACGACGCGGCGATGCGCGCCCTGCGCGGCGACCGCAGCGCCTGATGATGCTTCGAATGATTGCGTATTGAATCGTTTTCTTGCGAAAAGACGGCCGACGGGTTACATATCCACGTCGATCATCCATCGGGGGGCCGCCATGAGCCAATCACCCGCCGCCTGTCTGCTGGCGTGCGCACTGTTCGTTGCCGGTGCCGCCATGGCGCAGCCGCAGACGCTCGCCGATGGCGTGCAACTGCGCTGGAACGCCGACCAGTACGGCAACCACCGCTACACCGTCGCCGTGGCCCGGCCCGCCGCGGCGGTACTGGCGACGATCCCCTGGCGTCGGCGCGACCGCCATCCCGAACGCGTGGCCACCCTCGTCGTCGGCCCGGACGGGAAGACGGTGGACAACGTGGTGCGCGAGCGCATCGACCAGGCCGAAGGCGTGCTCGCGTTCGAGGCGAAACAGGCCGGCACCTACGCGATCTACTACCAGCCCTACCTCAGCAGCGGTTCGCGCAACTACCCCACGGTGAGCTACCGCGCACCGGCGGACACCGCCGACGCCGCCTGGGTGAAGAAGAACCAGCTCGACGATCCGCGCCGCGTGGCGAAGCTGCCGCCGGCGCGCGTGACCGGCTACCAGGCGGTGGACGATTTCGACGCCTACACCGACATGGAGCGCACCGCCACGCCGGCCGAACGGCAGCACCTGCTGGCGGCGAACCCGGGCCAGCCCTGGCTGCTGTTTCCGGAGACGCGCGAACACCCGATCCGCATGTTCACCCAGATCCCCGAGCGCTGGGCCGAACGCGGCGCGGGCGGCGGCCTGGCCGACCATGCGCGGCGCGGCGAATACCTGAGCTTCCAGCTCGGCCTGTGGACCGCGCGCGCCGCGGCGCAGGACGTGCGCGTGCGCTTCGGCGACCTGCACGGCCCGGGCGGCGCCACCATCCAGGCCGCGCGGCTCACCTGCTTCAACCTCGGCGGCATCGACTACGCCGGCAAGCCGTTCACCGACCGCCTCGACGTGGCGCAAGGCCGCGTGCAGCCGCTGTGGGTGGGCCTGGACATTCCGGCCGACGCGAAGCCCGGCACCTATCGCGGCACGCTGACGGTCAGCGCCGACGGCGCGCCGCCACGGCAGGTGCCGCTGGAGATCACCGTGGAGGCGGGCGCGACCGTGGCACACGGCGACGACGATCCCTACAAGCTCACCCGCCTGCGCTGGCTCAACTCCACGCTGGCGCAGAACGACGCGCTGGTGAAGCCGTTCACCGCGGTGACCGTGCACGGCGATCGGCTCGGCATCCTGGGCCGCACGGTGAGGCTTGCGCCCAGTGGACTGCCGGCGCAGATCGACAGCTACTTCGACGAGCGCATGACCGGCTTCACGAAGAAACCCCGCGTGCTGCTGGCCGCGCCGATGCGCCTGCTGGTGCAGGACGCCGGCGGCGCGCATGCCTTGAGTGCCGCCGGCACGCCGAAGGTGGCGGTGGACGGCCCCGGCAAGGTG
Source organism: Lysobacteraceae bacterium (assembly GCA_028866435.1). Taxonomy (GTDB): domain Bacteria; phylum Pseudomonadota; class Gammaproteobacteria; order Xanthomonadales; family Rhodanobacteraceae; genus Rhodanobacter. The sequence goes on along the minus strand of JAGWIC010000074.1, from coordinate 11,298 downwards.
CACTGGCAGGTGGCGGGGCGGGCCGGCCCGCTGCGCGGCGCGGTGGCGGCGAGCCTGGAGATGGACGGCACGCTCAGCTACGCCATCGCGCTCACCGCCACGCAGGCGGCGAAGCTCGACGACATCCGCCTGGAGATTCCGCTCGAGGGCGACGTGGCGCAGTACGAGCTCGGCCTGGGCCGGGTCGGCGCGCCCGCGCCAGACGACTTCGCCTGGAAGTGGAACGTGGCGTACAACCAGGACGGCGCCTGGATCGGCGCGGTGAACGCGGGCCTGGAATTCCACCTGCGCGACGAGCATTACCGCCGCCCGCTCAACACCAACTTCTACCACCAGCAGCCGCTGCTGATGCCGGCGTCGTGGGACAACGCCGGCGCAGGCGGCATCACGCTGAAGCGCGACGGCGCGCGCTACGTGGTCGAGGCCTTCAGCGGCGCGCGCACGATGGCGGCGGGGCAGACGCTGCACTACAACCTCGTGCTGCGGGTGACGCCGTTCAAGACCATCGACCCGGCCGAGCATTTCGCCGAGCGCTACTTCCACAAGTACGCCGACCTCGACCAGATCCAGGCCGAAGGCGCCAACGTGGTGAACATCCACCACGCCACGCCGATCAACCCGTGGATCAACTACCCGTTCCTCACGCCCGCGGCGATGAAGGCCTACATCGATGCCGCCCACGCGCGCGGCATGAAGGTGAAGATCTACGACACCATCCGCGAGCTGTCCGACCGCGCGCCCGAACTGCCGATGCTGGAAAGCCTCACCGGCTGCCGCATCGGCAGCGACGGCAAGGCGGCGCCGGGACCGTGCAGCGAGATCATCAGTCGCGGCAAGGGCGGCGGCTTCTCCTGGCTGCAGGAACATCTGGACGGCGACTACATCGCCGCCTGGCACGTGCCGGAGAACCGCGACGCGGCGGTGGTCGACGCCGGCCAGAGCCGCTGGCACAACTACTACGTCGAAGGGCTGGACTGGCTGGCGCGCAACGTCGGCATCGACGGCCTCTACCTCGACGACGTGGCCTACGACCGCACCACCATGAAGCGCGTGCGCAAGGTGCTGGACGCGCATCGCCCGCATCCGCTGATCGACCTGCATTCGGCCAGCCAGTTCGACGCGCGCGACGGCTACATCAACAGCGCGCTGCTCTACATGGGCCTGTTCCCGTACATCGACCGCCTGTGGTTCGGCGAGGAGTTCGACTACGAGCACACCACGCCAGCGTACTGGCTCACCGAGATCTCCGGCATCCCCTACGGCCTGATGGGCGAGATGCTGCAGAACGGCGGCAACCCCTGGCGCGGCATGCTGTTCGGCATGACCAACCGGTTGCCGTGGACGGGCGGCGACCCGCGCCACCTGTGGCAGCTGTGGGACGCGTTCGGCATCACGCAGGCGGACATGGTGGGCTGGTGGGTGCACGACACGCCGGTGAAGACCGACAACCCGGATGTGCTCGCCACCAGCTACGTGCGCAAGGGCGACAAGACGCTGGTGTCCATCGCCTCGTGGGCGCCGCGGCAGGTTCGCGTGAAGTTGCGCATCGACTGGAAAGCACTAGGCCTGGATCCTGCACGCGTCCGGCTGCTGGCGCCGGCGGTGGAAGGCTTCCAGCCCGCCGCCACGTTCAAGCCGGGCGATGCGATCCCGGTGCAGCCCGGCAAGGGCTGGCTGCTGCAGCTCGAAGCGGTGCGTTGAGCGTTGCCCGGCGCGCCGGCGCCGGTCCGCTCCGTCCACGCATCGAGGGCGCTTGCGCATGAATACGACGGCTCGGGCCATGCCCTGCGGCGGCTTCATCGCCGGCGCCGTCGATATCGGCAGCGCCGTGGCGCCGTACGGGTTTATCCTGAGCGCATCCCCGCCTGCCCGAAGCCACGCCACCTGATGGATGCCAAATGCCACGCCGTCGCCGCACCGGCCGCGGACGACCACATCCGCCACGGTACGCCCGCGTTCCGCCGCACCAACCTCGCGCTGTTCGCCGCGGGCCTGGCCACGTTCGGGCTGCTGTACTGCGTGCAGCCGCTGATGCCGGAGTTCAGCCGCCACTACGGCGTCAGCGAGGCGGGTGCGGCGATGTCGCTGTCGCTCACCACCGGCGTGCTCGCGTTCGCGCTGCTGTTCGCGGGCGGACTGTCCGATGCCTGGGGACGCAAGCCGGTGATGGTGGCCTCGCTGCTGTCCTCCGCGGTGCTGGTGCTGGCCAGCGCGGCGATGCCGACCTGGGGTTCGCTGCTCGCGATGCGCACCTTGCTGGGGCTCACCCTGAGCGGCCTGCCCGCGGTGGCGATGACCTACCTCAGCGAGGAGATGCACGCCGACTCGATCGGCCTCGGCATGGGGCTCTATATCAGCGGCAGCGCGGTGGGCGGCATGGGCGGGCGCCTGGTCGCCGGCGTGCTCGCCGACTTCTTCGACTGGCGCGTGGGCGTGGCCGTGGTGGGCACGATCGGCCTGGCCTGTGCGCTGGCGTTCTGGCGTGCGCTGCCGCCGTCGCGGCACTTCGTGCGCCAGCCGCTCTCGGCGCGCGCGCTGGCCGCGCGCTTCGTCGGCATGTTCCGCGACCGCGGCCTGCCATGGCTGTTCGTGGAGGGCTTCCTGCTGCTCGGCGCCTTCGTCACCGTCTACAACTACCTCGGCTACCGCCTGCTCGCGCCGCCGTACAGCCTCAGCCAGACCGTGGTGGGCCTGATCTTCGGCATCTACCTGATCGGCACCTTCAGCTCGGCGTGGATGGGCCACCTCGCCGGCCGGCTGGGCCGGCGCAAGGTGCTGTGGACCGCGCTCGCGCTGATGCTGGCGGGCGTGCTGCTCACGCTCGCCGCGTCGCTGTGGCTGATCATGCTGGGCATCGTGGCGATCACCTTCGGCTTCTTCGGCGGCCACTCCATCGTCAGCAGCTGGGTGGGACGCCGCGCCGGCGCGGCGAAGGCGCAGGCCTCGTCGATGTACCTGTTCTGCTACTACATGGGCTCCAGCGTGGCCGGCGCCAGCGGCGGGCTGTTCTACGCGTCGCACGGCTGGAACGGCGTGGCGGCCTTCGTCGGCGCGCTGGTGCTGGCCGGGCTCGCGATCGCGCTGGGCCTGATCCGGCTGCAGCCGCTGGTGAACGTGGCCACGCCGCCGACGCCGATGAGCAAGGGCGCGATGGGTTAGCGACATCGGCTTCGGTAGGAGCGCACCCTGTGCGCGAATGCTTTGGTGTTCGATCGAAGCCAATGCTATCGCGCACAGGGTGCGCTCCTACATCTATTGCGCCGCCGGCTTCAGCATGTCCTTCACCGCGTCGTAGTCGCCGTCGTTCGCCGCGGCGGGAATGTCGAGCAGGTGGGTCATCAGCGGGTAGACGTCCACGTTCGGGAACGCCGCCACCCTGGCGCCGACCCGGAACGCCGGGCCATGCGCGACGAACAATGCCTGCATCCGCGGGTCGGCGTTGTCGTAGCCGTGTTCGCCGATGCTGATATGCCCCTTTTCGCGCGCCAGGTAGGAGGTGGTCGTGATGCGCCAGCCCACGTTGGCCAGGCACACCAGCTGCGGCACGCGCGGGTTGCGGCCGTAGGCGAAGCGCGCGGGGATGTGGCGCTTGTCCCAGCACTGCATGTGCGGCTGCGGCTGTTGCAGGGTCTTCTCGACCGCGGCGAACTGCTGGCGCGCCGCATCGCTGCCGGATTTCGGGTTGAAGCCGGCGACGATGCCCAGGCTTACCCGCTGCACCTGGTCCAGCGGGATCAGCTTGTCGATCAGCACGCTGTTCTGCAGCGGCACGCTGGCCATGCCGTGGTCGGACACCACGATGATGTTGATCTTGTCGAACAGGCCGCGCTGCTTAAGGCCCCGCACCAGCCGCGCCATCGCCGCATCGGTCTCGCGCAGGGCCTGGTTCACCTGCGGCGTGTCGGGGCCGAAGCGGTGGCCGGCGTGGTCGACCGCGTCGAAGTAGAGGGTGAGGAAACGCGGTCGCAGGGCGGGCGGCAGATCCAGCCAGGCCAGCACCTGGTCGACCCGCTGGTCGGCGCTGACATGGCCGTCGTACGGTTTCCAGTAGTCCGGGCGATGACCGTGGATGTCCGCTTCCGAACCGGGCCAGAACATGGTGGCGGTGCGCAGACCGTGCGCGTCGGCGGTTTCCCAGATCGGCGTGGCGCCGGCCCACCAGCGGCCGTCGCCGACCGCCCTGCGGTCGGCCAGCGAAAATTTGCCCAGCCGCGGGTCGATCATGGTGTTGTTGACGATGCCGTGGTGATCCGGGCGCAGGCCGGTCACCAGGGTGTAGTGGTTCGGAAAGGTGAGCGACGGGAACGACGGCTGCATCGAGGCGGCGCGCACGCCGGTTTTCGCCAGCATCTCCAGGGTCGGGCTCAGCCCGCGCTCCAGGTAGTCGTAGCGATAGGCGTCGATCGAGATCAGCAGCAGCGGTGCCGCGGTGTCGGCCGGGTTGGCCGCGGGCGCGGCGGCCGTCGGGGACGTGGTGGCCAGCGGTCGCTGGTGGGCGCAACCGGTGGCGGCCGCGACCAGCATGCACAGCAGCAGGCGGAACAGGATTTTCATGCGTGGAACCTTCGCGTGCGCGGAACAATCTACCTATGATGACGTGGAATCGTGACCATTGGGCGAATCGGTGGTTTTCGGCAGCTGTCGCAGCTCGGTGCAGGGGATCGGTGCGGGTGCGCTGCTGGCCAGCGCCAGGCAGCCACTGATAGCCGCAGCCGCCACACGCCGTCACGCGCCGCCGCGCCCAGGCAGCCATCCCACCGCATCGATGCCGGCTTGTCCGGGGGCTTGTCGATCCCGCCCGGGGAAGATATGTTAGTTCTAACATAATTGGTGACGGAGATCGTGATGGAGTTCGTGAGCGAGCTGGGGCTGGTGGCGATGGGCAGCCGCATGCGGGCGTTGAGCGAACGCCTGTACGCGATCGCCGACGAGGTCTACCAGCGCGGCGGCATCGCGGTGCAGGGCCGCTGGTTTCCGCTGCTGCGGCTGCTGCACGATCGCGGCCCGCAAAGCGTCGGCGAGATCGCGCAGGCGATCGGGCAGACCCATTCGGCGGTGAGCCAGCTTGCCGCCAGGCTCAGCCGCGACGGCTGGCTGGTGGCGAAGGCCGATGCGACGGACAAGCGCCTGCGGCGGCTGGGGCTGACCGCGAAGGCCGACGCGGCGCTGCGCGACGCCAAGCCGGCCTGGCGCGCCATCCAGGAGGTGCTGGAGGCGCGTTGCGGCGAAGCCGGCATCGACATGCCCGCTACTTTGACCGCGTTTGCCCGGCTGCTGGAGTCGCCGATCCAGGACGAGATCGCCGAGCGCACCCTCGCGTTGCAGCGCGAGGCGGTGCGCGTGGTCACCTTCCAGCCGGCGTTGCGCGAGCATTTCCACCGGCTCAACGTCGAGTGGCTGCGCAAGTATTTCTACGTCGAGGAGATCGACGAGCGGGTGCTGTCGAACCCGGAGGCGGAAATCCTCGCCGCCGGCGGCGAGGTGTTTTTCGCCCTGCTGGGCGATGCGGTGGTGGGCACCTGCGCGCTCAAGCGCGAGGCCGGCGATGCGCTCGAGCTGACCAAGATGGCGGTGGACGGTCGCTACCAGGGGCTGGGCATCGGCCGTCGCCTGATCGAGGCGGCGATCGGCGAGTTCGTCCGCCGTGGCGGCACCAGCCTGTTCCTGGAGACCAACAGCAAGCTGGCACCCGCCATCAAGCTGTATGAGAGCGTCGGCTTCGAACACCAGCCCACGGTGCGGCCGGATTCGCATTACCAGCGCGCCGATGTGTACATGGTGTGGCGCGCGCCGGCGGCGAAGCTGAAAGGCGCGCCACGCGGCCGGGCCGGGACGGCGGCTGCCGCGCCCAAGCGCTGAGCCGGTTCAGGCCGGCGTGGAAAACAGGTCGCCCCGCACGGTGCGGTTTTCCAGCGCCAGCAGCCACTGCTTCAGTGGCAGGCCGCCGCCGAAGCCGGTGAGGCTGCCGTCGGCGCCGATCACCCGGTGGCAGGGCAGCACGATCGGCAGCGGGTTGCGCCCGTTCGCGGCACCCACCGCGCGCACGGCCGCCGGCTTGCCGATCCGCCGCGCCAGTTCGCCGTAGCTGATCGTGGCGCCGTAGGGGATGCGCCCCAGCTCCTGCCACACCGCCAGTTGGAACGGCGTGCCCAGCGGATGCAGCGGCAGCTCGAAGCGCTGGCGCGTGCCGGCGAAGTATTCCTCCAGCTGGCTGCGGGCGAACGCCAGCGCGGCACTGGCGCGGACCCGGCCCGCCGGCAGCGCGCGCGGATGCCGCTCGTGCTCGAAGCGGATCTCGCGCAGGCCCTCGCGGCCGGCGACCAGCAGCAGGCGGCCGGCCGGCGAGGGCATCTCGTCGTAGTGCATCGCGTCGTCCATCCTCGATCCCCCGCTCTCCTGCCGTTTGGTAAAGCGCGTTCGCGCACAGGGTGCGCTCCTTACGGTTTGCCGTCGCTGGCGCTGCGCCACAGGTGCATCACCGCATAGGCGCGCCACGGACGCCACGCTTCGGCCAGCGCGGTGAGCGCCTTGCTGCCCAGCTCGGCGCCGCCGCCGGCCGCGGCGCGGCGCAGGATCAGGTCCGCCGCGGGGAACGCGTCCGGGTGGCTGAGGGCGCGCATCGCCATGTAGTGCGCGGTCCATTCCCCGATGCCGGGCAGGGCGACCCAGCGGGCGACGAACGCGTCCAACGACTGCCCGGCGCGGAAGTCGGCGCGGCCGTCGAGCAGCGCCCGTGCGATGGCGACGATGGTGGCGGCGCGCGCGGTGGTCACGCCGATCTCGCGCAGGTCCGCATCGGCCAGTTGCGCCGGGGTGGGAAACAGCCGCTCCAGCCCCGCCATCGGCGGCGCGCTCAGCGGCGTGCCCCAGCGCTGCACGATGCGCGTCGCCAGCGTGCGCGCGGCGGCCACGCTCAGCTGCTGGCCCAGCACCGCGCGCACCGCGATCTCGAAACCGTCCCAGCCGCCGGGCAGGCGCAGGCCCGGCCGGCGGTGCAGCAGCGGCTTCAGTACCTCGCTGGCGCCCAGCGTGGCGGCGATCGCCTGCGGCTCGGCGTCGAGGTCGAACATGCGCCGCAAGGTGGTCACCAGCGGCATCAGCCGGGGCGGCGTGGCGCCGTGCAGTTCCAGCCGCAACGCGTGTTCGCCCGCGGGCCATCGGCTCAGCCGCAACCAGCCCGGCGCATCCGCGTCGCCGAACACGCGGGCGTAGGCGTGCTCGTCCACCAGTTCCACGCCGGGCAGGGCGCGCGTGCGCAGAAACGCCAGCAGCGCGTCGAAGTCGTACGGCGGCCGATACGCCAGCCGCAGGATCAGCCCGCCACCCAGCGGAGCGCGCGGCTGCCGGCGCAATTCGCGGGGCGGCATGCGGTTCGCCTGCGCGAACGCCGCATTGAAGCGACGCAGGCTGGCGAAGCCCGACGCCAGCGCCACTTCGGTCACCGGCAGCGCCGTCTCGGTCAGCAGTTGTTTCGCAAACAGCAGCCGGCGGGTGGTGTGCACGTCGATCGGCGGTGCGCCGAGCTGTTCCACGAACAGCCGCCGCAATTGCCGTGAACTCACCCCGACCCGGGTGGCCAACTGTTCCAGCGAATGATCCGCCAGCGCGCCGGCATCGATCAGCTCCAGGGTGCGTGACACCAGTTGCTCGCCGGGGCGCCACGCCGCATGGCCCGGCGCCAGCTCCGGCCGGCAGCGCAGGCACGGCCGGAAACCGGCCGCCTCGGCCGCCGCCGCGCTGGCGTAGTAGCGCACGTTCGCCGGCTTTGGCGCCGGCGCCGGGCATACCGGGCGGCAATACACCTTCGTGCTGCTGACGGCGGTGAAGAACAGGCCGTCGAAGCGCGCATCGCGGCTCAGCCGCGCCTGTTCGCAGATGCGGTGATCGGGCAGGGCGCTGGCGTGGCTCTCGGGCATGCGCGCAGGCTAGCACCGCACCCGGCGCCGCACTCGCCGTTTTCGGACAGCGTTCCGGCCGGCTCATGGCGGCGCCGTCGTGGCCACGCCAGCCAGCGCCGGAGCAGCCACCGGCGGCGACGGCAAGGCGCGGGCCGCCGTAGCGCGCCAGGTACCTGCAGCGGCTCCCACCAGGAGGGCTGGCTTATACTCGGCGGGATCTGTCTCACCGGAGTTTTCCCTTCATGAACGCACCCACCCGCATCGACACCACCCGCACCATCCGCGCGCCGCGCGGCAGCACGCTCAGCTGCAAGAGCTGGCTCAGCGAGGCGCCGTTCCGCATGCTGCAGAACAACCTCGACCCCGAGGTGGCGGAGAACCCGGCCGAGCTGGTGGTGTACGGCGGCATCGGCCGCGCCGCGCGCAACTGGGAGTGCTTCGACGCGATCCTGCGCGCCCTGCGCGACCTCAACGACGACGAGACCCTGCTGGTGCAGTCCGGCAAGCCGGTCGGCGTGTTCCGCACCCATGCCGACGCGCCGCGCGTGTTGATCGCGAACTCCAACCTGGTGCCGCACTGGGCCACCTGGGAGCACTTCAACGAGCTCGACAGGAAAGGCCTGATGATGTACGGCCAGATGACGGCCGGCAGCTGGATCTACATCGGCTCGCAGGGCATCGTGCAGGGCACCTACGAGACGTTCGTCGAGATGGGTCGCCAGCATTATGCCGGCAGCCTCAAGGGCAAGTGGATCTTGACGGCCGGCCTCGGCGGCATGGGCGGCGCGCAGCCGCTCGCGGCCACGCTGGCTGGCGCCTGCTCGCTCAACATCGAATGCCAGCAGAAGAGCATCGACTTCCGCCTGAAGACCCGCTACGTGGACGAGCAGGCCAGCGACCTCGACGACGCGCTGGCGCGCATCGCGAAGTACACCGCGGCCGGCGAGGCGAAATCCATCGCGCTGCTGGGCAACGCCGCCGACATCCTGCCGGAACTGGTCAAGCGCGGCGTGCGTCCCGATGCCGTCACCGACCAGACCAGCGCGCACGACCCGGTCAACGGCTACCTGCCGCAGGGCTGGACCGTGGCGCAGTGGTTCGAGCGCCGCAAGAGCGATCCGGCCGGCACCGCGAAGGCCGCGAAGCATTCGATGAAGGTGCACGTGGAGGCCATGCTCGCGTTCCACGCGCAAGGCATCCCCACGTTCGACTACGGCAACAACATCCGCCAGATGGCGAAGGACGAAGGCTGCGCGAACGCGTTCGCGTTCCCCGGCTTCGTGCCCGCCTACGTGCGCCCGCTGTTCTGCCGCGGCATCGGCCCGTTCCGCTGGGTCGCGCTGTCCGGCGACCCGGAAGACATCTACAAGACCGACGCCAAGGTCAAGGAACTCATTCCCGACGACGCCCACCTGCACAACTGGCTCGACATGGCGAAGGAGCGCATCAGCTTCCAGGGCTTGCCGGCACGGATATGTTGGGTGGGGCTGGGGTTGCGCGACAAGCTGGGGCTGGCGTTCAACGAGATGGTGCGCAACGGGGAGTTGAAGGCGCCGGTGGTAATCGGACGCGATCATCTCGACAGCGGCAGCGTCGCTTCACCGAACCGTGAAACCGAAGCGATGAAGGACGGCAGCGACGCCGTCAGCGACTGGCCGCTGCTCAACGCGATGTTGAATGTGGCCGGTGGTGCGACCTGGGTGTCGCTGCATCATGGCGGCGGGGTGGGGATGGGCTACTCGCAGCACTCGGGCGTGGTGATCGTGTGCGATGGCAGCGCCGAGGCGGACAAGCGGATCGCGCGGGTGTTGTGGAACGATCCGGGCACGGGCGTGATGCGGCATGCGGATGCGGGGTATGAGATTGCGGTGGAGTGTGCGAAGGAGCAGGGGTTGAAGTTGCCGATGGTTTGAGCGGTCATCTTGCCAGCCATACGGCAATGCCGTATGGTCAGCGAAAGCAGAAGGGAATCTGCCATGCACGAATTCATCGAGTCATCCGTGTTCGCAAAGTACGTGTACGACTACCTCACGGAGGAGGAGTACGCCGCCGTGCAGTGGTACTTGTCACAGCATGTCGACGCGGGTGATCTGATTCCTGGCTCCGACGGCTGTCGCAAGATGCGCTGGGGTACGGCAGACAAGGGCAAGCGTGGCGGCGTGCGCATGATCTATTACGAAGTCACCCAGGCAGGGCAGATCTGGCTGCTGGCCATCTATGCCAAGACCCGGCAGGAAAACCTCCCGGCACACGTCATACGGCAGATCAAGGACCATATGGTGAAGTCATGAAGAAGTTGAGCAAAGATATCCTCGCTCGCGATGCGAAACGCGACATCGGCGCTGAAGTGCTCGAGGCGATCCGCGAGATCAAGGCCGGTGGCGGGCGCAAGTTCACCGTGCAGGTGAGTCAGGCTACCGAAGCCCGGATCAAGCTGGGTCAGTCACAGGCGGATTTCGCCGCGATGCTTGGTGTGTCCGTGCGGACATTGCAGGATTGGGAGCAGGGACGGCGCGAGCCGAGCGGGGCGGCGAAGGCGTTGCTGAAGGTGGTCGTGGCGGCGCCGAAGACGGTGCGGAAGGTGTTGGCGGCGGCTTGATGCGGTTATGGTTGCCAGTGCGAATTCGATTCGCTCGTGAACAGGGGAGGCAAAGCCATGAGGCAAATGGCCATCGGTGTTGCATCAAGACAAGCCATCCGCGCCCGCGCGCTGGCCATTGCCCGCGGCGACAATCAGCCACGCCCCGACGAGCCGAAGATCTGGTTCACCTCCATGCGCTTGCTAGCCGAAGTATTGTCCGATGACAACCGTGCGTTGCTGCGCGTGATCAGGGAGCAGAAACCCGAATCGTTGAACCAGCTCGCGGAGTTCACCGGGCGCGCGCCAAGCAACCTTTCGCGTACGCTCAAGACGATGGAGCGCTATGGGTTGGTGGAGATGCAGCGGGAGTTGCGGACGGTGCGACCGGTGGTTACGGCCAGTGAGTTTGTGATTCGGGCGGCTTGAGGTGAGGGAAAGTCATAAAAGGTGTCAAGGACAATTATCGGAAGCTCTCAAATTGTCCCTGACACCAATTTTCACCAATTTTTCGACACCAATTTTTGTAATGGATATATCGAATTGCAGTTACACTAACCGGAATAGCCAATGTTTAGCCTAATTCAGGCAAGAAAATACAGATCGCTAAAAACCGTCAATCAAGCTCTTGGGGCCTTTCAGGCGCTGGTCGGTCCGAATGCTAGCGGAAAGACAACATTCTTGGATGTGATCGATTTTCTTGGTGATCTTACGCGGAATCGTGGAGACGTTGCCGAAACGGTAAGTTCGAGAAGTGCCAGTTTTGAGGCGCTTCTATGGTTAGGTCAGGGTGATGACTTTCAGCTTGCCGTCGAGGCCGAA
>JAGWIC010000004.1 GCA_028866435.1 Lysobacteraceae bacterium | reverse complement strand
GCAGCGCCAGCGGCAGCAACATCACGCTCTCGTTCTGCCAGCCCGGCAGCACGGCACCGGCGCTGGTCGTCGTGGTGTCCAATTCGGGCCGCGTCCGCGGCGCGCGGGCCGATGCCGCGCAAACACAGGCCTGCATGAGTACCGACTGAAGCAAGGCCGCGCCGGCAGCCGCACGTGCGCGCCAAGCCCGCAGGAGATCCCGGCACCACGCACCGCGAGAGAGCCGCGCCCCGGATGTGCGGAAGGAAACGCATCTGAGCGAAGCCTTCGCGATACGGCTCCCGACATTGGACGCAACCCGACGACACGGAGTCGAACACCGCCAAATCAGCGGCAATCGCCCCATCTTTTCGGCTACGGCCAGCAGCAAGAAAACCCCGTGTGGCGAGCTGTACGACCACGCGGCGCCTACCGTCGGTCCGGCCGGCACGCGGCGATGATCGACACGCCGATTCACCCATGCGCCCAAGAAAAAGGACCTGCATCGCTGCAAGCCCCCGCAGCGACCATGCCGCGCGAGCTTCCATTCTCAGGCGGCCTGGATCAGGAACTCACTGGCCTTCGCCACCGGCTGCACCTGCCGCGCTTGCCGGCGCAGTTCCACCAGCCCGTAGCGCTCCATCGTCTTCAGGGTGCGCGACAGGTTGCTGGGTGCACGCCCGCTCAGTTCCGCCAAATGGTTCAGCGACTCGGGCTTCTGCTCGCGGATCAGCTTCAGCAAGGCGCGGTTGTCGTCGGACAACACCTCGGCCAGCGAGCGCATGGAGGTGAACCAGATTTTCGGCTCGCCCGCCGTCGGCTTGCGTTCGCCGCGTGCGATGGCCAGAGCGCGGTCGCGGATGGCTTCCTGCGTGGCGATGCCAATGACGATCTTCTTCATGCCTTTGCCTCCTTCAATACGCGATCGACCTCGCCAAAGAAATCCTTGAGCAACTGGTCGGCGCTGGTGAACTCGTAGGGCACACCCTTGTCCCGTGCGTGCCGATGCTTGTGGTCGTAAGCCAACCGTCGTCCGGCGAACTTGCTGCGCTTCGGCGACTTCACGGCGTGCGCGTTGTCGTAGCCCAGCAACCGCGTACCGTGCCGGTCATGCAAGGTAAGCGCGTAGCGAATGCCGTGCGGAATGTGCTCGTCCGCCACCACCTCCCATGCCTCGATCTTGATCCAGAAGCCGTCGCCCTGGTCGTAGACCTCGCCATGCAGCAACAACAAGTTTTCCAGACTGCGATCTTGCGTCGAAGCCATATTATCACCAGATGATATGTAATGCCATGCCGACCGACACCTGCCCAGAGGTCGCCAGGCCGCATTGTCCGCGATTTTGCCGCGAGGCCGGAATCTCCACCGCCCGCCAACCTGCAGCCGCGCACGCGGCTGCCTTGTACGAAGCCCTTATCCGTCATGACCTGAAGGCCAGCCGTGCCGCCGTCAACACGCTCCAGTTTCAGCGGTGCACCAGAACTGTACTTCTGGGTAAATCACAGAGTCGAACACGGGCACGCGGAAATTTCTGGTGTCGCCAGAAAAGCAAAGGCCAGCAATGACTTGCTGGCCTTTGAAAGTGGCGCCCGAAGTTGGACTCGAACCAACGACCCCCTGATTAACAGTCAAGTGCTCTAACCAGCTGAGCTATTCGGGCGTGAGCTGCGTATTTTGTCGATGCGCCATCAGGCTGTCAATACATCGCCTCGTTTTGCGGCACCGCTTTTCAGTGGGTGACCACGCGATAGCAAGGCACGTACGCGGTGCCGCCGGGCAATTTCATCCGGTGCTGCTTGACGAATGCCTGCAGCAACTGGTCCAGCGCACGCATGATCTCCGGATCGCCATCGATGGCGAAGGGACCGGACTTTTCGATCGCCTGCACGCCCTCTTCCTTGACGTTGCCTGCCACGATGCCGGAAAACGCCCGGCGCAGGTCGGCCGCCAGCTCATGCAGCGGGCGATCGCGATGAATCTGCAGGCCGCGCATCGCCTCATGGGTGGGACGGAACGGCAACTGGAATTCCAGCGGCACCCGCAACGACCAGTTGAAGAAGAAGGCATCCTTGGTGTCGAGCCGGTTGTGGCGCACCTTGTCCAGGCCCTTGACCATCGTGCGTGCCACCGCGGCGGGGTCGTCCACGATGATCTTGTAGTGCTGGGCCACGTCGTCGCCCAGGCTCAGTCGCAGGAATCGGTCGATCTGCTCGAAGTAGGCGGACGACTCGCGCGGGCCGGTGAAGATCAGCGGGAAAGGCATCCCGGCATTGTCCGGGTGCAGCAGGATGCCGAGCAGGTAGAGGATTTCCTCGGCCGTGCCCACGCCGCCCGGGAACACGATGATGCCGTGACCCAGCCGGACGAAGGCCTCCAGCCGCTTTTCGATGTCCGGCATGATCACCAGCTGGTTGACGATCGGGTTCGGCGACTCGGCGGCGATGATGCCGGGCTCGGTAATGCCGATGTAGCGGTTGTCGCGCAGCCGCTGCTTGGCATGCGAGATGGTCGCGCCCTTCATCGGCCCTTTCATCGCCCCCGGGCCGCAGCCGGTGCAGATATCCAGGCCGCGCAGACCGAGTTGATAACCGACCAGCTTGGTGTAGTCGTACTCCTCGCGGGAAATCGAGTGGCCGCCCCAGCACACCACCAGGTTGGGATCGATATTCGGCTTCAGGATGCGCGCATTGCGCAGGATTTCGAAAACGTCCTGGGTCAGGCCGGCCGAGCCATCCAGCTCAAGACCCGCCTGCGACAGCTGGGTTGCCACGTAGACGATGTCGCGCACCACCGCCACCAGCAGCTCGTTGATGCCGACGATGATCTGTCCATCGACGAAGGCCTGCGCCGGTGCATGGGTGAGCTCGATCTTGATGCCGCGATCCTGCTGCAGCACCTGGATGTCGAAATCCGGATATTGCTCGAGGATCGCACGCGGGTCGTCGCTGAGACTGCCCGAGGTAAGCACCGCCAGGGCGCAGCGGCGCAACAGCGCGTGCATGCCCGAGTCGCTGGCGCCACGCAGGCGCGCCACTTCGTTGCGGGAAAGGACGTCCAGCCCGCCAACCGGCGAGATACGCGCGCTGACGGTATCCGTCCTGCGCGCAGCCTGTGCTTGGGTTTCATTCATTCCTGATTTTTCTCCGGTTGCGTGCAACAGGGCCGCTGCCCGCGCATGGCTGGCGCACCTGGGGTCGTGCGCGGCAAAACGCTGCCCGCGGCGGCTGCCTGGCCGATGGAGCCACGATGGGCCGGCGAATCGTCGAAAAACTGTCCTCGCAGACAGGACTTTTCGCCTCAGGCGGCTCTACCGTCCACGTCGCTAGCTTCCCGCGCCACCATCAACAGGTCAAGGCACGCAAAGGCCGGCACCCGTGAGGGCACCGGCCTTTGCGTGGCAAGGTCAGGCGGGATCAGAACGTGTAGCGCAAGGTAAGCATCGCCGACCAGCGGGAAACCACCCGGGTCGGGTTGCTGCCCGCGTCGTAGCGGATCAGCTGTTGCGGCTGGTAGTTGCCGGCGCTGTCGGTGGGCAGGGAATACACGTATTGGCCCTGCGCGTTGACCCCGTTGTAGCCCGCCAGCGTACGTGTATTGAACTGCGTGTTGACCGTCTGCCCCCATTTGTTGTCGAGCAGGTTGAGGAAATTGTAGACGTCCAGGCGCACCACGCCCTTGTTGCCCTTGAAGATCCCCGGAACCTCCTGCGAGAAGCTCATGTCGAGCTGGTTGACCCAGCCGTAATGGGCGCCGTTGCGGGCGGCAATCTGGCCGCGATGGTTGTTGAGGTAGCTGTTGCCGGTAATGTAGTCCTGGAACTGCTGCACAACCTGCGCCGGCGTAGTGCCATAGCTGACCTTCGGATCGTTCAGCGTCGGGATGTAGACCGGATCCTCGTAGGTGATGCCATCGCCGTTCACGTCGCCGGAGAAGATCCAGCTGTACGGCAGACCGCTGTGGCCGTTGTAGAAGGCCGATACCGAGGTCTTGTAGTCGCCGAAGAACGCATGCTGCCAGGTCAACGACGCCTTGAGCGTGCGCGGGATGTTGCGGTCGGCGGTGGCGGCGACCTGCTCGTTGACGTTCTGGCGAACCACGTAGGCATAGCCCGAAGACGCCTGCGAGCTGTTGCCCGGATTCACCTCGGTGGCATGGCTCATGGTGAAACTGACATCGCCGAACCAGCTATCCGAGAACGGCTTGGACACGGAGAAGGTCAGGCTGTCCGACTTGCCCTTGCTGGTATTGGTCAACAGGGTGGAGGCCTTGTCGAATGCCTTGTTGCGGTTGGCCGCCGCGTCGCTGCTCTTGGGGCGCTCGCCCGGCGTCGCCCAGTACTGGAAGCGGCCATCCGGCAGCACACCGGTCGGTGCGCCGATATTGATCGCCTGGTAGTAGATCCCGTGGTCGACCTTGATGTGCTGCAGCTCCACCGAGCCGATCATGCCCCACCACGGCAGCTCGCGATCGA
This sequence comes from Lysobacteraceae bacterium, assembly GCA_028866435.1. Lineage (GTDB taxonomy): Bacteria > Pseudomonadota > Gammaproteobacteria > Xanthomonadales > Rhodanobacteraceae > Rhodanobacter. The sequence continues at coordinate 58,897 of JAGWIC010000004.1, read as the reverse complement.
GTGCCAGCGTGGCCTTCCAGACCGTGGGCAGCTTGAAGTTCGGGGAGATCGTGTCGACGTCTCCGCTGACGCTGCCCGGGCTGTTCGGGATGTTCTGGTGGTAGGCGTCCGGACTGAACGCTGCGTTGGCCGGGTTGAACGAGGAATAGCTCGCCACGGTCAGGCCGTTGTTCTGATACGGGTTGGTCATCCACACCGTCGGAGGGAAGGTCTGGAACAGGCCGACGCCACCGCGCAACTGCGTCATGCGTTGGGTATCGAAAGCGTAGTTGAAGGAGAAGCGCGGCTCGACCACCCGGTTCTTGCTGCCCAGGCTGCTGTTGTTGCGATAGCCGAATGCCTGGGTGAACGCCGCGTTGTACAGCGGCGCGTGATCCGACTGCGGGATGTCCATGCGCAGGCCGTAGGCGATGGACAGGTTGTTGTTGACCTGCCAGGTGTCCTGCAGGAACGGGCTGTACTGGCTGTAGACCCACTTGGCGGCGACGTCGTTGATGGTGTAGCCCGGTGCCGGCTGGTACAGGTAATACGAATTGTAGTTGGCGGCGGCGAAATTGCTCAGGCCGTAGAACGTGTAGTTGCCAAACTCGGTGCGGCCGAACAGGTTGTAGATCTGGTCGCGCTGGTACTCGATGCCGCCCTTGATGGTGTGATCGCCCAGGTAATAGGTGCCGGCGAAGAACGCCGACCATTTCTTGGTCCTGATCGCGTTCTCGTGACGGTACTGGTCCTCGCCGAGATTCACCGACGGACCGCGACCGGCGGTGTCCATGTAGACCTTCACCTGCGGCTGGCTGATGGCATTGCCGGCCAGTTGCTGGAACGACTGGTAGCTGATCTTGGTCTCGGTGGAAAAGTTCTGCGACCAGTCATCGTAGAGCTGCAGCGCGGTGTTCTTGGTCAGGCTGTTCTTGGTGTACCAGTAGCTGCTCAGGCCTATCTGGTTGGAGCTGTTGCCCTGCACGATCGGCTGGGCCTCCTTGGTGTACTGGTAGGTGAGGCTGGCGCGGTGGTTGTCGCTGATGTTCCAGTCGATCTTGGCCAAATAACGCTTGTCGTCGAGCACCGAGCCGCCGGCACCGAACGAACCGGGCTGCAAGCCCAGCGCCTTGGCGGTATCGATGACCTGCTGCAGGTCGCTCGGGGAAATCTTGTTCGAGGTGGAGGCACCGGTCAGCGACGTGTCCAGGCCATTGGAGGAATCGGCGCCGATGCCGGTGGTTTTTTCATGCTCGGCGGAGAGGAAGAAGAACAGCTTGTCCTTGATGATCGGGCCGCCGACGGTGAAGCCGCCCGTCCAGTCCTTCTTGTAGCCGGTGTAGTCGTAGCCGGGGTTGCTGCTGCTCAGCCAGCCGGCGTTGCCCACCATGCTGTTGGCGTTGCGGTAGACGTAATACACCGAGCCGTGGAATTTGTTGGTGCCGGACTTGGTTACCGCATTGATGTCGGCGCCGACCGTATCGGAGGTGACATCGAAGTTGGCCGTCGAAATGTTGTACTCGCCGATGGTGTCCACCGAAATCGGCGAGCCCTGGTACGGCAGGCCATTGGCATTGAGGCCGAACGGGTCGCCCTGGGACATGCCATCGACGCTGATGTTGTTGTAGCGGTTGGGCATGCCCGCCATCGAGATCGAGCCATCACCCTGGTCGGTCACGTTGACGCGCGGGTCCAGGCGGGCGATATCGTCGATCGAACGATTGCCCTGCGGCGTGGTTTCCAGTTCGCGGCCGGACACGTTGGTCGACAGGCCCTTGTTGTCGGCGGAGAACGTCTGCGCCAGCGCGGAGGCGGTAACCGTCACGTTCTTGAGGTTCTTGGCCTGCACCGCACCGCTGCCCATCTGCAGGTTGATGGCGGAGACCTGCCCCAGCTGCAGGTAGACATTGCTCTTGTCCGCCTGGGCGAGGCCGGCCTTGGACACGGTCACGTCGAACGGGCCGCCCACGCGCAGGCCCTGGGCGGAATAGCGGCCGTCCGCATCGGTGGTGACCACCTTGGTGGTGCCTGACGGCTCATGCACGATCTGCACGGTGGCGCCGGCCACCGGCTGGCCGCTGGCATCGAGCACGCGGCCGCTGATCGCGGACGAGGTGTCCTGCGCAAGAACCGGCGATGCCGCCAGCAGTGCAGTAATGGCCAGAGGCAGTAGTTTTGCGCGAAAGAGTGTTTTCATCGGACGTCGGTCCCCTTGGTCTGGGTCGAATGGTGAAAGCGTCAAACCAGCGCGGCCAGGCCTCCAATCCAAAACCGGAAGCCGCCGCCGCGCTGACACTTGTCCCCCCCTTGGCGAGGCCCCGATCCGCAGCAACGTACCGCGGCCCACAGCAGGAAAGCATCGGAGCACTGTAGCCGCAATATATTACATTCCAGTTAATGAGTGTCACAAAACGTGCGGCTTCTTGCGCCCAAAACGCAACGGAAAAGCACCGTCCGAAAAGCAGAATGCCCCCGCAAGCGGGGGCATTCCGGGCGGGCCGAACCTCAGCGCTGGATCAGAAGAACGAAGCGCCGAAGGTCACCATCACCGCGCGCCCTTCCAGCAGCGAGTAGTACGGCGAGCTGGCGTACAGCACCTTGCCGTTCTGGTCGGTGATCTTGTTCGGATTGGCGGCGAGGAACGCACCGAGGTTGTTGGCGTTGGTCAACGCCTGGCGATCGGCAATGTTGAACAGGTTGACCTTGATGTACGGCTTGCGGAACCATGAGGAGACGTCGTCGAAGCGCCAGCCGCCGCTGAGGTTGATCGTGGTGTAGCCGCCGACCTGCTGGGTGTTGGACCAGTCGCCCCACACGGCGCCGCGGTACTTCGCATCGATGCTGGCCCACAGCGGTCCGTGGTCGTAGCCCAGGCGCACGAAGCCGGAGTTCAGCGGCGTATTGAGGAAGGTCTTGCCCGCCGTGTTGTAGATGCCGTCGCTCAGCGTGTTGATGTCCCCTTCCAGGATCGACTTGGTATAGGCGTACGAACCGTATACGGTCCAGTCCGTGGTGATCTTGTAGCTGGACTCGGCGGTCAGGCCGCGCATGTGCATCTTCGGCAGCGACAGGTACACCGTCTGCCCGGTGTTCTGGTCGTAGCCGGAAACCTGCTTGTTGTCGAGGTTGGAGGCATAGACATCGACGTTGGCCGAGAACTGGCCACCGTAGTAGCGCCAGCCGGCATCCACCGTGGTCGCGGTCTCGGGCTTGTTGACATAGGTGCTGGCCGGCGCACTGGCTCCAGGCGCGGAGGCCACCACCGAGTTCAGCAGGATCGCGCTGTTGATCGGCGCGCGGAAGGTCTTGCCGGCGCCGACGTAGAACTGGTTCTCGTCGTTCCACTGGTACTTGAGGCCGACGGTCGGGCTCCAGTCATGGTAGGTGCCGCTGGAGTCGCCGCCGAAGCCGGTGTAGTACTTGCGCACGGAACCGGGCCACTCGTAGTCGTAACCCTTGCGCTGAACCCACATGTAGGAGGCGCCGGCGGTCAACGTCAGCTGGTCGGTCGGAGTCCAGGTGTCGGTGGCAAAGGCCTTGCGGGTATCGGTGCGGGTGAACTCGTCGTAGGTCCTCTGCACGGTGCCGTCCGGGTAGCGGATCAGGTTCACCTGCGCCCACCGGTCCGACGGGATGCCCGTGCCCGGCGCGGTGGGCGAGAACACCTGACCCTGCTCCTGGCGCGGCTTGTCCCACCACACGCCGTATTCGAGGCTGTTGTTGTCGCCGAAATCCTGGTTCAACTTGGCGATGACGCCCGGGCGCCAGGTGTGCGAATAGCTGAACGAATAGACCAGGTCACTGCCCTTCAGCACGCCGTCGCCATTGAGGTCCTGGTTGGTGTACCTGAACTGGTTGAGCGATGAGCTCGATTCGGTGAATGTGGTACCGGAGCTGCCGCCACCAAAGCCGTACTGGAAGTAGGGGATCACCGACAGATGCAGGTTGTCGCTGAGCCTGAACTCGCCGTCCATGCTGAACATGTAGTTGCGGAACGGGTTGATGTGCAACTGGTAGAAGCTGGTGTCGGTCGGGCTCAGCAGGGTCCGGTCGTAGCTCTGGTCGTAGTTCTGCTGCGCCTGCGCCTTGGTCAGGCTGTTGTAGCTGTTCTTCATTTCCCGGTTGTACTGGAACGACGCGGAGATCGAGTTGTTGTCGTCGATGGTCCACAACGACTTGCCGTCGACCTTGGTGACCTTCATCTGGCCCGGGCCGCGCCACATGTCGGCGCTGTTGTTCGAGTAGGACAACCATGAACGCAGCGGGCCGGTGTCGCCGGTGTTCAGGCGGAAGAAGGTGCGGCGGTAATTGTTGCTGCCGATGGTCTGGCTCGCATCCAGGCCCGCGGTGTGGGACGGATCGATGGTGACCCAGGCGATCGAGCCGCCGGCCGCGCCGGCAACCGGCGTATCGACGTCCGGGTAGCCCTGCAGCACGGTGATGTCGCCCATGTTCTCGGTGTCGCCGTACTCGGTCGCATAGACCTTGTAGTTGCCGCTGTCGTTGATCGGCGCACCGTTGACGGTGGTGCCGATCTCGTCACTGGTAAAGCCGCGGATGCTGTAGTTGCCGTCATTGAGACCGGTGAAATCGTCGGTGGAAGCATTCACACCCGGGATGCTGTCAACCATCTGCACGAAGGTGCCGCCCGGCGCCGCCTTGACGATCGCATCGCGACCGATCGTGGACACGGCCTTGGGCGCCGCCTGCACCGACATCAGGCCGCCGCCGAGCGACAGCGACTGCGCCCGCACCTGCACGGCCGACAGCTGCTGCACACGCTTGGTGTCATTGGAGGTGGTGGTGTTGGACGTGCTCGAGGCGCTGGCGCGCTGAACGACCTGGCTGCCCGCGGCAGGCGCGGGTGAAGTGGCCGCGGCCTGCGCCATGGCCACACCGACACTCATGCTGCAGGCGAGGGCGATCGCCGCCGAAAGATGATTTCTTTTCATGTACTTGATCCCGGATAAGTCACTTAAAAAAGGCACCGTCTGCACGGTTCGGCGTGCTCGCAAAGACGCCCGCGATAGCGCAGAAAATCGCCGAATGCGCAACAAATAACGACAAATCCAGGGCAACAAAAAGCCCGACCGGTCAGGTCGGGCGGTGACTTGCCTGAAATGCGTTCCATTTTGCGCCAGGCGGCTGATTCAACTTTGCTTGAGCGGATCGGCAACCGTGATGCACTCACACATTGCCGGGCCATTTTACGGTTTTTTTACAATAGTTGAAGTGCCGCGGACCCGGTTTCCTTTTCCCGTTCAGCCACCAGGCAGCCACGCGTAATGGCCTGCGCGAGGGCGGTCGGTCGGGATGGCGCCGAGGCGAGCCTTTAGCCCGTCGCCGTCAGGCCGGGCACCGTCCCGCCGAGGTAGCGCGCGCGCTTGGCCGGTTTCAGGCAGGCAAGGTCGAGCAGCACCAGTCCATCGACGCAGCCGGAGAAGCCCGGGTCCTCGCCGAAGTCGAGGAACTGCACGCCATCGGGCTGGACCAGATCGACGTACTGGCGATACAGCACCGGCATGGTGACGCCCAGCGCATCCAGATGATGCCTGAGCCGGCCCAGCCCCGCCGCCGCGTCCAGGCCATCCAGCGCCACGCGCACGCCCTCGACGACCCCCGGTGAAATCACGAAGGGCTGGCGCGCGGCAGCCAGGCCCGGCGCCCCGAAATAATGCCGATGGGCCGCCGCGATCCATTCGCGTGCTTCACGCGGCAGGCTCACCGACATGCTGACCGGGCCAAACAGGTAACGCAGGTCGCGATGCCGCTGCAGGTAGAGGCCGATACCCTGCCACAGCTGATCCAGCGCCCGTGAACGCCAGTACGCGGGCGCGATGAAACTTCGCCCCAGCTCCAGCCCCTGGGCCAGACGGGCCTCCAGCTCCGGCGAATAGCTGAACAGGCTGGCGCTGTAGAGGCCCTTCAAGCCGCGCCGCGCGAGCAGGCGCGCGCCGTGCCCGAAACGGTAGCAACCCACGATGCGCAGGGCCCTGGGGTCCCACAACACGAGGTGCTCGTAGTGGGGGTCGTACTCGTCCAGGTCGCGACGTGCGCCCGTTCCCTCCCCCACCTTGCGGAAGGTCAACTCGCGCAAGCGTCCGATCTCGCGCATCACCGCGCTGTCGGTCGCGCCCTGGAACAGCCACGCCTGCTTGCCATCGGCCAGGTCGGCCAGCTTTTCCGCCTCCGCCAGCTCCGCAGCCACCCGTTCGGCCGGCTCGGGCAAGGCCAGCGGCGCCTGTCCACCGAACACCAGGCCGCGACGGCGGCCCACCCGGTAGACATGCCGGCGCATCAGCTTGCTCGCCTGCGTCGCGCAACCGCCACTGCGCTGACGCAGCTCCTCCACACCGACCAGGGCGCCGATGCTGAAACCGATCCGGCGTCCGCCGGAGGCCACCGCCTCGCGTGGCAGCATGGCCGTGCTGAGCGGCTTGGCCAGCATCGACAAGCCGTAGAAGATGCTCGAATTGCGTGCCGCGATATGCACCGGGAGCACCGGCGCCTTGCTGCGCATGGACAGCCGCGCAAAGCCATCCGACCAGCGGCCATCACGTACGCCAGCACTCCCCATCCGGGAGACTTCGCCCGCCGGGAAAACGATCAGCGCCTCGCCGTTGTCCAGCGCCCGGTAGATGCCACGCAGGCGGGAGGCGGCGCCACCGCCGAACACATCCACCGGCAGCAGTACATGGCGCAGTTGCGGGATCATCGAGAGCCAGTCGTTGCCCAGTATGCGCACGTCGCGGCGCACCGAACCGAGCACCTGCAGCAGCGCCAGCGCATCCTGCATGCCCAGCGGATGATTGGCCACCACCAGCAGCGGACCCTCGACCGGAATGTGCTCGCGGTCGCGCGGATCGAGGTGGTAGCGGGTGCCGAGCACATCGAGCACGCGCTCGGCAAAATCGAAACCCTCGAGCCCGGCGACCTGTCCAAGCACCCGGTTGAACCCGTCTTCGTCCGCCAGCCGTCCGAGCATCCCGGCCACCGGGCGGCGAATCCGCGGGTGCTGGGCCAGCCACGGCATACGCTCGATAAGGGACTGTTCGATGCTCAGCATGACGGACTCCTCGCGGGCCCCCCATCCTGGCCACCAAAGATGACAGTCAGGCGGCCATTCGCAGAATCATGCGTTGCAGTCGGGTTGCCGCGGCGTTTCAGGGCACCGAGTGCAGGAAGGACGCCACCCCGGACATGAACATCTGCACCGACAGGGCGATCAGCAGCATGCCCATCACCCGCTCGAGCGCAGTCAGCACGCTTTCACCGAGCCAGCGGAACAGATAGGTGGCGCTGAGCAGGATCAGCGACGTCGCCAGCCATGCGAGCAACAACGCGATCACCCAGTCCGCCGTACGGCCCGGCTGGGTGTTGGTCAGCAGCAGCAGGGCCGCCATGGCGGAAGGACCGGCCACCCCGGGGATCGCCATCGGCACGATGAACGGCTCGCCCTCGCCCTGCTTGCCAAAAATGCCGCCGCCATCGGCCGGCGGGAACACCATGCGGATGCCGATCAGGAACAACACGATGCCGCCGGCGATGCTGATCGAATCCGATTTCAACTGCAGCAGCTGCAGGATGTGCTGGCCACCGAACAGGAACACCAGCAGCACGCCGAGCGCTATCAGCAATTCGCGCACCATCACCCGGCGCCGGCGCTTGGGCGGGACGTCCTTGAGCAGGCTCAGGAAGAACGGGATATTGCCCAGCGGGTCCATGATCAGAAACAACATGATTCCCGCGGACAACGTGGTCATCTGCGTTTCCATCTCAACTCCCGTCTGGTGAATCCGGCGACGCCACCCGCGTTCAGCCGGCCCGCAGGTCGAGCACGGCACCGCGCGCGGCCCGTGCCTGCGCGCCCAGCAGGTAGACCGCCGCCGCCGCCGTGGCATCCGGTGGCGGGCGCTGCATGATGTCTTCGCCGAAATACGCCAGCCGGCGCAATGCCGTGCGCATCGGCGCGGGCAGCATGGCGTGGACGCGCAGGGGGCCGCTGTCGTGTTCGTCATGAAGGATCGCCACGAAGCGCTCCAGCGCCGCCTTCGACGCGCCGTAACCACCCCAGTGCGCCCGCTGCAGCAAGTCGGGATCGTCCAGCACGAACACCACCGAACTGTCGCTGGCCTGGCCCAGCAAGGGCAGGCAGGCCTGCGTCAGCGCAAACGGTGCCGACACATTCACGTGCAGCGCGCGCAGCCAGTCGTCCGGCTTGAGCATCGAAACCGGGGTCAGTCCGGCGAAGCTGGCGGCCGCATGCACGATGCCGTCGAGCCGGCCGAAATCGCGCTCCAGCCCCTCGGCCAGCGCCTCGTAGTCGCGCGGGATGGCCACTTCCATGTCCAGCGGATGGATCACCGGCTCGGACAGCCCCTCTTCCCGCATCGCATCGTAAAGCTTTTCCAGCTGGCGCTTGCGCTTGCCGGTGATCACCACCGTGGCCCCGGCGCGCGCAACCGCGCGCGCAACCGCCCCGCCCAGGCCGCCATAGGCGCCAGTGACCAGTACCACCCGATCGGCCAGGGTATCGGCCGCCGGCGTCCAGCCAGTCGGCAAGCGCGCGATGGGCAAGGCGGTCATCGCGCGGCTCCCGCGACGTCGCTGGCCATCCGGCTCAACTCGCCGGCGGCCTGGAGGTCCTCGATGATGTCGCAGCCACCGATCAGCTCACCATGGATGAACAACTGCGGAAACGTCGGCCAGTTCGCAAACTGCGGCAGGGCGGCGCGTATCTGCGGGTCGGCCTGCACGTTCACCGAATGGAACACCGCACCGGCGTCGATCAGCGCCTGCGCCGCGCGATGTGAAAAACCGCACATCGGGAACTCCGGCGTGCCTTTCATGAAAAGCACGATCGGATGCTCGGCCAGCAGCGCCTTGATTTTCTCGTTGATGTCCATAGGTCGACGTTTCATCTTTACTAATGCATGCAGACCGCTATTGTATCAGCCAGTCGTCGGCTGCCGCCCGTGCGCCGGCCCTCTCTTTCCGCCACCGCCAAGGAATTTCTCATGGCCATCGAACTTCCCCCGCTTCCATACGAAAAGAATGCACTGGAACCGCATATCTCCGCCGAAACGCTGGAATATCACTACGGCAAGCATCACCAGGCCTACGTGACCAACCTGAACAAGCTGATCGAAGGCACCGAGCTTGCCGATGCCAGCCTTGAAGACATCATCCGCAAGTCGTCCGGCGGCGTGTTCAACAACGCCGCGCAGATCTGGAACCACACGTTCTACTGGCACTCGATGAGCCCCAGGGGCGGTGGCGCGCCCAGCGGCAAGCTGGCTGACGCCATCAACAAGGCATTCGGCTCGCTGGACAAGTTCAAGGACGAGTTCAGCAAGTCCGCGGCCGGCAATTTCGGCTCCGGCTGGACCTGGCTGGTGCAGCGTCCGGACGGCTCGCTCGGCATCGTCAACACCTCCAACGCGGCCACCCCGATCACCGGCAGCGACAAGCCGCTGTTCACCGCCGACGTGTGGGAGCATGCGTATTACATCGACTACCGCAACGCGCGCCCGAAATACGTGGAGGCGTTCTGGAACCTGGTGAACTGGGATTTCGCGGCAAAGAACCTCGCCTGAAGCCACCGCTCGCGATCACCGAAAACGGAGCCGGCAACGGCTCCGTTTTTTCATGCCCGGCACATCCGCTCAGCCGCGCAAGGCTTCCAGCGTCGGCCGCGCCTGATCCACTCGCCCAAGCGACTCGGCCAGGGCACCCGTGCGCGCGGCCAGCGTGGCCGCATCGGCGGCACGAACCGTGGCATGCCCGACCTTGCGGCCCGGCCGCGCCTGCTTGCCGTAGTCGTGCCAGTGCGCATCGACCGCGCCGAGCACCACCGCCGCGTCGGGCAGGTCGCCGATCCAGTTGAACATCGCGGCCATGCCATCCACGCCGGTGTCGCCCAGGGGCAAGCCGAGCACGGCGCGCACATGGTTCTCGAACTGGCTGGTGCACGCGCCCTCGATGGTCCAGTGGCCGGAGTTGTGCACCCGCGGCGCCATCTCGTTGCCCAGCAGCTCGCCATCGCGCACGAACAGCTCCAGCGCAAACACGCCGACGTAGTCCAGTCGCTCGGCCAGCGTCCGCGCCAGCGCCGTCGCCCGCTGCTGCAATTGATCGATATCCGGCGCCGGCGCCAGGCTCATCGCCAGCACGCCATCGGTGTGCCAGTTGCGGGTCAGCGGCCAGGTGCGGAAGTCGCCATCGCGCGCCCGCACCGCAATCACCGACAGCTCGCGCTCGAACGGCACGAAGGCCTCCAGGATCAGCCCGTGCGCGGACGCCTGCGCACCGAGGGCGGCCCAGGCGGCGTCGGCATCGGCCATGCCGGCGAGGCGGAACTGACCCTTGCCGTCATAACCCAGCCGGCGCGTCTTCAGGATCGCGGGTGCGCCGATCGCGGCCAGCGCCTGCTCCAGTTGCGCACGCGTGTCCACCGTCATGAAATCCGGGGTCGGCAGGCCGCACTCACGGAACAGGGTCTTTTCGGCCAACCGGTCCTGCGCCACCGCCAGCGCCCGCGGCGCGGGAAACACGGCCACCCGTTCGGCCAGCCAGTGCGCGGTTTCCGCCGGCACGTTTTCGAAATCGAAGGTGACCACGTCGACCTGCCGCGCGAACGCCTCCAGCGCCTCGTAGTCGCTCCAGTCGGCCACGACCAGCGGCGCGACCTGGCCCGCACAAGCATCCGCGGCACTGTCGACCACCAGGGCCTTGATGCCGAGCGGTGCCGCCGCCAGCGCCAGCATGCGCGCGAGCTGGCCGCCGCCGAGGATGCCCAGCACGGGCTGGCGCCGTCCGCTCATGTGCGCGGATCCGGCTGATCGAGGACCGCCTGGGTCTGCCGCGCCCGCCACGCGTCCAGTGCGCGGGCCAGGTCCGGGTCGTGCAGGGCCAGTACCGCCGCCGCCAGCAGGCCGGCGTTCACCGCACCTGCGCGGCCGATCGCCAGCGTGCCCACCGGGATGCCGGCCGGCATCTGCGCGATCGACAGCAGCGAGTCCATGCCGTTGAGCGCCTTGGACTGCACCGGCACACCGAATACCGGCAGCCGGGTCTTGGCCGCCAGCATGCCCGGCAGGTGCGCCGCGCCGCCGGCCCCGGCGATGATCACCTGGATGCCGCGCGCGGGCGCCTGCTCGGCATAACTGAACAACAGGTCCGGCGTGCGATGGGCGGATACCACCCGCACCTCATGGGCCACACCCAGCTCGACCAGCACGTCGGCCGCGTTCTGCATGGTTTCCCAATCCGAGCGTGAACCCATCACCACACCCACGCGCGGCGGCTTGGTTGTTGCTGTCATGGCCGGGTCGTCCAAAAACCGTTATCGTACCGGCTTTCCCAAGCCCGGCACAGCCGAACCCATCGATACCATGGACAAGCGCCTACTCGACATTCTGTGCTGCCCGGTCAGCAAGACCCCGGTGCGCCCGTTGGGCAGGCACGAACTGCAGGCGCTCAATGCCGCCATTGCCGCCGGCAAGGCCTGCTCCGTGGCGGGTGCGGCGTGGGGCAAGCCGATCGACGAGGCGCTGATCACCATCGACGGCAAGGTCATCTACCGGATCGAGGACGGCATCCCGGTGATGCTGCCGGAAGAAGGCATCGCCACCCTCCAGTTCAGCGACTGGCCGAAGGCGTAAGAAATCACGGCGACGCGACGGTCGCCCCGCATGACACGGCGACCCGATTTGGCTTATTGTGGGCGCCCGGGCGGACTTTTGGGATTTCAGCTGCACGCAACATCATGCTTCATGGGGTACGGCGATGAACGAGGCCAGTGATCCATCCCGAATCGTGCATCTGAACCAGCGCCTGGATCCGGGCGGCGTGCGCGTGGGCGAACTCCTCAACGCGGTCCGCGGCATCGCCAACAAGCGCCTGCAACAGTGGATCGGCAACGCCTTCGAACAGGTTGACGACGCGTTGTTCGACCTCGCCGAAAAGGCCGAAAACAACGCCGCGCAGATGCACTACTTCGATGGCATGCGCGAAGTCCGCAAGCGCCGGCCGGCCGTCGAACGCCATTTCCTCGGCACGATCAGCCGCAAGCTCGGCGAGCTGAACCACCCCGCCGCACCATCGCAGCCAAGCTCGGCGTCCGCGTCGCTGGGCTCGATCGAGCTGTCGCTGGTGGCCGAAAACGAGCTGGAGGAGTCGCTTGCGATCACTAGCATGATCAGCAAGAACGACTCCAGGCTCGCGCGCGACCTGTTTGCCGTGAACCAGCGCCTGTCGGTGATCTGCGGCGGGCACGCGGTGGATGACGCCAGCAATCCGGTCGCGCCCGCCGCGCTGACGCAGGCGTTTCGCCAGGCGCTGCACGAGCTCACCGCGGACATGCGGGTCAAGCTGATCATCTACAAGCTGTTCGACCGCTACGTGCTGTCGATGCTGGAAGAGCTCTACCACGAGATAAACACCGAACTGGTTCGCGCCGGCGTGCTGCCGCAACTGCGCCATGGGGTGTTGCGCGGCGGCCAGGGCAGGACCACCGCCGCCGCCGGCAGCAGCGCAGCGGCGGAGATCCCGGGCAGCGGCGCCAGCGACGAGTCGGGCGAGATCCCGAGCGACCTGCTGCAGACGCTGCATGCGCTGTTCAGTGCGCGGCGCGGTCCATCCGCCGGCATCGGCGCGGTCGGCGGCGGCAATGCGCGCGGCATGGCGGGCGCCGGCGGACCGCTGCCGTCGGCGAATGAACTGCTGGGAGCTCTCAGCGTGCTGCAAAGCCAGATCGCCAGCGCCGGTCCGCTGCGTCATGCGCAGGTGGACGACGCGGTCGAGCTAAGCCGCGAGGTGCTTGAGCTGAAGCAACAGTTGCTCACCCAGATCGGCGCGCTGCGGGGCGAGCGGCCCAGCCATGTCGCCAGCATCGACGAGGACACCATCGACCTGGTCGGCATGCTGTTTGAATTCATCCTCGAGGATCGCAACCTGCCCACCGCCATGCAGGTCATGCTGGCAAGGCTGCAGATCCCCTACCTGAAGGCGGCGATCCTCGACCGCAAGATGTTCTCGCACCGCCAGCATCCGGCGCGCCGGCTGCTGGACAGCCTTGCCGAGCAGGCCAAGAGCTGGTCGGAGGAATCCGACCGCGATCATCGCCTGCACGAGAAAGTGAAGTCGATCGTCGACAAGCTGCTGCACGACTTCGACGACGACATGGGCATCTTCGAGCGGCTCCTGACCGACCTGCAGCAGTTCCAGGACATCAACAAACGGCGCTCCGAAGTCGCCGAACAGCGCGTCGCCGAGTCCACCCGCGGCCGCGAGAAACTGGAGCAGGCCCGCCGCCGCGCCGCCCGTGAAATCATCGAACGCATCGGCGACAACAAGCTGCCGCCGCTGGTGCACGGCGTCCTCGCCCGCGCCTGGGCCAACCATCTGGTGCTCACCCTGCTGCGCCAGGGCGAGGCATCGCCGGAGTTCAAGAGCGCGCTGCGTTTCGTCGACGAATTCATCGCCAGCGCCAGGCCGGCGAAAGATGCCGCCAGCCGGCAGGTCCTGCGGCAGATGCTTCCCGGCATCGAACGGGCACTGCGCCAGGGCCTGGCCAACGTGGCATTCCAGGAGCAGGACATCGACCGCCTGCTCGGCCAGTTGCACACCTATTATCGGCAGCAGCTCGGCGAAAAGCTGGACGCCAACGAAGTCGTCATGGTCGAGGAGGATGCCGCCTTGCTGGCCATTCCCGACAGCATCCAGCCCGTGATCGATACCCAGGCCGGCCCGCAGGCGATCGAGGAAGAACCGGAAGAGGAAGTGCTGGTACCGCCCGGCAGTCCCGAATGGCAGCAGGTCCAGGCGCTGCAGGCGGGCAACTGGCTGGAGTTCTGCCCTCCGGGCGAGACGATGAACCGGGCCAAGCTGTCATGGATCAGCCCGATGAGCGGCCGCTACCTTTTCGTCAACCGGCGCGGCTTGAAAGTGGCCGATTACTCGCCGCAGGAGCTGGCCCTGCTGTTTCGCAACGGCCAGGCCCGCCTGCTTGCCGCCAACGCCCTGTTCGACCGCGCGCTCAGTGCGATCGTCGGCAAGCTGAGCCAGCCCGATGCCGGCGAAGCGCACGCCGCGGATGGCGAATGACCCAGGCTTCATCGTTCGCGCAGCCCGACGCTGCGCAGATTGCCGCCGATGTGCAGCGCGCCCTGGCCGAAGATGTCGGTCAGGGCGATGCCACCGCCGGGCTGTTGCCCGTCCATGCCCAGGCCCACGCCGAACTGACCTGTCGCGAGCAGGCCGTGATCGCCGGTTGCGCCTGGTTCGACGCCTGTTTTCGTCGGCTTGACCCCGCCGTCCACATCGACTGGCTCGTTCGCGATGGCGAACAGGCCACGGCCGGAAGCGTGATCTGCCGTCTGCACGGCGATGCCCGCTCGCTGGTCACCGCCGAGCGCGCGGCGCTGAATTTCCTGCAGCTGCTGTCGGCCACGGCCACGATCACCGCCGGCTATGTCGCCGCCGTCGCCGGTACCGCGGCGCAGGTGCTGGATACCCGCAAGACCATCCCCGGCCTGCGCGTGGCGCAGAAATACGCGGTGCGCTGCGGCGGCGGGCACAACCAGCGCATGGGTTTGTACGACGCGGTCCTGATCAAGGAAAACCACATCATCGCCGCAGGCGGCATCACCGCCGCCGTGCGCGCCGCGCGTGAGCGGCAGCCGGGGCTGATGGTCGAGGTCGAGGTCGAGAACCTGCCGGAACTTTCCGAGGCGATCGCCGCCGGCGCCGACCGCATCATGCTGGACAATTTCGACCTGCCGCAGATGGCCGAGGCCGTTCGCCACACCGCCGGCCGGGTGCCGCTGGAGGCATCGGGCAATGTCGACCTGCAGAGCATCGGTCCGGTTGCCCGCACCGGCGTGGACTTCATCTCGGTCGGCGCCCTGACCAAGCACGTGCGCGCCGTCGACCTGTCGCTGCGCCTGCGCGTGAACCAGGCAAGCCCTGCCTGACCCGGTACCGGATCGCGCACGGCGCAGCTCCGGCTGGCCGAACCGGCGCGGACACCAGCTCGCCATGGCACGGCAAGAGCCCGCGCCGCGAAAGCGCCGGCCGCCGCGGTATCGGCTTGCCTGGCGGCCGTAGCGCCCGCACACTGCGGGGATGAGCGATCTCCTCAATCTGCTGTCGTTGCTGGTATTCGGTGCCGTGGTCGGCCTGTGGCTGAAACTGAGCAGGGCGCGCGAGCGCGCCACCCACGAGGCGCGCCAGCTATGCGGGCGGTACGGCTTGCAGCTGCTGGATGAGACCGTAGGCCTTCGCGGCCTGCGCGTGCGCAGGGTCAACGGCGTGCGGCGGCTCGAACGCTGCTACGGCTTCGAGGTCAGCATCGATGGCGACGACCGCCAGCCCGGAAGATTGTGGATGATCGGCGACGCCCTCAGCAGCCTGAGCCTGCCGACCGTCGCGTCGTTGCCGGCGGGCGCCGAGGCAACCGACGCGCCCGCGACGGCAGCCCTCGGCCGGGTATTGCCATTTCGCCCGCGCCCGGACAACCGGCTGCACTGATCGGCGGCCGTGGCCGGCCGCGCCCGGGCCGAAGGGCTACTTGATCACCCGCAGATGCGGCGTGCCGCGCCTGGGTTTGTCGCCCTTGCCTTCGGTCGCGGCGGGGGGCGGGGTGTCCGGCGCGGGGGGCATCGGTGGCGGTGCGCCTTCCTCGTCGGCCGGAAACATCATGCCCTGGCCGTTCTCCTGCGCGTAAAGCGCCAGCACCGCCGCTACCGGGATCTGGATGCTCTGGCTGACGCCGGAAAACCGTGCCTGGAAACTGATCCACTCGTTACCCATATCCAGGTTCACCACGGCCCGCATCGCCAGGTTCAGCACCACCTGACCGTTCTTGACCACCTGCGGCGGCACGCGCACCCCCGCGAAGCCGGCATCGACCAGGATGTACGGGGTGAGGTTGTTGTCGCTGATCCAGTCGTAGATCGCCCGCAGCAGGTACGGACGATTGGAACTCATTGTCACGGTTTCATGCTTGCTCATGATCTTGCCGCATCGCCTTTTCCTGATCGGTCATGCTGCGCGCAAAACCCTGACTATGAAACAAACGTTCGCCGTAATCGATGATCGGCTTGCCCTGGCGCCCAAGGTCCATGCCCAGCCAGGGCAGGCGCCATATCACCGGTGCCACCAGGCAATCGACCAGGCTCATTTCCTGGCTGAGAAAGAAGCGGGAAGCCTTGAACAGCGGCAGGTTGGACAGCAGCTGCTCGCGCAAGCGCTTGCGCGCCGCATCGGCCGCGCGCCCGCCGGCACGGATCGTATCCACCTCCGGCAGCCAGTCCTTTTCGATGCGCACGGAAGCCACCCGCAGGCGCGCGCGCGACTGCGGGTCGATCGGCATCAATGGCGGGTGCGGGTAGCGCTCGTCGATGTATTCGCACACCACCAAGGGATCGAACAGGGTCAGGTCGCGGTCGACCAGGGTCGGCGTGTTGGCGTAGGGATTGAGATCGATCAGGTCTTCCGGTGGCTTGCCCGGTTCGACCATGACCCGTTCATAGACAACTGCCTTGGCGGCCAGCACCAACCTCGCCCGATGACACTGGATGTCGTCGGCGGTGGTGTACAAGGTGAGTGCGGTGCGTGAGCGAGTGCCTTGAACCATGGGCGATTCCCTGTCGATGAGACGATGGCGGCGGCCTCAGCCGCCGCCGCCACCATGTGATGCCGTCCGCCTTATCAGTGCACGTCTTTCCAGAACTCCCGCTTGAGCAGGTAGGCGAGGAAGGTGAAGAAGGCCAGGAACAACAGCACCCATACGCCGTAGCGGCGACGCTGCAATGCGGCAGGCTCGGAAACATACTGCAGGAAGCTGGTGAGGTCGCGGGTCGCCTGCTGGTACTCCGCCGGCGTCATCGTGCCGGGATGCGAAAGCACCAGCTTCTCGGGCACCGCGCTGCCGGCCTTCATTTCCGCGGTCTGCATGCCCTGCAACTCCCACAACGGGAACGGCATGGCGGCATTCGGCAGCACCGTGTTGTTCCAGCCGATCGGGCTGTGCGGATCCAGGTAGAAAGAGTTGAGGTAGGTATAGACCCAGTCGGCGCCCCTGGCTTCCACTTCGAGCGAGAGGTCCGGCGGACTCTTGCCGAACCATGTCGCCGCCGCAGCCTCCGGCATGTGCGAAATGACCGGATCCCCGAACTTGGCACCGGTGAAGTTGAGGTTCTGCATCACCTCCTGCTCGGTCAGGCCGAGATCCTGCGCCATGCGCGAGTAGCGCATGTACTTCAGCGAGTGGCAACCGACGCAGTAGTTGAAGAACAGCTTTGCGCCGCGCTGCAGGGAGGCCTGGTCGCGCACGTCGGCGCCCGATTTCATCAGGCCGCCGTCGCCTTCCGCGTGCGCCGGCATGGTGCCCGCCAGGAGACCGAGTGCCAGGGCGAAACTGGCCAGGAAATGCTTCATCGTCGTCAGCCGCTTAGTCATGCGTGGTCACCCGATCCGGAACCGGCTTGGTCTTCTCCCAGCCGAAGTAGGTATAGGCCCAGAGGAAGACGAAGAAGCCAAAGTAGAGCAAGGTCATGAGCCGACCGAACAGGTTTTCCCAGGTCGTCAGGTCGACATTGCCGAACCATTCCGGGATGACCTCGGCGGTGATGCCCGCACCCACCGCGCCGAGACCGAAGAAGGCCAGCACGAACACACCCAGCGCCACCTTGTAGCCGGTGCCGCGGTAGCGGATCGACTTGACCTTGCCGCGGTCGATCCAGGGCACCACGAACAGCACCGCAATCGCCCCGAACATCGCCAGCACGCCCCACACCGCCGTCCCCAGGAACGAAGGGACCATCCGCACGATGGCGTAGAACGGGGTGAAGTACCACACCGGCTTGATCTCGGCCGGGGTGACCAGGTTGTTCGCGCGGATCGCGTTGTCGTGCTCCAGGAACCAGCCGCCCAGCGACGGCGCGAAGAAGATGATGAACGCCGCGATCAGCAGGAAAAAGCCCACACCGACGATGTCCTTCACCGTGTAGTACGGGTGGAACGGAATGCCGTCGGCCGGCTTCAGGGCATCCCAGCGGTTGCCCTTGGGACCCTTCTTGATTTCCACGCCGTCCGGGTTGTTCGAGCCCACCTCATGCAGCGCGGCAAGGTGCAGCACCACCAGCAGCAGCAGCACCAGCGGCAGGGCGATCACGTGCAGCGCGAAGAAGCGGTTCAGCGTGGCATCGCCCGGCAGGAAGTCGCCCATGATCCATTCGACCAGGGTATTGCCGATGTAGGGGATGGTGCCGAACAGCGAGATGATCACCTTGGCGCCCCAGAACGACATGTTGCCCCAGGGCAGCACGTAGCCCATGAAGGCCTCGGCCATCAACGCCAGGAAGATCAGCATGCCGAGCAGCCATACCAGCTCGCGCGGCTTCTTGTACGAGCCGTACATCAGCCCTCGGAACATGTGCAGGAACACCACCACGAAGAACAGCGAGGCGCCGGTGGAGTGCATGTAGCGGATCAGCCAGCCCCACTCCACGTCCCGCATGATGTATTGAACCGAGTCGAACGCACCGGCGGCGCTCGGGTTGTAGTTCATGGTGAGGAAGATGCCGGTGACGATCTGGTTGACCAGCACCAGCATCGCCAGCGAACCGAAGTAGTACCAGAGGTTGAAATTCTTCGGCGCGTAATACTCGGTCATGTGCTTGCGGTACATCGGCATCATGCCCGGCGCCCGCTCGTTGACCCACTCGCCGATATTCGTGAATACGTTGGCCATCAGCCAGCCTCCTGTGGATTCACGCCGACCTGCACCGTCATGTCGTCAACGAAGTGGTAGGGCGGGATTTCCATGTTTTTCGGCGCGGGCACGCCCTGGTAGACCCGGCCGGCCATGTCGTAGCGCGAGTGGTGGCAGGGGCAGTAGTAGCCGCCCTGCCAGTTCGGGTCGAACGGCTCGGGCTTGATCTCGCCCTTGTAGTCGGGCACGCAGCCCAGGTGGGTGCAGATGCCGATCATCACCAGCCACTCGGGCTTGATCGAGCGGGTGCCGTTCTGCGCGTACTTGGGCTGCTGGTCGACCAGCGAGTGGGGATCGACCAGGCGAACGTCCTGCGCCGGCAGCACCTTCAACTGCGACGGCGTCCGGTTGACGATGAACACCGGCAGGCTGCGCCAGCCGATGATCAGCTGCTGCCCGGTCTCGATTTTCTTCAGTGACTGAGTAACTGGAGCACCGGCTGCCTTGGCGCGCGCGCTGGGTTCCCACGACTTGATGAAGGGCACAGCTGCCGACACGATTCCTATACCGCCAACCACCGCAGTGGTTGCCGTCAAGAAGCGGCGACGGCCATGATCGACGACTTCGTTCGCCATCAGGCTCTCCGGTTACGTGCAATTAGTCGCAACGAAAGGGATTTTTGAACCCCTTAAAAATCGCGTTAGTGTAGCGTCAGGAGCGGGCTCGTACAATAAACCGGATAAACTCGACGCTGCCATTTCGACGACCATTTTGTCGCACCCGCCGGAACGCTTTCCCCTCGACATGAAACATGCCGCCGGCACCCTCCTTTTCATCGCCCGCTTCGCCGTTCTGGGACTGGCGATGGCTTTTGTGGTCGGCCTGTTCTGGCCCGGCAGCGGCCAGCGGCTGCGCGCGCACTTCGGCCTTGCCCCGCTCCCCCCGCCGGCCGCGCCGGTCGCTGCGAGCCCGCCGCCCGAGCGCAGCGGCCCGGTCTCCTACGCCGACGCGGTGGCGATCGCCGCCCCCTCGGTGGTGAACATCTACGCCAACAAGATCGTTACCGAGCCCGCCGTAAGGATGTACGAAGACCCGATCATGCAGCAGATCCTGGGCGGCCAGCTCACCACCTACCAGCATCGCGAACAGACGCTGGGCTCGGGCGTCATCGTCAGCGCCATGGGCCATGGCTACGTGCTGACCAACAACCACGTGATCGCGAACGCGCAGGACATCCAGGTGCTGCTGTACGACGGCCGCATCGCCAAGGCCACCCTGGTCGGCGCCGACGAGGAATCCGACCTGGCGGTGCTGAAGATCGATGCCAGCAACCTGCCGGTGATCCATCTGGCGGACAAGCAGCCGCTGCGCGCCGGCGACGTGGTGCTGGCGATCGGCAACCCGCTCGGCCTCAACCAGACCGTGACGATGGGCATCGTCAGCGCCATCGGCCGCCAGTTGAACAGCTCCAGCGCGGAAGACTTCATCCAGACCGACGCCGCCATCAACCTGGGCAATTCCGGCGGCGCGCTGGTCAATACCGAGGGCCGGCTGGTCGGCATCAACACCTTGCTGATCGGCAAACCGGCCGGCGCCGAGGGGATCGGCTTTGCGATTCCGGTGGCGACGGCGAAGAAGGTGCTCGACCAGATCATCACCACCGGCCACGTGGTGCGCGGCTGGATCGGTGCCGACTACGCCTTTGTGCCGGTGGCGGCCAACAGCGGCCTGCCCGCGGCGGCCCGCGGCGTCCAGGTGACGGTGGTCTATCCCGGCGGCCCGGCGGCCCTGGCCGGGATCAGGCCGCGCGACATCCTGCTGCAGATCGGCAACCACGACATCCTCGACCCGGCCGACCTGCGCCGGCGCGAGGCGGCGCTCAAGCCAGGCAGCACGGTGAAGATTTCCGGCCTGCGCAACGGCAGCCCGTTCCATCTCGAGGTAACCCTGGCGCAGCGCCCGGCCATGCCCAGCACCGCGCCGGACGAGTGAGCGATCCGCGCCGGCGTGGCCGGCGCCGCTCAGCCGCGCCCGCGCGATGCCAGCGACGGATGGATGGCGGCGCCGTAGCGTTGCCGCAGGGTGCCTACGCGTTCCACGTAGACCCGGGTCTCGGCATAGGGCGGCACCCCCTTGTAGCGCTGGACCGCGGCGGGGCCGGCGTTGTAGGCGGCCGCGGCCAGCCGCTCGTTGCCGTTGAAATCATGCAGCAACAGGCTCAGGTAGCGCGCGCCGCCGCGGATGTTCTGCGCGGAGTCGAACGCATCCAGCACGCCCATGTCGCTTGCCGTGGATGGCATCAGCTGCATCAGGCCCTGGGCACCCTTGAGCGACATCGCGCGCGGGTTGAACGCACTCTCCGCGTGGATGATGGCGCGCAGGAACGCCTCGTTGACGCCGTATTCCAGGCTGGCCGAGCGGATCGCGTCGGCATAGGCGGTGAGGTTGAGCGGGACGCTGCCCCAGTGGATGGTCGAATGGATATTGCAGGCCGCGCAGGTGGCGATGTAGCTGAAAAGCATGGTCACCGCCCGGCCATGCTGGCCGGCCGGGCGCAGGTTGGTGTACTCCACGCTGCCATCCTTCTGCACCACGCGGTAGACCGCGCCGCGCAGCACGCGGTTGCCCGGCGCCGCCGCTGCCGCGGCCGCCATCGCCGTGCCGTCGTGCGATTCCCGGTAGCTCCACTGGCCCGGCGTTCCGGCGTCGGCCGCCGCCAGCGGCAGCCTGGCGGTGGTCTGCGCGGAGCCGCGCACCGCCGCGAGGGTCGCCCGTTGCACCCTTGCCGGGGCGAGCTGCCGTGCGCTGGTCTGCACCGTCGCCCGCACCGCACCGAGCGAAGTCGGGCTGGCGCCATCGGCCATCAGGCTGCGCGCCGACGTCGTCACCGAGCCGGACACGCCGGCCAGCGAGGCTGCTGGCAACCGGGGCGCATGCCGCCGGGGCGCTGCCGTGGCATAGGTGCTGATCGCCTTGCAGTCGTGGTAACCCACCCGGCTGCTGCTGAATGCCGCCTCGCCACTGGCCCCGGTGCATCGGTACAGGGTGCCGGCCGACGCCGCCGACCACCACAGCGAGGCACAGGCGAGCCCGACCCAGGCCAGCACCGCTCGCGATGGAAAGCCCCTGGCCTCGACCGGCCGGGCCGCACATCCCGCCAGGCTGCTGGCAGCCCGTTCGGCGCTTCCCCCATGGCATGCAACGTCGGACATGGGCGCAGTGTGCAACCAATGCGTTGCCGCCGCCAAGTCTGCGGCCTGGATCGGCGCGCCACGATCGCCACGGCCCGGCACGCGCGCAGCGCCGCCACCACGCCCCGACCGGGCATCCCCGGTCGGGTGCAAGTGATTGATCGGTCTCGCCGATCCGCTGGCGAGCCGGCGGCCTCGCGGGTAGACTGCCCGGTTGGGCGAACTGCTCCTACTGCCTGACGAACCACGGTGCCCACGCCATGAGCGGCAAACCTGATCCCATGAAGCTCTTCATCAAGACCCACGGCTGCCAGATGAACGAGTACGACTCGGCCAAGATGGCCGACGTGCTGAAGGCGTCGCACGGCATGGAACTGACCCAGGACGAATCCGAGGCGGACGTGATCCTGATCAACACCTGCTCGATCCGCGAGAAGGCGCAGGAGAAGGTGTTCAGCCAGCTCGGCCGCTGGAAGCAGCACAAGCAGGACGGCAAGCCGGTGCTGATCGGCGTCGGCGGCTGCGTGGCCAGCCAGGAGGGCGAGGCGATCGTCAAGCGCGCGCCCTACGTCGACCTGGTGTTCGGCCCGCAGACCCTGCACCGCCTGCCCGAGCTGATCGAACAGCAGCGCGCCAGCGGCAAGCCGCAGGTCGACATCAGCTTTCCCGAGATCGAGAAGTTCGACCGCCTGCCCGAGCCGCGCGCGGAAGGCCCGACCGCCTTCGTCTCGATCATGGAAGGCTGCTCCAAATACTGCAGCTACTGCGTGGTGCCCTACACCCGCGGCGAGGAACTGAGCCGGCCGTTCGACGACGTGCTGGTCGAGGTGGCCAAGCTCGCCGCGCAGGGCGTGCGCGAGGTCAACCTGCTGGGCCAGAACGTCAACGCCTACCGCGGCCCCACCCACGACGGCGGCATCGCCGACCTGGCCGTGCTGATCCACGCCATCGCGCAGATCGACGGCATCGGCCGCATCCGCTTCACCACCTCGCATCCGCTGGAGTTTTCCGACTCGCTGATCGAGGCCTACGCCAACGTGCCGCAGCTGGCCAACTACCTGCACCTGCCGGTACAGGCCGGCTCCGACCGCATCCTTGGCGCGATGAAGCGCGGCTACACCGCGCTGGAGTTCAAGCAGAAGATCCGCAAGCTGCGCGCGGTGCGGCCGGACATCTGCGTGTCGTCGGACTTCATCGTCGGCTTCCCCGGCGAGACCGAGGAGGATTTCGGCAAGACCATGAAGCTGATCGAGGACGTCGGCTTCGACCAGAGCTTCTCCTTCATCTTCTCCGCCCGCCCCGGCACGCCGGCGGCCAACCTCGCCGACCACACGCCGGCCAGCGAAAAACACGAGCGGCTGATGCGGCTGCAGGCGGCGATCAACGCCAACGCCAGGCGGATCGGCGAGGCGATGGTCGGCAGCGTGCAGCGCGTGCTGGTGGAGAAGCCCAGCACCCGCAACCCCAGCGAGCTGATGGGACGCACCGAGAACATGCGCTACGTGAACTTCGCCGGCCACCCGCGGCTGATCGGCCAGTTCGTCGACGTGCTGATCACCGAGGCGATGGCCAACTCGCTGCGCGGGCGGGTACCGCCGCACGCCGCCGAGGCGCCGCGGCCGCACGCGGGCCTTGGCGCGTGAACGGGGACGTCTCCATCGGCGAGATCGATGCCGCCGGCTTCGCCCGCATCTGGCCGATCATGCAGGCGGTGATCGCCAGCGGCGACACCTACAACTATCCGGCCGATCTCGATGTCGACACCGCGCGCGCGATGTGGACGGCGGCGCCGGTGCGCTGCTTCGTCGCCGAGCGCGACGGGACGGTGCTGGGCTTCTACAAGCTGCGGCCGAACCAGCCGGGGCTGGGCGA
Organism: Lysobacteraceae bacterium; assembly: GCA_028866435.1. Classification (GTDB taxonomy): domain Bacteria; phylum Pseudomonadota; class Gammaproteobacteria; order Xanthomonadales; family Rhodanobacteraceae; genus Rhodanobacter. Next base: position 35,137 of record JAGWIC010000004.1, on the reverse strand, counting down.
CCACGTGGCGAATGCCAGCTACATGGTCGCGGCCGAGGCACGCGGCCGCGGCATCGCCTCGATGCTGTGCGAGCACTCGCTGCAGCAGGCGCGCGCCGCCGGTTTCACGGCCATGCAATTCAATTTCGTGGTGTCCACCAACACGGTGGCCGTGCGCCTGTGGCAGCGCCATGGCTTCGCCATCGTCGGCCAGGTGCCGGGGGCGTTCCGCCACGCCCGGCTCGGCCCCACCGACATCTACGTGATGCACCGCGAGCTTTAGCGCCGCGCCGGCGCCTCCTCAATCCAGCCGCTTGCGGAAGCGCCCGATCGCCGCGCCCATCATCACCGCGACAAACACGACCAGCGCCAGCACGTCGTGCCACAACTCCCACAGGCTGGCGCCGCGCAGCATCACCCCGCGGATCAGCCGCAGGAAGTGGGTCAGCGGCAGGATTTCGGCCAGCCACTGCGCCGCCTTCGGCATGCCGGCGAACGGGAACATGAAACCGGACAGCAGGATCGACGGCAGGAAGATGAAGAACGTCATCTGCATCGCCTGGAACTGCGACTGCGCCCGGGTCGAGATCAGCAGGCCCAGCGACAGGTTGGCCAGGATCAGCAGGCCGGCGGCCAGGTAGACATCCAGCACGCTGCCACGGATCGGCACCGCGAACAGGCTGACGCCGAGCGCCAGGATCACCGACGTCTGCAGCAGCCCGATCACGATGTAGGGCAGCACCTTGCCGACCATCAGCTCGGTGCTGGTCAGCGGCGTGGCGATCAGCAGCTCCATGTTGCCGCGCTCGCGCTCGCGCACGATCGCGATCGCGGTGAACAGCACCATCGTCATCGTCATGATCACCCCGATCAGGCCCGGCACGATGTTGATCGCCGACACCCGTTGCGGGTTGTAGAAGCTGACCACGCTGATCCGCGGTGTCGGCGGCGTGCTGGCCGGCGGCGCGCGCAGGTCCGGCGCGGCGCTGTCCAGCGGGGTCTGCGCCAGCTGGGCGGCCGCGCTCTGCACGGTGGTGTCGCTGCCGTCGACCAGCACCTGCGCCACCGGCCGGCCGTCGATGCGGCGGCGTTCGAAATCCGGCGGCACCACGATGCCGATGCTGATGTCGCCACGGCGGATCATCGCCATCAGCTGCTGCGGCGTGTTCGCCGTGCGCGCGGCCGAGACCACGTCGGTGGCCAGCATGTCCATCACCAGCGCACGCGAGCCGGCGGTATTGGCCTGGTCGACGATGCCGGCATCGAGTCCGCGCAGGTTGAGGTTGATGGCGTAACCGAACAGCACCAGCTGCATGATCGGAATGCCGAGGATCATCGCCAGCGTGATGCGGTCGCGGCTGAGCTGGCGCAGCTCCTTCACCACGATCGCCCACAACCGCCGTCCGTTCATGCCGCGCGCTCCGCCTGTTCCGCGGCAGGCCCGGTGACCGCCACGAACACGTCCTCGAGGTTGGCCGGGGTGGCGTGCGTGTGCACCGGCTGGCCGGCGCCGGCCAGGGTCGCGTCGATGTGCCGGCACATGTCGGCGGCCGCCGCGGCGCCGGCGGCGGTCAGCACGCGCAGGCTGTTGCCGACCTGGGCCACGCTGAGCACCCCCGGCACGTCGACGATCAGCCGCTGCGCGCGGCGCGGATCGGCCGACTCGACGATGAAGGTGCGCCCCTGCAGCCGGCCGGTCAGCGCCTGCGGCGTGCCGTCGGCGACCAGCACGCCATGGTCGAGGATGGCCAGCCGGTGGCAGCGCTCGGCCTCGTCCATCAGGTGGGTGGACACCAGCAAGGTGGTGCCGGCATCGGCCAGCTCGAACAGCTTCTCCCAGAAATCCCGGCGCGACTCCGGATCGACCGCGCTGGTCGGCTCGTCGAGAAACAGCAGTTCCGGCTCGTGGATCACCGCGCAGGCCAGCGCCAGGCGCTGCTTCTGCCCCCCGCTCATGGTGCCGGCCAGCTGCTTCTGCAGATCGCCGAAATGGTATTGCTCGATCAGCTGGTCGATGCGTGCGCGGGTGCGCGCGCGCGGCACGCCCTGGATCGCGGCGAGGAAATCGAGGTTCTCGCGCACGCTGAGGTCCTCGAACAGCGAGAACTTCTGCGTCATGTAGCCGATGTGGCGACGCAGCGCCTCCGCCTCGGCCGGAATCCGCAGCCCCAGCACCTCGATCTCGCCCGCACTGGGGGTGAGCAGGCCGCACAGCATGCGGATGGTGGTCGACTTGCCCGATCCGTTCGGGCCGAGAAAGCCGTAGACATGGCGCGCGGGCACCTGCAGGTCGACGCGGTCGACCGCGACCAGGTCGCCGAAGCGGCGGGTCAGCCCGCTGGCGCGAATCGCCACCTCGCCGTCGGCCGGGATCATCGCGGTGCCCCGTCCAGTTCCACCCGCAGCGGCAGGCCGGCCGGAAGGCTGGCCGCCTCCTTGCCCAGCGACACCTCGGCCAGGTAGCTCAGGCGCGCGGCGTCGTTGCCGATCAAGGCGTAGTACGGCGTGAACACCGGCTCGCTGCGCAGCATGCGCACCCTGCCGGCATACGCCTGCCGGCGGCCCGCGACGTAGACCTCGACGTGGTCGCCCACGTGCACGCCGGCGCGCTGCGGCTCGGGCACGTAGATGCGCGCGTACGGCGCGGCGCCGACCAGCATGATGACCAGCGGCTGGCCGACCGGCGCCTGGTCGCCGAGCCGATACGGCAGGCTGTCGATCACGCCGTCGCGTGGCGCCACCACGCGTAGCTTGCCGAGCAGGACGCGCTCGGCAGCGGCCTGCTGCAGCGCCGCCGCCAGCGCCGCGCGCCCCTGTGCGATCTGTTCGGGGCGGTTGCCATGCAGCAGTTCGTCCAGCGCGGCGCGAGCCTGCGCCACCTGCCCATCGGCGCTGCCGGCCGCGGCGCGCGCCCGGTCGAGATCGTCGGCGGAGACATAGTTTCTGCCCTTCAACGCCTGTAGCCGCCGATGGTAGGCACGCGCCGCGCGCGCCTGCGCCTGCGCCGCGGCGAGGTCGGCGCGCGCCTTGGCGATGTCCTCGGCCCGCGGGCCCTTGACCAGCTCGGCCAGCGCCGCGCGTTGCTGCTGCGCCAGCGCCTCGGCCGCCAGCAGGCCGGCCCGGGTCTGCGCCTCGTCCAGTTGCAGCAGGGTCTGCCCGGCATGCACGCGCTCGCCTTCGTGCACGTCGATGGCGACGATCCGTTCGGCCGCGACGGCCGGCAGGGTGATGCGGTCGTACTCGAGCGTGCCCAGCGCCTGCGGCGGAGCCTTGCTGCAAGCGGCCACCACGGCGAGCAGGGTGCCCACCGCAAGGGCACGGCCCAAGGCATGCGTGATGCTCATCCGGATTCTCCCGATTCAGCCGGCGCCCACGCCGTGATCCAGCAGCGCGAGCGTATGGTTCAACAGAACGTCCGGGCCCAGCTCCTCCGCCCCGAACGCGCGCCGCCAGATCGGCGCGCCAGCGGCGGGAAACAGGGTCAGGCCGACCAGGGACACCACCAGCAGCCGCGGGTCGAGTCGCGGATTGAGCCGGCCCCTGGCCTGCGCCGCGGCGAAGCGCTGCGCCAGCAGCTGCGGCAGGCTCGGCACGATGCGGCTGAACATCAGCTCGCGCAGCGTGCCGCCTTCGCACAGCACCTCGCGCACCCACAGCGGCGGCAGCCAGGGGTTGCGCCGCACGATTTCGGCGACCGCCCGCGCGAACGCCTCCATCAGCGCGCGCGGCTCGTCCCCCGCCGCCGCCAGGTGCTCGCGCAGGGGTGCCAGCGCCGGCAGCAGGCGCTCCTCGATCAGCGCTTCGGTGAAACGCGCCTTGTCGCCAAAGTAGTAGTGCAGCATCGCCGGCGTGACTTGGGCCTCGTCGGCAATGGCGCGCAGCGAGGTCGCCTCGATGCCGGTGCGCGAGAACCGGGCCGCGGCCACGTCCAGCAGCCGCGCGCGCAGATCGCCCTCGTCCCCGCTCGGGCGGCCGGCGCCCCGCGTGCGTGTTCGTCTTGCCGGAAGTCTCGTGCCTGGCATGCGGCGTAAATTAATTCATCCATTAATTTGGCGCAAGCAGGCGCCATCCCGGTAGGACGGCGCGCGGCGGACCGGAACCGCCGCCGCGCGCTGTCGCTGGCCCGGCCCTGTGCCGCGCGGTAACCTAGGCGGCTTATGAGCGAACTCAACCAGCGCGACTTCGCGCTCGACCCGGACGACAACGCCCGCCTGGCCAACCTGTGCGGCCCCTTCGACGAGCACCTGCGGCAGATCGAGTTGCGCCTGGGGGTGGAGATCAACCACCGCGGCCACCTGTTCCAGGTGATCGGCACCGACAGCGTCGCCCGTGCCGCCGAGAAGGTGCTGCGCGCGCTCCATGACATCACCCGGACCGAAACGCTCAACGGCGCCAGGATCAACCTGCAGCTGGCCGAATCGGGCATCGACGCGATCACCGACGCCTCCGCCGAGGCCACCCAGGAAGTGGTGATCAAGGTCAAGCGCGGCCTGATCAAGGGCCGCGGCGCCAACCAGGCGCGTTACCTGCACGCCATCGCCAGCCACGACATCAACTTCGGCGTGGGTCCGGCCGGCACCGGCAAGACCTACCTGGCCGTGGCCAGCGCGGTCGAGGCCCTCGAAGCGAACCGCGTGCAGCGCCTGCTGCTGGTGCGCCCGGCGGTGGAAGCCGGCGAAAAGCTCGGCTTCCTGCCCGGCGACCTGTCGCAGAAGGTCGACCCCTACCTGCGCCCGCTGTACGACGCGCTGTACGAGATGCTCGGCTTCGAACGCGTGGCCAAGCTGATCGAGCGCAACGTGATCGAGATCGCTCCGCTCGCCTATATGCGCGGACGCACCCTCAACGACTCCTACGTGATCCTCGACGAGGCGCAGAACACCACCGTCGAGCAGATGAAGATGTTCCTGACCCGGATCGGCTTCGGCACGGTGGCGGTGATCACCGGCGACGTGACCCAGGTCGACCTGCCGCGCCACACCCGCTCGGGCCTGCGCCAGGCGATCGAGGTGCTGCGCGGCGTCGAAGGCATCAGCTTCACCTTCTTCACCTCGCGCGACGTGGTGCGCCACGCGCTGGTGGCGAAGATCGTGCGCGCCTACGAGGCGTTCGAGCAGAAGGACGAGAACGCCGCATGAGCCACCGCCCTCCCGCCGTCACGGTGCATGTCGGCTATGCCGTGCCGCGCGCCGGCCTGCCCTCGGCGATCAGCTTCCGCCGCTGGGTCGCCGCCGCGCTGCACGGCGCACGGCGGCGCAAGCCGGCCGAACTGGCCATCCGCATCGTCGGTGCCGACGAGGGCCGCGCGCTCAACCGCGACTACCGCGGCAAGGACTACGCCACCAACGTGCTGTCCTTCCCGGCCGAACTGCCGCCGGGCATCGACCTGCCGCTGATCGGCGACCTGGCCATCTGCGCGCCGGTGGTGCTGCGCGAAGCCGCCGAACAAGCCAAGCCGGCGCGCAACCACTGGGCCCACCTGACCGTCCACGGCGTGCTGCACCTGCTCGGTCACGACCACATCGAAGCCCGCCAGGCCGAGGCGATGGAAGCGCTCGAAACCCGCATCCTGGCAACCCTCGGCATCGCCGACCCCTACCAGCTGTAGGAGCGCACCCTGTGCGCGAAGCTCTTTCGTCACATGGCGAAGAGCTATCGCGCACAGGGTGCGCTCCTACAGGCACGGGTGCCTTCCGCGGGCGGGTGGGCCGTCCTGAATCGTCACGGCTTTTCCGCTAAACTCGATTCACCGCCCGCCTGTGGGCAGCATTCCTGCGACAAATGAACGACGAACCTGGCAGTACCGGCGGCCCGGCACACCGTACCTGGTGGGATCGGCTGGGCCACATGTTTTCCGGCGAAGCACGCAACCGCGGCGAACTGATCGAGGAATTGCGCTCCGCCCAGTCCAACGGGCTGCTGTCGGCCTACACCCTCACCATGGTCGAGGGTGCGATGAAGGTCAACGAGCTGAGCGTCGACGACGTCATGGTGCCGCGCGCGCAGATCGTGATGCTGCCGGTCGAGTCGACCCTGCCGGAGCTGCTGGCGGTGGTGGTCGAATCGGGCCATTCGCGATTCCCGGTGCACGGCGAGGACAAGGACGAGATCCTCGGCGTGCTGCTGGCCAAGGACCTGCTCAAGTTCTTCGGCGCGGCCGAGCACTTCGACATACGCAGCATCCTGCGGCCGGCGGTGCTGATCCCCGAGTCGATGCGGCTGAACGTGCTTCTGGAGGAGTTCCGCCTGTCGCGCAACCACATGGCGCTGGTGGTGAACGAATACGGCGGCGTGGCGGGCCTGATCACCATCGAGGACGTGCTCGAACAGATCGTCGGCGAGATCGACGACGAACACGACGACGAGGACGTACCGCAGTTGATGCACGAGCAGGCCGGTGGCGACTGGCTGGTCAGCGCGCTGACCCCGATCGAGGACTTCAACGAGCGCACCGGCGCCGAATTCTCCGACGAGGAATACGACACCGTCGGCGGCATGGTCACCTCCGAGTTCGGCCATCTGCCTGAAGTGGGCGAGGAAGTCGCCATCGGCGGCTACCTGTTCCACGTCACCGAGGCCGACGACCGCCGCGTGCAGCAATTCCGCGTGGCCCGACAACCCCTGTAGGAGCGCACCCTGTGCGCGATTGCTCTTGATGTAGACCAGAGCAAAAGCATCGCGCACAGGGTGCGCTCCTGCACACCATCCCGCCCATTGAGCCGCATGAATACGATCGGTCGCCACCTACTGCTGCTCGCGCTGTTGTTGCTGGCCACGCTGCCGCCAGCCCATGCCGGCGTCGTCAACGCGCCCGGCGCCAACCTCGAGGTATCGCTGGTCACCTACGGTCCCGGCGAAACCTACTGGGAGCGCTTCGGCCATGACGCGCTGGAACTGCGCGACACCGTCAGCGGCGAGGCGGTGAATTTCAACTACGGCGTGTTCGACTTCAACGAGAAGAACTTCTTCCTGAACTTCGCGCGCGGCCGCATGCATTACCTGATGGATGCCGAGCCCACCGGCGACGAGGAAGGCTACTACGTCCAGGTCGGGCGCTCGATCACCCGCCAGCGCCTCGCGTTCACGCCGGAACAGGCCGCCGCGCTGCGCGACTTCCTGCTGTGGAACCTGCGCCCCGAGAACGCCGGCTACAACTACGACTACTACGTCGACAACTGCACCACCCGCGTGCGCGACGCACTGGACAAGGCGCTGGGCGGCGTCCTCAAGGCACAGCTCAGCGCACGCCCCGGCGGCATGACCTATCGTCAGCAGACGGTACGGCTGATGAGTGCCCAGCCGTGGCTGATGCTGGTGCTGGACCTGGGTCTGGGCCCGTATGCCGACCAGCCGCTCAACGCGTGGCAGGAGAGCTTCCTGCCCGAGGTGCTGCAGACGCAGCTGCGCGAGGTACGCGTCGAACGTGGCAACGGCGCGCAGCCGCTGGTGCTCGATGAACAGGCGGTGGCCCCCAACCGACTGCAGGTTCCGCCGCCGGTGGCGCCCGACCTGCGCCTGCCGCTGGCGCTGGCCGGCGCGCTGCTCGGCGCGCTGATCGCACTGGCCCGGCGCTGGTGGCCGACCGGTTGCGCGCTGCTGGGCACGCTGTACCTGGTTGCCGCCGCCCTGGTCGGGCTGGTGCTGCTGGTGCTGTGGACACTGACCACCCACCATTCCGCCTGGGCCAATGCCAACCTGCTGCTGTTCAACCCGCTCGCGCTGCTGCTGCTGCCGGCACTGTGGCGCTCGCGTCGCGGCATCGCCGCATCGCGCTTCAGCAACGGCGTGATCGCCCTGCAACTGCTCGCGACGGTGATCGCCGTGGCACTGCACCTGCTGCCCGGCACCGTGCAGCAGAACCAGCCATGGCTGCTGTTCGCCCTGCCCTGCTGGCTGGCCCTGGCATGGAGCCTGCGGCGGAATGACGGGCCGCCACTGCGGCATTGACGGGCCGGCCCCGCCGCGCCCCGCGATTGCCCCACCCGCACCTGCGCGGCATGATGGGGCGATGAACCCGACCACCCCGCCTGCCGCCGCGACGACGCCCGAAGATCTGCCGATGGTGGTCAATTGCATCGCCTACCGGAAAGATGGCGGCTGCCTCGGCGACATCACGCTCGATGCGATCAGCGAGGTGCTGGGCAGGCCCGACACCTTCGTCTGGCTCGGCCTGCACGAGCCGGACGAAGCGCTGCTGGAAAAACTGCAGGACGAGTTCGGCCTGCATGACCTGGCCATCGAAGACGCGCGCAACGCCCACCAGCGCACCAAGATCGAGGCCTATGGCGACTCGCTGTTCATGGTGGTGCAGACCGCCCAGTTGATCGCCGGCCATCTGGCGTTCGGCGAGACGCACATCTTCCTCGGCCCGCGCTACCTGGTCACCATTCGCCACGGCGCCTCGCTGTCCTACGCGCCCGCCCGCCGCAGCTGCGAGAACACGCCCGAGCTGCTTGCCATGGGCCCCAGCTACGGCCTGTACGGCGTGCTCGACTTCATCGTCGACAACATGTCGCCGATCATCCGGGATTTCCGCGAGGAGCTGCAGCAGCTGGAGCAGGCGATCTTCGCCGAAACCTTCAACCGCGACACCATCCGCCGCCTGTACGACATGCAGCACGAGCTGATGCGCCTGCGGCTGGCCGTGGCCCCGCTGCAGGACATCATCAGCCAGCTGGTACGGCTGCACCCGGACCTGATCCCGGACGAACTGCGCGCCTATTTCCGCGACGTCTACGACCACGTATTCCGCGTCAACGAATCGATCGGCGCCATGCGGGAGATGCTTGCCGCCGCGATCAACGTCAACCTGGCCCTGGTCAGCTACGGCCAGAACGAAGTGATGAAGAAACTCGCCGGCTGGGCCGCCATGCTCGCCGCACCCACCCTGCTCACCAGCTGGTACGGCATGAACTTCACCCACATGCCCGAACTGAACCAGCCGTGGGCCTATCCGGCCATGATCGTCGTGATGCTGACCGTCGTCGGCGGCATTTTCCTGCTGCTGAAGCGCTCGAAATGGCTGTGAACCGAACCGCGCCACGCCCCAACGCATTTGTAGGAGCGCACCCTGTGCGCGATGCTCTTTTGTCACATGGCGAAGAGCATCGCGCACAGGGTGCGCTCCTACACGTTGTGTCGTCGCTTTCTGCTGGTGCGATCGTCTTCGGCCAGGCATATATCGCGCATGACGTACACCGCAGGCCATCAGGCGCTCCGCAAGGGCCGTGTCTCACTGCCAGGGCAGATCTACCTGCTGACAACCGTCACCGCAGGCCGCCTTCCGTATTTCCTGGATCCGGAGCTGGCCCGCGCGACCTGCCGGCTGATGATGGAGCCGCCGACGTGGGGAGATGCACAGGCGCTGTGCTGGGTATTGATGCCGGATCACTGGCACGGGCTGATCGCACTGGGTGAGCGCGATGACCTTTCGACGGTCATGAACCGCTTCAAGTCACTGGCACGCAAGCAACCCGGACAGGACGTGCGAAAACCGATCGGCTGGGCACGCGGCTTCCACGACCATGCGTTGCGCCACGACGAAGACATCCTCGCTGCCGCGGACTACGTCATCGCCAACCCTGTCCGCGCCGGCCTCGTCGAACACGTGAACGACTATCCCTATTGGACCTCTCTATGGCCGTCCATCTCTTCAACCACGCATTCACCGCATCGTGCCATTGCACGCTGTTGTGCGGCTTCAGCACGAAGTGGTTCTCGTCCGGGAAGGTGAGGAATTCGCTGGGGATGCCGCGACGCTGCAATGCGGTGAAGGCGCCCAGGCCCTGGGTGATGGGGATGCGGTAGTCATCGCCGCTGTGGATCACCATCATCGGCACGCGCCAGTCCTTGACGTAATTCACCGGGTTGAATTTCTCGTAGTTGGCGGGGTTCTGCCACGGCGTACCGCCGTTCTCGTGCTCCTCGAACCACAGCTCGTCGGTGTCGTAGTACATGGCACGGGTGTCGAACACGCCATCGTGGTCGACCAGACACTTCCACGGCTGGTTCCACACCCCGGCGATCCAGTACGTCATGTAGCCGCCGTAGCTGGCGCCGAGCGCGCAGGCGCGGTTGCCATCGAGGAAACGGTATTTGTCCAGCGCCGCCTTCCAGCCCAGTTTCAAATCTTCCAGCGGCTTGCCGCCCCAGTCGCCGGAAATGGCGTTGGTGAAGGCCTGGCCGTAGCCGTTGGAACCGTGGAAGTTGATGGTGACCACGGCGAAGCCTTGGCCGGCATAGGTCTGCGGATTCCAGCGGTAGCTCCAGCCGTTGCTCATCGCGCCCTGCGGCCCGCCATGGATGATGAAGGCGACCGGATAGGTCCTGCCCGGCTGGTAGTCGGCAGGTTTGACCACATAGCCCTGCACGGTTTCGTCGTGCCAGCCCTTGAAGGTGAAGAACTCGAAATCGCCCATCGCGGCCTGCTTCAGATCCGCGGCATTGAAATGCGTTACCTGCCGCAGGTCGCTGCCGTCGGCGCGGGCCAGATACAGGTCGGCCGGATGCTTCAAATCGTCGCGCGCCAGCAGCAACTTGCCCGCGGCGAACGCATACGCCTCTACCGTGCCTTCACCGACCAGTTGCCTGACCTTGCCGCTGGCGGCATCGATCGCGAACAGCGGATGCTGGCCGTTGTCGTCGGTGGTGGCGTAGAGCGTCCTGCCGTCGGCCGAAATCGACAGCCCGCCGGGCGACTGGTCCCATGACGGGTCGACCTCGCGCCTGGCTCCGGTGGCCAGGTCCAGCGCCATGATCGCAAAGCGGTCGGCCTCGAAACCCGGGGTCTTCATCGCCAGGTAATACAGCGTGCGGCCATCCGGCGACGGCACCGGGTACGCATCCCAGGCCTTGTTGCCGGCGGTGAGGTTTTCCGGTGCGGCCGAGCCATCCACCGGCACGCGGTAGATGTCGAAATTGGTCGACCACGGCTCGCTGCTGCCGGCGATGCGCACATCGAAATACACGCTCTTGCCATCCGGCGCGAAGGCGAATTCGCTCTCGTCGCCATCGGGCTTGCTGGGCACGTCGCCGTCGATGCCTCGCGTAAGCAGGGTCGGCTCGACAGGCAGCCGACCCTTGGCATCGAAGCTGCCCACGAAAAGCTGATTGCGCCGGCCGTTGGCCCAGGTGTCCCAGTGCCGCACGAACAGCTTGGTGTACAAGCTGCCGCTGGCCTTGTCGCCGGCGCGCGCCTTGATCCGCCGCTCGGTGCAGGCCAGCGTGGCGCAGTCGGTGAACACCTGGTAGGACAGCAGCACCCGCTTGCCATCCGGCGACAGCTTGTAGTCTTCGATGCCCAGCGGCCCATGGCTGACCTGCACCGGCGCCGCATGCCTGCCGAGGTCCAGACCACCCTTGCCACCCAGATCCAGCCGCCACAACTGCGCCACGCCCCCGGCCGGCGCCAGGAAATACAGGCTGCGCCCATCGGCCGACCAGCGCGCCGCACCGCCCTTGTCCACCAACTTCACCGGCTTGCCGTCCGTGCCCAGCCGCAGCACATAGATCGCGTTGACGCCCTTGTTGGCGGCATAGTCGGTGTGGCGCACGCCGAATGCCGCATAGCGCCCGTCCGGCGACAACTGCGGATCGCTGACCCGATCCATCATCACCAGGTCGCGCACGTTGAACAGGTGCGGCGCGCGGTTCGGCACAAACGCGGTATTCACCACGTCATGCGCCATCGCCGGTGCGGCCACCAGCGCCAGCAGGAGTGCGGCAAGCAGAGGTTTCATCGGAGTTCCCCTTGGCTGATCGAAGCGGTGACGGTAAGCGCCAGAATCGCTTGCGGCAAGTAGCAAGTTGGCAGTCAGGGATGCCAGCTGCGACTTCGGGCCATCGGGTGCCAGCGACTACCGTCGCGATGCTGTTCCATTCGCATCTGAGCTACGATCAACGCCTCACACTGCCCCGCCCCGCACAACGGATGAAGGAGTCCATGAGCATGGATCGCAAACTCTCAACGTCCGAGCTCTACAGGGTGCTGCTTCTGCTCACGGCTTGCGCAGCTTTCTTGCTGCGATTTCTTGCTGCAAATGGGGAGTGGGTGCGTCCCCATCTGTGGGGTGACAGCACCCACTACATGTACTACGCCTACAATTTGTACAAGCACTCGGTTTTTTCATCGTCACCCATCGGCACGCCGCATCCGCTGGCGGACGGTTTCGATTCACCGGCTTACCCCTTTCTCGTTTCGCTGTTCATCCGTTTCGGGGGCGACGCCTGGTTCAAGGCGTTGCTGGTTTCTCAATGCCTGCTCGGCACACTGACCGTTGTCGTTTCCGCCATATTGGCGCGCCGCATTTTCGGCCATGCCGCAGCGATTGGCGTCGCGCTCGTCATCGCATTCTGGCCCCACCTTGTCGTCATATCGGCTTGGGTACTGACAGAAACGCTGTTCGGAACGCTGCTGATCACAGGGCTGTGGATGTCCGTGCGGCTCACCGAGCGTGGCGGCAAAATCGCTGCCATGGGCACTGGCTTTGTCTGGGGACTGGCTGCGCTGACCAACCCTGTCGCAAGCTTGATGCCGGCGTTGCTTGCCGTGCCGATAGGGCGACTTCGCGGCTGGCGTCTTGCCGCATTGATGGTCATTGCAGGTTCGCTGTTCCCTGCGGCCTGGGCCATTCGAAACCACGACCTTCCCACCGCCGCAAGCTCAACCGGGCGCGCGCTCATGAACTTCGTGCAGGGTTCGTGGCCTGAATATCACCGAGCCATTCACATCGGGCGTACGCCGCAAGAAGCCATCATCGCCGACCTGATCAACCAGCAAGTTGGGGTGACTGTTGACCATCCCACTGCCGGTCTCGCCCAAATCGGTCAACGCCTAGCCGGCGCTCCGGCAAGGTATCTGCAGTGGTATCTGCTCCAAAAACCGTATCTGCTTTGGGATTGGCGCATACGTGTTGGCGCCGGCGGCCCAGATGGGATCGAAGTTGCGCCGCTGTCCCATTCTCCCTACCGCTTCATTCCGCTGCTGGGATTGAGTCTGGACGTTTACCGGACACTCAATCCGCTGGTTTTCGTGCTGGCATTGCTCGGCATCTTCTGGGCTGCCTGGCGATGGTCTACGCACACGCCCGCACTGGTTTTTGCCGCGATCACGGCAGTCTATGCAACGGTCGTTTACTCGGTACTGCAAGCCGAACCGCGCTACTCGATTCCCTATCGTCCGCTGGAGGTCCTGCTGGCCTGTGCCGGGGTGGCGATGCTGCGCGAGATGGTTCGCGCAATTTGGCACAGCAAGCAGAGTAAGCAACCGTACTCGCCACAGTGATCTGCTTGCCGGCGTTCGTGGCGCAGACCTATTCCTTAGGTTGCCGTCAGAGCCTCGCTACTCGACCCTCATTCCGCGCCTTCGAGCTGCTGCTCTCGATCACGACGGCTGTGAATCGTCACCTGATTGAGCGAGCGATGGCCATCTTTAGCACTCACTGCAAGTTTTTGCGATTGCCTCACAAGTCCCACTTCGACGTGCGCCAATAACTGCGACGCAGATCACACTAACTTCCCAAATTTGGTACGAAACATGAATGTATTTCCCCAACTTTTGGGGGGAGTTCATCGTGCAACGCAAGCGCCTTTCCGCTGGGTTTACCTTGATCGAGTTGATGATCGTCGTGGCGATCATCGCGATCCTGGCCGCCATCGCCATTCCGGCATATCAGGACTATCTGATTCGTGCACAGGTGAGCGAAGGCATGGTGCTGGCCGGCGGCGCCAAAGCATCGGTATGGGATTTCGTATCGAACACCGGACGCTATCCATCCAACAACCATTCGGCGGGGTTGGTCTCGAGTACCTCGATTTCGGGCAGTTACGTCTCCAGTGTCAACGTAACCGGCGGAGTGATCACGGTGCTGTTTCAGGGGCCCAAAGCCAACGCTCACATCAGTGCGGGTGGCGAGAACCTCGTGCTGTCACCCATCGACAAGGGCGGCAGCATCGAGTGGATGTGTCGCGGCACCGTGGACAGCAAATACCTGCCTTCCTCCTGCCGCAACAACTAGGGCTGCCGACTTCTTAAGTTGGCGTCCCGCGCCGTTGTCTGACAAAAAACGTCACTACGTGACTGGAATTGGCCGCGATCTGGCCAGCCCGGCCCGTCACGTCACGTCAGCTCGAAGAAGGATGGCCACGCTTCTTGCAGGCTTTCGTGACGAACGGCACAATGAAGAAGCCTTCAGTGTGCGGGAATACGCCCGTGGAAGTTGTGGCACGCAAATTGCCTCCTTCCACAGCGAGCTTCCTGGTCGTTCCTGACCGAAGAGTGCGGGGTCATCTATCCACTTAGGGGGGGCGGATGGAGACCGGGGCTCAGGAGGCATCACTAAGGTCAGCCTAACCAAAACAGAGGAACCACCATGAAGAACACCCAGAAGGGCTTTACCCTGATCGAACTGATGATCGTGGTTGCGATCATCGCGATCCTCGCCGCCATCGCCATTCCTGCTTACCAGGACTACCTGATTCGCGCACAAGTGTCAGAGGGTGCGGTACTGACAGATGGTGCCAAAACAGCCATTTCGGAGTTCTACAGCAACACTGGCACGTTCCCCAGCACAAACGCATCGGCGGGCTTGGCCTCGCCTGCAAGCATCGCCGGCAAGTACGTCTCACAGGTTAATGTGGGAACGACTGCAGGTCGAATTATTGCGACCTTTGGCCCTGGTGCCAACACGGCAATCCAAACTGCCACTTTTGTTCTTTCCGCTACTACCAATTCTGGCAGCATCGCTTGGACGTGCACCAGGAGCACCGTTGCACAGAAGTACCTGCCGACTTCTTGCCGTTAAATCTTAAATCTGTACAGTTGCTATAAACAGAAAGGGCCGCGCAATGCGGCCCTTTCTTCTGGAACGCACTGATGCGCAATAGTCCTGCAGCCATGCCGCTGCTTACAACGTTCGCACTCATGGCATTGTTCTGGATTGCCTGTACCCCAGGTTTGCACGGCGGCTTCCTGTTTGACGACTTCGGCAATTTACCCGTGCTGGGTGCAAATGGCCCGATCGACACTTGGCCCACGTTCTGGCGCTACATCACCTCCGGAACAGCCGACCCCACCGGGCGCCCGCTGACCCTGCTGACATTCCTGCTTGACGCACGCAACTGGCCGGCCGACCCGTACCCATTCAAGCTCACCAACCTGATCCTGCACCTGCTCAACGGCGTGCTGCTGGCCGCACTCCTGCGGCGGCTGGGTCTCGATGCCTTTGAGCAGGCCTCGCAACACCGGATCGAAATGGCAGCCGTATTGGGGGCTGCTTTCTGGCTGCTGCATCCATTGCTGGTTTCCACCACGCTTTATATCGTGCAGCGCGAAGCGATGCTGCCGGCAACATTCACCCTGCTTGGCTTGCTGCTGTGGCTGCGTGGGCGCCATGACCTGTGGCGAGGGCGCACCGTACAGGGCATTACCTGGATTACGCTGGGACTCGGCGGCTGCACCGTACTCGGCGTACTCAGCAAGGCCAACGGCATCTTGTTGCCGGCGCTGGCGCTGGTGATCGAATACGTGCTGCTGCGAGCTTCGACGGCCAAGCCGTTCTCCGCCCCCGTAGGAGCGCACCCCGTGCGCGATGCCTTTTGCATCCACCATGACCAGAACAGTCGCGCACAGGGTGCGCTCCTACGAGAACCGGGGCGAGGCGCGGGATCGCGCGCAAGCGCGCTCCTACGGGGGGCGCGGACGTATGCGTGGGCAATGGCGGTATTCGGCTGGCTGCCGGCGGGACTGGTGGCGGGCTACCTGCTGGACTCGGCGTGGAACGGTTTCGTGCATGGCGTATCGGCGGTGCGGCCGTGGACGATGGGCCAGCGGCTGCTGACCGAACCGCGGGTGCTGATGGATTATCTCGACCTGTTGTGGTTGCCGCGGCCCTTCACTCCAGGGCTGTTCAACGACCAGATCAAGGCCTCGCTGTCGCTGTGGTCGCCGGCCACGACGCTACCTGCCCTGCTGGCGGTACTGGGATTGATCGCCGGCGCGTGGTCGCTGCGTCGACGCTGGCCGGCCTTCGCACTGGCGATCCTGTTCTACTTCGTCGGGCAGTCGCTGGAATCCTCGACCATCCCGCTGGAGCTTTACTACGAGCACCGCAACTACCTGCCGGCCATGCTGATGTTCTGGCCGCTGGCATTATGGCTTTGCGGAGTATCGCGGCCAAAGGCATCGCGCGCGAGCGCGCTCCTACAAGAGCCGGGCGTGACCTGTGTAGGAGCGCACCCTGTGCGCGATGAACTGGATACGGCCGAAGAGCGTCGCGCACAGGGTGCGCTCCTACGGGGCGGCGTGATACACGCGGATTGGGCCAAAGGCGCGCTGACGGCAGTGCTGCTGCTGGGGTTGGCGCTGATGACCCACGCCCGCGCACAGTTGTGGGGCAACACCCACGAGCAGGGAGAGCTGTGGGCCACGCTCAACCCCGACTCGCCGCGCGCACAGGCCAATGCCGCCCTACTGGAAATGGCCGCCGGTCAGCCGCAGCCGGCCATTACACGCCTGGAAACCCTGCTGCGTGCCCAACCCGACCAGGTGCAGTTGGCCTTCAACCTGATCGGCGCGCACTGCATGCTGGGTGCATTGGGGCCACACGATCTTGCGCAGGCACGTTACGCGATCTCGAACACACGCGACCCCGGCAGCTTGCTGACGCACTGGTTTGACGGCAGCATCCCCGTCGCCGTCGCCGGCCAATGCCGCGGGCTCGATCTGGATGCGCTCGACCGCCTGCTCGATGCCGGCCTGGCCAACGCCAGGCTGATCGAGGTCGATGGACGCCGCCAGGACCTGCTTTACCTGAAGGGTCGCATTGCCCTGGCACGCCACGATCCGGCAGCGACGTTGCGTGATTTCAATGCGGCGCTGGATCAGGACGTGCGACCGGGTGCCGCGCTGGAACAAGCCGCCCTGCTGGGTTCTGCCGGTTACCCGCGCCATGGATTGGCACACCTGCAGCACTACGAGGCCGTGCGCAGTCGACAAATGAAGCCGGGCCTCGGCATGCCATGGCTGCATGCCTGGGTCTTGCGGCGGCAGGATTACTGGCCCCGAGAGATCGCCCACCTGCGCGATACACTGCAGCACGATGCCGAAGCCAAGGTTGCCAGCCCTCGATGATCGAACAGTCCCCCAGCTCAATCGCCCAAGGCCGACGCCACACCGGTTGGTGGCTGCTGCTCGTCGCAACAATCGTGACCCTGGCCGTGTATTGGCCAGGCCTCTCGGGCAGCTGGTTGTTCGACGACTATCCCAACATCGTCGAAAACCACGGCGTGCAGCCACCACATGCCAGCGTGGCGTCACTGGTACGTGCCGCCCTGTCGTCGCCTTCCAGTGAATTCAAGCGCCCGTTGGCCTCGTTGAGCTTCGCTGCCAACTATCTTGCGACGGGGCTGGACCCGTACTGGATGAAGCTGACCAATCTGGTCATCCACCTGCTCAACGGATTGCTGGTTTTCCTGCTGACCCGCGCGCTTCTATGTTCGGACCCCGTAGGAGCGCGCCCTGTGCGCGATCGATCCTCGATCCACGTAGGACTTTCGCGCACAGGGTGCGCTCCTACGGGAAGCCGGACCGACATCACTGCCGCCCTGGTCGCCGCCAGCTGGATGCTGCTGCCGATCAATCTCACCGGCGTGCTGTATGTCGTGCAGCGAATGGAGAGCATGGCCAACCTGTTCGTCCTGCTCGGGCTGATCGGCTACGTCGCCGGCCGCCGCCGCATGCTCGACCGGGAACGCCCTTCGACCGGCAACCGCGGCTTCATCCTCTGTCTGGTCAGCATCACCATCCCGACCGCCGTGGGCATCCTGGCGAAGGAGACGGCGGTGATGCTGCCTCTGTATGCCCTGCTAGTCGAGTGGATACTGTTCGGCTTTCAGCGCCCCCAAGACGCCTGCGTTGCCAGCGACACACCCAAGACCGCTCCGAGCGGGCGCTGCGACCGACGCCTCATCGCGCTGTTCCTGCTGGTGCTGGTGCTGCCGATGATACTGGGACTGGCATGGCTGCTGCCGGGCATTTTCAACCCCGAGACCTGGGCCACGCGTGACTTCACGCTGCGTACGCGGCTGCTCAGCGAGGCACGCATCATCGTCGACTACATCGTGTGGACCTTGCTGCCGACACCCCATGCGCTGTCGTTCTATCACGACAACTTCCGCATTTCGCAAGGGCTGATGGCGCCGTGGACCACCCTGGTCAGCATCGTGTTTCTTGCCGCACTGGTTCTGCTGATGATCTGGCTGCGTCACCGCCGACCACTGGCGGCCCTGGGTATCGCGCTGTTTCTTGGATGCCAGTTGCTTACCGGCACCATCATCCCGCTCGAGCTGATTTACGAGCACCGCAATTACTTCGCCAGCTTCGGCCTGTTGTTGGCGCTCGTCCCCATGCTGGCCGCGCCCGGCGAACGTTCATCCACCCTGCCATCGCAGGGTGACGGCGCACCGGTTGCCGTCGTGGCTGGCGGCCTCCCGATGGCGCTGCCGCGCCACGTGCTGCTGGCGGGCCTGATGCTGTGCTGGACCATGCTGACCGCACTCACCGCCTATGCGTGGGGCAATCCGCTGCGGTTGGCGGCTGACCTTGCAAGCCGCGCCCCACGCTCGCCGCGCGCGCAATACGAGCTGGGCCGGACATACATCATTTTTTCGCATTACGATCCCTCGTCGCCGTTCACCCGGCTGGCCTACGCACCGCTGGAAAAATCCGCGGCATTGCCGGATTCGTCCATCCTGCCCGAGCAGGCACTGATCTTCATGAACTCCCGCATGCACCTGCCGCTGAAAGACAGCTGGTGGGACAGCATGATCGCCAAGCTGAAAAGCCATAAACCCGGCGTGCAGGACGAAAGTTCGCTGGGTGCGCTGACCCAGTGCAACCGCGACCACCAGTGCGACCTACCCAAGCAGCGCATGATGCAGGCCTATCTGGCGGCGCTCTCGCATCCCGATCCAAGTGCGCGCCTGCTTGCCAGCTACGGTGACTACGCATGGAACGTGCTGGACGACCACCCACTGGGCGAGCGCATGACCGCTGATGCCGTGAAAACGGCCCCGAACGAACCCGCCTACCGCATTACCCTCGTACGCATGCTGGTGGTGCAGGGGCGCATCGCCGATGCACAGGCCGCCCTGCTCGGCCTCCAATCGCTTGACCTTGGCGGCAGGCTGGACACCAGCCTGAAAGAGCTGCGCGAGCTGCCAGGCATGCAATAGACCGGCAAGCCAGACCACAGGCCCGTAAAGAAAAATGCATCTCAACCACCGTATTGTTGATTGCGATACGCTTGGCCTGGTCCACGTCATCGACTTACAGGGGCCAGTAGCACGTGCCTACCAAGACTTTCCGCAGCAAAGCCGACCTCGCCATCAATGGCGCGCCACCAGCATTTGACCAACCACTCCACGTCGGGCGCCCCAACATCGGTGATCGCGACGCTTTCACGCAGCGCGTCAACAAGATCCTCGACAACCAGTGGCTGACCAACAACGGCCCGATGGTGCTGGAATTCGAGCGCCGCATTGCTGCACATCTTGGCGTCAAACATTGCATTGCCATGTGCAACGGCACCATCGCGCTGGAAATCGCCATCCGAGCGCTGGGGCTGGAGGGCGAAGTCATCGTGCCATCGTGGACCTTCGTCGCGACCGCCCATGCACTTTACTGGCAGGGCATCACACCGGTTTTTGCCGACATCGACCCCGCTACGCACAATCTCGACCCCGAAGCCGTGCGCCGCATGATCACACCTCGTACCAGCGGCATCATCGGCGTACACCTGTGGGGTCGGGCCGCACTGATCGATGAACTGCAGTCCCTTGCCGACGAGCACGGACTGAAGCTGATGTTCGACGCAGCACACGCCTTTGGCAGCACCTACAAGGGGCAGACCATCGGCCGGTTTGGTGCGTGCGAAGTGCTGAGCTTCCATGCCACAAAGTCATTCAATACCTTTGAAGGCGGTGCGGTTGTTACCGATGACGAGGAGCTAGCGGAAAAAATGCGCCTGATGCGCAACTTCGGCTTCCATGGCTACGACAACGTCATTCATCCGGGCACCAACGGCAAGATGATCGAAGTCTGCGCAGCGATGGGGCTGACTAATCTGGACGGCCACTCGGACGTGATCACGATTAACATGCGAAACCACTCGGCCTACACCGCCGCTCTGCGCGGCATGCCGGGCATTTCGGTACTGGCTTACGATCCGGCCGAGCACAACAGCCACCATTACGTCGTTATTGAAGTCGACCCGAGTTGCACCGTGACGCGCGACCAGATCGTCGCCGCGCTCCAAGCCGAAAACGTCCTGGCCCGCAAATATTTCTGGCCCGGCGCACACAGGATGAAACCGTACTCCGAGATATTCCCTCACGCAAATCTTTTGCTGAGGAACACCGAATTCGTAGCCGCTAAAGTGGTGATCCTGCCCTCAGGCATGTCGGTCGCACTCGAAGACATCGCGACAATCGGGGCCATTATCAAACAGATGGTTGAGGGCTGACTCCCATGACCTGCAACCCATTCCACAACCAGAGACCCGACTTCAAGAAGCTGTACATATTCGGTGCGGGCGGTTCTGGCCGCGAGGTGGCGTGGCTGGCTGAACAATCATGGGGCAGCGAAGTAGAAATCGAGTTCCTCGTCGACATCCCGGACCATCCAAGACAAGACGTCAACGGACACGTAATAAAACTTATCTCGGAAGTCACGCCCGACGGCTCGGCGCGCATCGTGATAGCCATCGGCGACCCTTCAGCACGACGCAGGATCGCAGCCCTTTGTGCTGCCACCGGGTTGCAGGAGGCAGTCGTCGTGCACCCACGCGCCGAGATATCGGACTCTGTCGAACTCGATGTCGGCACCGTCATATGCGCCGGAGTCATCCTGACGACAAACATCCGCGTTGGCCGACATGTTCATATCAACGTGGGCTGCACAGTGAGTCACGACGGAATCATTGGCGACTTTGCTACGTTGTCACCAGGGGTCCACGTATCGGGGCATGTGCACATCGGGCAAGGCGCGTTCATCGGCACAGGGGCCAACCTGATCAACGGCTCCGCTGATGCCCCCTTGGTGATAGGGAGCGATGCGGTCATTGCAGCGGGCGCTTGCGTAACCAAATCCGTCGAACAGGGCGCGTTGGTCGCTGGTGTTCCTGCGATCAGAAAACGTTAGGCATCCAATTCGGATGAGCTCAACAACAACGACTCTAGAAAAACGTGCAGCATCAGCCGCATGGTGGAGTGCGCTTGAAATTATAGCGCGTTACGGCGTGCAGTTCGTCGTCATGGTTGTGCTGGCGCATCTGCTCGCTCCGAGTGACTTCGGTCTGATCGCCATACTGTTGATTTTCACTAGCATCGGCATCCTACTGGTTGACTCCGGCTTTGGCAGCGCATTGATTCAGCGTCAGACCACAACCGATGATGATGAAACGACCGTATTCATCTTCACCGTTACCATAGGCGTGGCGGCGGCAGGCACCCTTGTGCTCTTCGCCCCGGCCATCTCAACATTCTTCAACGAGCCGAAGCTGATCAAACTGCTCCGGGCCATGGCAGTAGTGCTTCCCCTTGGCGCCTTCGCGGCAGTGCCCGATGCGCTGTTGACCATGAAACTCAACTTCAAGGCGCGCGCACGCGCAGAAGTTGTTGCCTCGTTTTGCTCAGGCGCGGTCGCAGTGGTACTGGCATTGCGTGGCTTCGGCGTATGGAGCATGGCTTGGCAGAGCATCGTGTCAATCGGCGTGCGAGGCATCCTGCTCTGGCTGTATTCGGGCTGGCGGCCGCGCGGCCACTACCGCGGTGCTTCGTTTTGCAGCCTCTTCGGGTTCGGTGGCTACATGTTGCTTTCCGGTCTACTGAGCGTGACAGCGGCGCGTCTGCAATCGGTAATGATTGGAAAGCTTTTTGACTCTCGCACACTGGGCTTCTACGCGATGGCCCAGAATACTCAGTCTGCACCGGCGTCGATCATGGGCCAACTGCTGAATCGCGTCGGACTG
Organism: Lysobacteraceae bacterium; assembly: GCA_028866435.1. GTDB lineage: Bacteria > Pseudomonadota > Gammaproteobacteria > Xanthomonadales > Rhodanobacteraceae > Rhodanobacter. The sequence continues at coordinate 13,133 of JAGWIC010000004.1, read as the reverse complement.
CCAGTTTTTTCCACACTTGTCCATGACCGTGAAAAGTTAACTAGCGCCCTACGTACATCCCTGCGAATCGCCATGTTCCTGTTCGTACCTAGCATGATGGGCATCGCTGTAGTAGCTCACCCCTTGATCGAAATGCTGTACGGTGCGCGCTGGCTTCCTGCAGCTCCAATTTTGAGCGTGCTTGCCGCCGGAGCAGCACTATGGCCTGTTCATGTACTGAACCTCGCCGCCATCAGCGCCCAAGGTCGCTCGGACCTATTCTTTCGTCTGGAAGTCATCAAGCAGATAGCTGGCATTGTGCTGGTGGTTGCGTTCGCACACTGGGGGCCTCTCGCGATCGCGTGGTCCGTGCTAATCGCCGGCCTGTTCTCTGCAGCACTAAATACCCACTACTCAAAAAAATTGCTGGACTACGGTTGGCTCGCCCAGCTCACTGACCAATGGCCCACGCTTCTACTGTCTTCAGTTGCGGTGTTAGTAGGCTGGGTAGTGCTACGCTTTCACTTGACCGGGCCGGTCAACATGATAGCGGCTATAACAGCCAGCGCGACGACATACATGCTTCTGGCCATCCTGACAAAGAACAAGGCGTTAAGTGAACTTCTATCTATGCTCAATGCACTTTTTTCAGATCGGCTTAGTCGTATAACGGCGCAAAAAATCGATCACGTGAAATGAGAAAAACAAAACAATTCATTATCTACGCCCCCCGCTACAACAACGCATCCGGCGGCGCCATTGTTCTGCACAAACTTTGTGACACACTCAACAAACAAGGCTTGCGTTCAAAACTTTGGCCATTTGGCAAGCCCCTTCCGCTATCGCGCTTACCACTCACCTCCGTGCCCTCAGCAATTGCGTATCTCGGAAGCCGAATTTATCGCGCCAGATATTGTACAAACGAATTCTACGACACACCGATAGCTACGGCCTCGGAAATTGAAAATAGCGTGATTGTCTATCCCGAGATCATAAACGGAAATCCATTGCGAGCAAAACGATATGTGAGGTGGTTTCTTCATAAACCAGGATTTCATGAAGGATCCTTCAAATACAATAAAGAAGATCTATGTTTTTCCTACCAAGATGCATTTAACAGTATCGGTGATGAAATAATATACGGAGGCACGCTCCATGTCTCTGAAGCCTTTCTTGACATATACAAGTTAAAAAATATTGAAGAGAGAACAAAAATATGCCATATGATAAGGAAGGGAAGTACTAGATCCGACCTTCCAGACCTTCGTCATGAATGGGTAGTTGATAATCGTACTCATCAGGAATTATCAGCCATATTTAATGAATGCAAAATTTGCTACTTCTATGATCTTTATACAGCGTACGCTACCTATGCTGCAGTATGTGGCTGTATTCCCGTTATAGTACCGGTTGCAGGACTGACTAAGGAAAAATGGATACCTGAATGCAATAAAAGACTTGGCCTAGCCTATGGAGTTGAAGACATTCCTCACGCCATCGCGACTCGAGGGTTGATGCTTGAAAATTTAGATGTAATTGCGCAAAAAAATAACGACTCTGTCGAACGCTTTGTTTCGGTCGTAGACGCATACTTCAACAAGTGATTTATCCGAACCTCACACAGCACATAAATATTAAAAGCGATGGCCGCTGATACGAGAAAATCTAAAAATACAAAGAACTTGACACCACCCTCAATTATAACAGATCAGAGCTACCATTTCTCAGACTCGGCCGGCTCAAAGAATGAACCAATGTCTATAACAAGGAATTTGCGCACGCAAAAATGGGTGGCATCACAGCCAACAAGAAGGAATAGCGCGATTAAGAGCTATTGCGGGCGGCTAATGCCCTCTCGGAAATTCACTGGTAGAAGTACTCGACACAGGAAAGCTCAGTGATCGAGAAACCAAGCGAGTCGACGCTGCGTGCGCGAATACTGGTTAGCGTTGTCGCTTACTTACCAGATCGTGAAATGTTACGCAGCCTGGTTAATGCTTATGCAAAACAGGGGGCTGCCGTGCTAGTCGTGGACAATTCCCCCGCCGAAGACGATCGAGCTTGGAGCTATCTGGAAGATTTGTGCGCGACCGATTCTTCTATCAGGTTGGTGCGCTGCGGAAAGAATCTGGGTATTGCCGCCGCGTTGAACCTCGGGATCGAAGCCACGCTGCGTGAAGGGTTTGACCACGTACTCCTGAGCGACCAGGACAGCGAACCGGAACCGGGCATGTTGTCTTGCCTGCAGGAGATCCACGCGAAACTCAGCGCACGAGACATACGTGTTGGGTGTGTAGCTCCCGCCTATTTTGACGTTACGACAGGACAGACTTTTTCGTTTCAAAGTCACGTACCGGGAAGATTTTTCTATCGCAACGTTAGTAGTGAACGCGCTTCGCCGTGGATCGAGATTCTCACATCCATCACCTCGGGAACCCTGATTTCGCGTTGTGCACTACTCGAGGTCGGGCCCATGTGTGAGCACTTATTTATCGATCACGTGGATACGGAGTGGTGCCATCGCGCGCGAAAGGTTGGCTTCAAACTGTACGGAACGTCTTTGGTTCACCTGACTCATCATCTAGGCGATAACCTGTTGCGCGTATGGCTCTTCGGTTGGCGCAATTGCAACGAATATTCTTCAACTCGCCTTTACTATCGCCTTCGCAATTTCGTCCTTCTATGCAAATTGCCGTATATCAGCACTCGATGGAAGTTTCGCGCGTCTTTTTACTGGATGCTCAGTGTCTACGGACACCTGCTGTTTTCATCTTCACGTAGAGAGAATTTTTGGATGATCATGCGCGGACTGCGAGATGGACTACAGGGACGAACCGGCCCACTCGAATGACCAGGTAAATGTCTCCATCTTGCTCAGCTCATTTCAGCGTTGGCACACCATAGCGAAACAACATACTCAACTTGCGTGGAAGTAGCACTATGCAGCGCATGTAGCTGATGAACCGTGCGCGGCGGGCACTTTGGACTTGGTCTCGGCGCATGCGCAGCTTGTCGATATCACTGGCAATATATCCAAAAGTTGGGGCGTATATCTGTCGCCAGATCCGATGGTCCCTTCTGAGTAGAGTCAACGCACTACCCTCAATAGCCAGTTCGACGACATGCGCGGCGAGCAGTGGCCACACCAGCATGGTCGGAGTGCAAACTACCATGACCGCCGTCTTGTTTCGCTCGCTCAGCCGCCTACGGCGAAAAGTGGACTGCAGCCTGCCGGCGTCCGCACGATTACCACCGAAGCTGCTGCCTTGGCGATGCCGGTAGCCACTACTTTTCGCAACACCGACGGGTAAGTCCTGCAATCTGGCAAGGCAACATAGGTACATGTCCTCGCCGATTGAACCCATCCATTCGGGGAAGCCACCAAGGTGCCCCCACAGTGCCCGGGGCAAGAACAGGCATGCACCGATCACCATAGCGACATTGTGGCGCTCCGGATCGATATTCGGCACCGGGTTGTAGAACGGATCGAGCAGACAACCCCGGTCAACCAGAACCCCCGTTTCCCAGTCGTATTGAGGCAAGGTCAGGATCCCTGCCGGGGACTGCGCGCGCGCCGCCCCTAGTAGCGTGAGCAAGGCATCCGGATGCAGCGCCGCATCGTTGTTCAGCAGCAGGACGAACTCTCCGCGCGCATGCGCCACCATGCGATTGTTGCCGATGCAGAAGCCTGCATTTTCCGCACTCGCAAGCACTTCAACCTGGGGGTATTTCGCACGGAGCAGGGCCACCGAATCATCCGTCGAGGCATCATCGTGAACAATGATCTCGGTAACGGCGTCTCCCTGCTGCGCAAGCACCGACCCTAAACAATCATCCAGTAACCCAGCACCATTGTAGTTGGCAATGCATATGGAGCAGACCGGACGTTCCGGCCGGTTCAGTGCGTGATACCGTTCAACCAAGCCCATGTTTGCTTCAGTCCTTCATGCAATGATACGGCGGCCGAAAATCCATATTCGCGCTTCGCAAAGGTAGGATCCATAACGACGCGTGAAACATCCACCGAGCGACCCGTTTCGTAGCTACAGGACAACGGGGCGCCGGTCACGGTGCGAAGTACTGCGAACAGTTCGTTCAGGCTGACGCCCTCTCCGCTGCACGCATTGACGACACGCGCACCGTTCGGCATAGGCATGGCAAGGATCAGCATGATCAAACGCACAAGGTCATCAATGTACAAATAGTCACGGACTACCGAGCCGTCGCCCCACACATGCAAGGTTTCATTGTGCTGAATCTTGCTCATCGCGGCGGGTACGATGCCGAACCCCGCGCGCTCGAACTGACCGGGACCGTAAACGTTTGAGGGTCGCACGATGGTCGCCTTGCGCGAGTACTGGGCGCACCAGGCCGAGATGAAATATTCCGCCGCGATCTTGCCGGCACCATGATAGGAGAGCGGGCGCACCGGCATGGACTCGTTCGACATGCAGTCACCCGCTGGCGCATACAGCGATCCACCCGAGGACAGGTAAATCAGGTCGACGCCAGCATGATCCTGCAAGGCTTGCAACAGCGCAGCGAGCGGGCCGAGGTTACCAGTCACATCCTGCAACGGGCGCCCCGCCGAGCTCCCCGGGGTACTCGATGATGCCAAGTACACAACCACACGACTTCGCCTGACCAATGGCACGAAGTCCTCCGGCACCCGTAAGGCACCTGGCAGCAATTCGACATTCGCGCCAGCCAACTCACCATCGCTGCGGCTGGCTGCAATGACCTGCTCACCGCGCATTGCTAGCGCTCTCGTCAACTTCCGCCCGATGAAGCCGCCTGCACCCACGACCAAAATCTTGTCCGTCATTCAGGAGGCCCCAAGTAGTCGCTGATAGATCTGCAGATAGCGGCTTGCGCAATCATCCCAAGTACCGATTTCGCGAGCAGCCCAACGCCGGGCAGCATCTCCCATGCGTTGATTGGTCAACCCATTTTCCATTAGCAGAAGCGCACTGCCGTAATCCTCAGAGTTATCACACAGCATCCCGGTTTCGCCGTCGAAGACGATGCCGGCATGTGCCGGCATCCGCGAAGCGAGAATTGGCAGGCCCGCGGCCATCGCCTCCAACATCACTTGTGGACGACCTTCCGCATGACGGCTAAGGGTCACCAGGCCGCATGCCACGGGGAACCACTCGGATACCAGCTGGGCGGGCGTAACGGGCCCATGGTAATGAACCCAATCCGGCACCTGCACTCCTTCCTGCAAGGGCCCAAAAAGGTGCAGTTCGCGAACACCCGCACGAAAGAATTTTTCCGACCACTCGAACAGCGGGCCCAGCTTGTTCGCCGTCAGGCGGGTGACCGCGAGCCAGCGATGTGGCTGACCGAGAACGGGTTCGCGCCGGATTGCATACCAATTCGGATCAATACCGAACGAAACAGGACAAATCTCGGCAACATCTCCAAATGCGCCTTCCAGGGTCTGTTGCATCCAGTCTGCGTTTGGGCAGATGACGACTCGGCGCCGCTTCATAACCCCGCGCAACAGCGTGCGCATGAAGGGTAGTTTCAGCAGCTTGAGGTCGTTGCCAAGTACTGTGATCAAGGCCGGCTTTCGATTGCGCGGTAGAGGCAACGCACACTGCAGCCAGTTGATGTGATAGATATCGGCTTCCGGGTTGGCGCGATACGCCTTACCGATCATGCGCAAGAGACGCAAAGGCGCATGCCATGTACGCCACTTGCCACTGCGCATCATGTGAGATATCCCGCCAGCGGCCATGAGCGCTGCCAACCATTCGGCGTCGCTCTCGGACAGAACGCTTTTCGCTGGCTCGGGAAGTTCTCCGGGCGGGGCCCACACACGGAGCCTCATGGATGGAACACGTGCGAGCGCGGCGACCAGATGGCGCATGAATATCCCACGCCAATCGGAGGCATCCCGGGGGTATGAGGTACTGATTAGGAGTACGTCGATCAATTCGAACGAGCCTTGTATGCGACAGCGGCCAAACACCTGAGGACAATATGGAAAGCAAGATCATCCGCTGCTACTTACGGAAGCCGACCGTTCGAGAACAGGTGACAGCGTTGACCACGCATTCACTGGTCGCGTCGATACATCAACCCGGTGATCTGCTCCGACACCAGCCCGATCAGGAACACGATCACCGCCGCGCTCCACATCAGGGTGCTGCCGTTGGTCAGCCGGCCGGCATGGGCGAAGGTCCACGCATAGTTCGCGCAGCCGAGCAGGAAAAACATCGCGCTGGCCGGCGCGAACAGCTTCAGCGGTGAATACAGCGTGGCGATCTTGAAGATGATCAGCAGGAAGCGCACGCCGTCGCGCAGCGGCTTGATGTGGCTGGTGCCGATGCGCTGGGCGGCCTTGATCGGCACGTAGGCCACCGGGTAGGCGCTGCGGAAGAAGGCCATGGTGCTGGTGGTGGGGTAGCTGAAGCCGTTCGGCAGCAGGTGCAGGAATTCGCGGAACTTGTCCGCGCGCACGGCGCGGAAGCCAGAGGTGAGGTCGAGCACGGGGTGGCCGGTCATGTGGGTGGCGAGCCAGTTGTACAGCGTGTTGGCCAGGCCGCGGCCGACGCCGGCCTGGCTGCCCCAGTCGCGGGCGCCGACGACCATGTCGTAGCCGCGATTCAGCTGCTCCAGCAGGCGGGCGATGTCGGCCGGGTCGTGCTGGCCGTCGCCGTCCATGAAAACCAGGATGTCGCCCGTGGCGGCGCGCGCGCCGCGCTTGATGGCGGCGCCGTTGCCCATCGAGTAGGGCGAGGACAGGCATTCCACCCCGCTGTCGCGGCAGATGCCGCGGGTATCGTCGGTGGAGCCATCGTCCACCACGATGATTTCAGCCCCTGGCTGGGCGGCACGCAGGCGCGGCAGCAACGCGGCAAGTGCCGGGGCCTCATTCTTGGCGGGCAGGATGATGCTGAGTCGGTTCAATACAGGGCTCCCCTGGCTAAGGCCGAATCATAGCGTGAAGGCCGCTGCCGGGTTGGCGCTGGCCGATGCCCTGCGCAGACTGGCACGGCGCCCCGGAAGCCGCATGGGCCCTGCCCCGACCCGCCGGCAGCGGGCTGGGAACGCGGTCGTCGCGGCCGTTTGCGCCCGGGCAACGGCGCCCTCCCGGCACCCGGCGCGGGGCCAGGCGGGCCACCCGCTTGCCGCCCGTCCTGCGGTGCCGCCCCGGTCCGCTCGACGAATGGATGACCTGCGCCCCGGACTGCGGTAGATTCAACCACATACGAGTCATGGATCACGTAGGTTATGTCATCTCAGGTGCAACCGTCGCTGACGGGTTTGTCCGGTATCGCCCGCCGCCTCGTGTCGGAGGGCCTGCTGCACGATGCCGATGTCCGCAAGGCCATGGTCGACTGCAACCAGGCGAAGGTGTCGCTTGGCACCTGGCTGCTCGATCGCGGCCTGGTCGACGGGGCCGATGTCACCCGCATCGCGTCGCTGGAATTCGGCATGCCGATGATGGACGCGACCTCGTTGAACCCGTCCGCCATGCCGCTGGACCTGATCAGCGAGGCGCTGATCACCAAGCATCAGGCGCTGCCGCTGTTCCGGCGGGGCAAGCGCCTGTTCGTGGGCATCGCCGACCCGATGCAGTCGCATGCGCTGGACGAGATCAAGTTCCACTCCAACTGCATGGTCGAGCCGATCCTGGTCGAACGCGCCTCGCTGCAGCGGCTGATCGAGACGCTGCTGAACAACATGCGCGACATCATGCCCGACATGGGCGGTGGCGACATGGACGAGCTCGACCTCGAGGGTGGCGATGCGGAAGCCGAAAGTACCGGCATCGACGCCAATGCGGGTGACGACGCGCCCGTGGTCCGGTTCGTCAACAAGATCCTGGTCGATGCGCTGCGTCGTGGCGCCTCGGACATCCATTTCGAACCGTTCGAAACCCAGTACCGGGTGCGCCTGCGCATGGATGGCATGCTCAAGGCCGTGGCCTTTCCCCCGATGAAGATGGCCAACCGCATCTCCTCGCGCCTGAAGGTGATGGCACAGCTCGACATCGCCGAGAAGCGCGTGCCGCAGGACGGTCGCATCAAGCTCAACCTGTCCAAGACCCGCGCCATCGACTTCCGCGTAAGCACCCTGCCCACGCTGTTCGGCGAAAAGATCGTGCTGCGTATCCTGGACGGCTCCTCGGCCAAGATCGGCATCGAGAAGCTGGGCTACGAGCCGGACCAGCAGAAGCTCTACATCGACGCGATCCACAAGCCCTACGGCATGGTGCTGGTCACCGGCCCCACCGGCTCGGGCAAGACGGTGTCGCTGTACACCGGCCTGAACATGCTCAACACCGCCGAGCGCAACATCTCGACGGTGGAGGATCCGGTGGAAATCCGCGTCGAGGGCATCAACCAGGTGCAGCAGAACGTGAAGCGCGGCATGACCTTCGCCAGCGCCCTGCGTTCGTTCCTGCGCCAGGATCCGGACGTGATCATGGTCGGCGAGATCCGCGACCTGGAAACAGCCGAGATCGCCATCAAGGCGGCGCAGACCGGCCACATGGTGCTGTCCACCCTGCACACCAACGATGCCGCGCAGACCATCGCCCGACTGATGAACATGGGCATCGCCCCGTACAACATCATCTCGTCGGTCACCCTGATCATCGCCCAGCGCCTGGCGCGGCGCCTGCACGACTGCAAGAAGCAGATGGACCTGCCGCCCGACGTGCTGCTCAAGGCCGGCTTCAGCCAGGCCGACATCAACGCCGGGCTGACCATCTACGAAGCCGGCAACTGCGATGGCTGCAACGAGGGCTACAAGGGGCGCGTCGGCATCTACCAGGTGATGCCGATGCTGGAGGACATCCAGAAGATCATCCTGCAGGGCGGCAATGCGATGCAGATCTCCGAGGTGGCCAGGGCCGCCGGCGTCAACGACCTGCGCGCGTCGGCCCTGCTCAAGGTGAAGCAGGGGCTGACCAGCCTGACCGAAATCGATCGGGTAACCAAGGAATGAGCGACTCCGCCCGGGCGCCAGCGGCCTGCAACTTGCCGATGGCGCCACGGTTTGCGGCGGCAAAAATGAAATAAGCTTCACGGAAACCTTGTCTGCCGCCCGCGCGGGCGGCTCCGGGACCGAACTACTGGGGGAAGATGCGCATGGCCACGGCTACCGCAAAAGCAAACAAGGCGCGGACGCTCGGCGCACAACGCGGCGAAGTCAGCAAGCTGACCACGTACGACTGGGTGGCGCTGGACAAGCGCGGCAAGCGCATGAAGGGCGACATGCCGGCCAAGAACGCCTCCCTGGTAAAGGCCGAACTGCGCCGCCAGGGCATGAACCCGCAAACCGTGCGGGAACGCGCCAAGCCGCTGTTTGGCGCCAGCGGCAGCACGATCAAGCCGGGCGACGTGGCCATCTTCAGCCGCCAGATCGCCACCATGATGGCCTCCGGCGTACCGATGGTGCAGTCGTTCGACATCATCGCCGACGGCCAGAAGAACGTCCGCTTCAAGAACGTGCTGCTGGACGTCAAGCAGAACATCGAAGGCGGCGCCGCCCTGCACGAGGCGCTGTCGCAATACCCGGTGCAGTTCGACGAGCTGTACTGCAACCTGGTGCACGCAGGCGAAACCTCCGGCGTGCTCGATACCGTGCTGGACACCGTGGCGACCTACAAGGAGCGCACCGAGGCGCTCAAGAAAAAGATCAAGAAGGCGCTGTTCTACCCGATGATGGTGCTGGCCGTGGTGTTCGTGGTCATCCTGATCATGCTGCTGTTCGTGGTGCCGGTGTTCGCCAAGACCTTCCAGGACGCCGGCGCCGAGCTGCCCGCGCCGACGCAGTTGCTGGTCGACGCCTCCAAGTTCATGCAGGACTACTGGTTTGTCGTGATCGGCACCATCGTCGGCGGCATCGTGGCGCTGGTGGTGGCCAAGAAGCGCTCGGTCAAGTTCGCCCACTTCCTGGATCGCATGGCGCTGAAAATGCCGGTGATGGGCAATATCGTGCGCAATTCGGCGATTGCCCGCTTCGCCCGCACCCTGGGCGTCACCTTCCGCGCCGGCGTCCCGCTGGTCGAGGCACTGGACGCCGTGGCCGGCGCCACCGGCAGCGTGGTCTACGGCGACGCGGTGAAGCAGATGCGCGACGACATTTCGGTCGGCCACCAGCTGCAGCTGGCGATGAAGCAGACCGGCCTGTTCCCCAACATGGTGGTGCAGATGACCGCGATCGGCGAGGAATCCGGTTCGCTGGACCACATGCTGTTCAAGGTCGCCGAATTCTACGAGGAGGAGGTGGAGAATGCGGTCGACACGCTGTCCACCCTGCTCGAACCACTCATCATGGTGGTGCTCGGCACCATCGTGGGCGGCATCGTGATTGCCCTGTATCTGCCGATCTTCAAGCTCGCCGGCACGTTCTAAAGACGCCACCATCCTGGTCATTGTAGGAGCGCACCCTGTGCGCGATGGCCTGATGCTCCGATCGGAGCGAAAGGCCATCGCGCACAGGGTGCGCTCCTACGTGAAGCGCCGTACCCTTATGCCCCCGCCCCGCCGTGGGGCGTAGCGACACAAGGCCCACGCATGCCCGACTTTCCCCTCGCCGTATGGATCGCCCTCGCCGCCGTGCTGGGCCTGCTGGTGGGCAGCTTCCTCAATGTGGTGATCCTGCGCCTGCCCGAACGCATGGCGGCGGCATGGCGGCAGGAGGCGCGCTCGGTGCTGGAGCTCGATGCCGATCCGGCGCCGCTGCCGCCCGGCATCGTGCGCGAGCCCTCGCATTGCCCGCAGTGCAAGCACCCGCTGTCCGCGCTGGACAACATACCGCTGTTCGGCTGGCTGGCGCTCGGCGGCCGCTGCCGTTACTGCAAGTGCCGCATTTCGATCCAGTACCCGCTGGTGGAACTGCTCAGCGGCGTACTCAGCGCCGTGGTGGTCGGCAAGTTCGGCCCGTCATGGGTCGCCCTGGCCGGCCTGGCGCTTACCTGGACGCTGATCGCGCTGGCGGGTATCGATTTCCGCACCCAGCTGCTGCCCGACCAGCTGACGTTTCCGCTGCTGTGGCTGGGCCTGCTGCTGTCGCTGTTGCCGATGTTCGTCACCGCGCCCGCGGCCATCATCGGCGCGGCGGCGGGTTACCTGAGCCTGTGGAGCGTGTACTGGGCGTTCAAGCTGCTCACCGGCAAGGAGGGCATGGGCTACGGCGACTTCAAGCTGCTCGCCGCGCTGGGGGCGTGGATGGGGCCGGTGGCGCTGCTGCCGATGGTCCTGCTGTCGTCGCTGATCGGCGCCCTGGTCGGCGGCAGCCTGATCCTGCTGCGCCGGCACCGGCGCGAGATTCCGATGCCGTTCGGCCCGTTCATCGCCGCCGCGGGCTGGGTCTGGTTCATCGCCGGCCATGGCTTGTTGCAGGGCTATATGCAACTCACCGGCCTGCGATGAGCGAGCGCCCCCGGGCCCTGGCGGTTGCCCTGACCGGCGGCGTCGCCGCCGGCAAGTCGGCGGTGTCGCGGCGGTTCGAGGCCCTGGGCGTGCCCGTCCACGACGCCGACATGGCGGCGCGCGAAGTGATCGAGCCGGGCAGCAGCGGCCTCGCCGCCGTCGTCGAGGCATTTGGCGCCGGCGTGCTTGCGGCCGACGGACGGCTGGATCGCCCGGCGATGCGTCGGCGCATATTCGCCGACCCGGCCGCGCGAAAGACACTGGAGGCGATCATCCATCCGCGCGTGCGGCAGTGGCTGCAGCAGCGGGCACTCGCGGAACGGGCACCGTATTGCGTGCTGGCGATCCCCCTGCTGGCGGAGAACATCGCGCACTATCGCTGGGTCGACCGGGTGTTGCTGGTTGACGTGCCCGAACGGGTGCAACTGCAACGGCTGCTCGCCCGCGACGGCATCGACGAGGCGCTGGCCCGGCACATGCTGGCACAGCAAGCCGGCCGCGCCGAGCGAATCGCCCTGGCCGACGAGGTGATCGACAACAGCGGAGACGAAACCGACCTCGATCACGCGGTAGCCGACCTGCACCGGCGCTACCTGGCCCTGGCACGACACGAACGGTAGGAGCGCACCCTGTGCGCGATGCTCTTGATGTAGACCAGAGCAAAAGCATCGCGCACAGGGTGCGCTCCTACACAGGGAGATCGGGATCGATGCGGGCAGGCGGGGCCGGCAGCAGCAATGCCTGCAGGATCGGGCCGTCGGCCGGGGTCAACATCCGCGGATCGATCCGCCGCGGATGCCGCCACAGCAGGGCCTGCCCTTCCAGCGACTGCGGCGCACCGTCCCAGCGTACGACGCGCCAGGCGTCGAGCAGCAGTTCGCGCGCGTCATAGCGCCATGGCACGCGGATCAACGGCTCGGCATGCAGCACGGCGATCCCCAGCTCCTCGCGCAACTCGCGCGCCAGTGCGGCCAGCGGCGTTTCGCCGCCTTCCAGCTTGCCGCCGGGGAACTCCCACAGTCCGGCGAGATGCTTGCCGGGCAGGCGTTGCGCCAGCAGCACGCGCCCCGCCGGATCGACCAGGATGCCGGCCATCACGTGCATGGCCGGCGGCGGCGAGGTAAGTGCGGGCATCAACTGTTGCGCAGGTACTCGACCATGTCGAAGTCGAACGCGTGCTCGGTATCGGCCTTGTGGTGCACGCGCGAAACCTCGGTCCATTCGCTGAAGTGCACGCCGGGGAAGAACGCATCGGCGCCGTCGATGGCGGTGCCCACCCAGGTCAGGTACATCCGGCGCGCGACCGGCAACGCCTCGGAAAACACCATGCCGCCGCCGATGACCATCAGGCCGGTGTTGTTGCAGCGCGCCTGGGCCTCCTCGATCGAGCGCACGGTGATCTGCCCCGGGAACGGCGCCTCGTGCTTGCGCGACAGCACCAGGTTGACCCGGTCCGGCAGGGCGCGACCGATCGAGACGGCGGTGTTGTAGCCCATCAGCACATTCTTGCCGGTGGTCAGCTGCTTGAACCAGCGCAAATCGTCCGGCAGGTGCCACGGCAACTGTCCCTTGCGGCCAATGGCAAAATTTTCGTCGAGCGCGGCAATCAGGGAAATGGCCATAAAAATCCTTGGGAAACGTGCCTGGAAATGACGCTGGACACAACGCCGGATCTTAGCAGGGTGCGGCCCGATCGCGGATCGCCTTGCCGCTATCGGCAATCACCGCAGGAGCGCACCCTGTGCGCGATGCTCTTTG
>JAGWIC010000073.1 GCA_028866435.1 Lysobacteraceae bacterium | reverse complement strand
CGGCGGATGTGCGAGCCGGTCACCACGACCGTCTGCAGCGTCTGCGCCTTCTGCGGACTGGCGGACTTGCTAGAAGCGGCCTGCCCGCTCGTATCCTGTGCGAAGGCGGTGCTGGTCGCGCCGACCGCGATGACGGCACCCAGCGAAAGCGCCATGCGAACTGCCGTTGAAAGTTTTGTGACCCCAAGTTTCATGAAAGCACCCTCTGATTGGTTATTTGCCTCGACCGGAAGAGCCTTCCGCCCGAAATTTGCTACCTGCCCCTAAAACGGCCCCGCCTCACCGGTGGCAGCGGCAGCTGCTCATCGTGAGGCGTGGCTTCACATGAATGACTGACGCCCTGAATCGACGGGTGCGCCAAGAGCATTCACTTCCTTGCCATTTCAATCTTGTTTTGCGTCAACCCTAGTACTTCTCCGCCAGCCCTCTCGCGGGCGAAGTTTCAGGATCACGTTATCGCGCGTCGGTTAACGCTTTGTCAACAAATTTGTTTCAAGGAAAACCATTCGGCCCAGGCGCTTCACCAGTCTCGGTCCGCATGATTTTGCGCAGCTCCTGTGTTTCTGTCCGTACCTCGTCTCCTCGAACGCGCTGCCAGACGTTATTCTCGGGCGGAACAAGCATGAATCCGATGCACGGGAAACGGATACCATCGAATCGTAGTTTTTTGCGATCGAGAGAAAGGCGCTCCTCCCGCCCGCCTGGGGCCCGGACATCAGTTTCCGGCCATCCGCGATCGGCTCACGATAAAGAAACATCGGCGCCTGCCCCGCATGCGCCTCGTACGCGCCCGTACGCGCTGTCGCCGCCGCGCGCTGCGGCGATTGGTCGAAAATTCCGCCTGAACTAAGGCGTCCGCAGATGAAAACGCGCACTGCGGCGCCAGCCATCGGGCCTGACGCCGCAGGACCTGCGGGAAGGCCTTTCCGGCAACGCGGGCACTGGTCGATGCACCGGCTACTCGGTGTCCACATCGCTCTCGAAGCGCAGATGCTTCACGCTGCGACCGTTGCGGCGCACCAGCTTGAGCGCCTCGATACCCACCCGGATGTGCGCCTCGACGAACTGCGAGGTGATCTTGCGGTCGCTGTCCTCGGTCTTCACCCCTTCGGGAATCATCGGCTGGTCGGAGACCAACAGCAGCGCGCCGCAGGGTATGCGGTTGGCGAAGCCGGCGGCGAAGATCGTGGCGGTTTCCATGTCCACGGCCATGCAGCGGGTGCGGCGCAGATAGTCCTTGAACGTCTCGTCGTGTTCCCACACCCGGCGGTTGGTCGTGTAGACCGTGCCGGTCCAGTAGTCGTGGCCGAGGTCGCGGATCATGGTGGATACCGCGCGCTGCAACTGGAAGGCCGGCAACGCCGGCACCTCCGGCGGCAGGTAGTCGTTGCTGGTGCCCTCGCCGCGTATCGCCGCAATCGGCAGCACCAGGTCGCCCAGCTTGTTCTTCTTTTTCACGCCGCCGCACTTGCCCAGGAAAAGTGCCGCCTGCGGCGCGATGGCGCTGAGCAGGTCCATCACGGTGGCGGCGTTGGCGCTGCCCATGCCGAAGTTGATCAGGGTGATCCCGTCGGCGCTGGCGTTGGGCATGGGGCGGTCGCGCCCCTGCACCTCCACGCCATGCCACTGCGCGAACATCTCCACGTAGTGGCCGAAGTTGGTCAGCAGGATGTGCCTGCCGAAGTGTTCGAGCGGCGTCCCGGTATACCTTGGCAGCCAGTTGGAAACGATGTCCTGCTTGGTTTTCATCTTTACCGGCCTCGAGTCGGGGAATCATGGCCCGCGGCGCCGGCAACCAGCGCGGCAGGCCCCCATAGTAGGTTTCGGACGGGCCGGCCGGCCATACCAGTCGACACCGGCAGGCGCCGACGCGCGAAAGCCGGCCGGCTTTCCCTTTGCGGCGCGCATGCTATGTTTCACTGGCCATTCACGGGGGAAACGACGATGCGGATCGGCCTGGCCATCGATGCAGCTTGCGACCTTTCGCAGCAGTTCCTGCAGGAGCACCGCATTGCGGTCATGCCGATCACGGTAAGGATCGACGACGAAACCTTCATGGACGACCGCGAGCCGGCCGAGCGCAATCGCTTCATCGAGCGCCAGCTGGGCAGTCGCAGCCACTCTGCGGAGACCGAGCCCTGTCCGGTGGAAGAGGTGCAGCAGCTGTTCCTCAAACGCCTGGTGCTGGAGCAGGACTGCGTGTTCTGCCTGACCATCACCACCACCCGCAGCCCGATATTCGAGCACGTCAACCGGGCCAGCTTCGCGATCCTGAAGAATTACCGCCAGGTCCGCGAACAGGCTGCCGTACCCGGCCCCTTCATGATGCGCGTCATCGACACGCGCAACCTTTTTTCCGGCGCCGCACCGGCGGTATACGAGGCGACCCGCATGATCGCGGCGGGCGAAACGCCGGCGGCGATGCGCGAGCGGCTGCTGCACGTCGCCAACCAGAGCTACGCCTACATGCTGCCGCGCGACCTCTACTACATCCGCGCCCGCGCCAAGAAGAAGAACGACCACAGCGTCAGCCTGGTCAGCGCGATGCTGGGCTCGGCCCTGGACATCAAGCCGCTGCTGCGTTGCTTCCGTGGCGAAACCGGCCCGGTCGGCAAGGTGCGCGGCTTCGAGCATGGCGCGGAGATGCTGTTCGGCTATGCCGCCAGGCGCGTGCGCAAGGGCTTGCTGGTGCCGGTGGTCTGCGTGAGCTACGGCGGCGATCTCGAGGTGCTGGGCAAGTTGCCCGGTTACGCCGGCTTGCGGGCGGCCTGCGAAGAGTGCGGGGTCGAGCTGATGGAGGCGCCGATGAGCATCACCGGCATGGTCAACGTCGGCGAGGGCGCGGTGACGCTGGGCCTGGCCGCCGAGGATCACGAAGCGGACTTCTGAGCAAGCTCCGCCCGGCCGGGCGCCGCGGCGCCCGTGGGCTCAGAAGCCGTAGTTCAGGAAGCCGCCGTCCACCGCCAGCACCTGGCCGGTGACGTAGCTGGCCGCGGGCAGGCACAGGAAGGCGATCGCCGCCGCCACCTCCTCCGGCTCGCCGATCCGCTCCAGCGGCGTGCGGTCGAGCACCTCGTCCAGATAGTCGGCATCGGCCAGCGCGGAATCGGTGCGCTGGGTGCGAATGTACCAGGGCGCCACCGCGTTGACGCGGATACCGTCCACCGCCCACTCCGCCGCAAGGTTGCGGGTCAGCTGGTGCAGCGCCGCCTTGCTCATGCCGTAGGGCGCGCCGGTGCGTACGTGGGTCACCCCGGACACCGAGCCGACGTTGACGATCGCCGCGTGGGCGTGTTGCACCAGGTGGGGATGGGCCAGCCGGCACATCTCGAAGGCCGACATCAGGTTCTGCCCGAAAATCGCCGCCACCTCGTCCGTGCGGTAGTCGAGCGTCGCCTTGGGCTGGTTGCCGCCGGCATTGTTGATCAGCAGCGACACCGGCGCGCCCAGGTCGGCGATCCAGTCGAATATCGCCAGCCGATCCTCGGCCTCGGTCACATCCGCGCCGAACGCCAGCACGTCGACGTCGGGAAAGTCCTCGCCCAGTTCCCGCCGCACCTGCTCGAGATGGTCCTCGTCGCGCGCCACCAGCAACAGGTCGCAGCCCAGCGCGGCCAGCTCGGTGGCGGTCGCGTGCCCGATCCCCTTGCTGGCGCCGGTGACCAGGGCGGTGTGGCCCCGCAATTGCCAGGCGTCGCGTCGACTGTTCATGCGGCAAGCTTAAAGCCTCGGCTCCGCCGCGCCTACCGGTCGAAGGCCGGCGGCCGCCGGCGCCGAGCAGGGGCAGAGCGCTTGCCCGGGCGCATGCCGGGGGCGACACTTGGCGCATGCGTCGTCACCGTGCGAGTGCCACCATGAACAAGTTTCCCGTCCTGCTCGGCCTGCTGGCGCTCACCGCCTGCACGGGCAAGCCGCCGCAACCCCAGGCCAGGCCGGCCGACGTGGCGACGCCTTTCGATGCCATGAAAGCCAGCGAGCAGCGCGCACGCGACGTGCAGAAGGTGGTCGACAAGCAGGCCCAGGAGCAGCGCAAGCAGATCGAGGCGCAGGAACAATGACGACGCCCCCTTGGTAGGAGCCCGCTGGCGGGCGATGCTCCTGGTTTCGGCGTGCTTCAGAGCAGGAGCATCGCCCGCCAGCGGGCTCCTACAAGGCGGCCACGCTCAGCGTGGGCTGCACAGGCAATCGGCGTAGATGTTCGGCGTGCCGGCCTTGGCGTTGCGCAGCAGTTGCAGCTCCGGCGCCATCGCCGGCAACTGCGCGACCCAGCTCGGCAAGCGCACGCCCCACGACCGCAGCACCCGCACGCTGGCCTCCTGGTTGAGGCCGATCATGAACCGCGCGAACCCGCCCAGCGGCGCCTCCTGGTAGCGCACCGGATATCCCGCGCCGAGTTTGGCCAGCTTCGCCGCGGCGGCCACGGCGGCATCCAGGCCGCCGAGCTGGTCGACCAGGCCGCGATCGAGCGCCTGCCTGCCGGTCCAGACGCGGCCCTGGGCGATGGCGTCGATCGCCTGGTACGTCTTGCCGCGCGCCTTGGCCACCTTGCCGACGAAATCGCGATAGCCCTTGTCGATGATCGCCTGGATCACCGCCCCGACCTTCGGATCGAGCGGGCGGGTGATGTCGAAGGCACCGGCCATCGGCCCGGTGGCGACGCCGTCGCTCTGCACGCCGAGCTTGGCCAGGGTGTTGGGCACCGAGTAATACATGCCGAAGATGCCGATGGAGCCGGTGATGGTGTTCGCCTCGGCGAAGATCCGGTTGGCGTTCATCGAGATCCAGTAGCCGCCGCTGGCCGCCACATTGCCCATCGACACCACCACCGGGATGCCGGCGGCACGGGTGAGTTCGACTTCGCGGCGGATCTGCTCGGCCGCGAACACCTCGCCGCCGGGCGAGTCGACCCGCAACACCAGTGCCTTGGTGCGGTGATCCTCGCGGGCGGCGCGGATCAGCGCGGCGGTGGATTCGCCGCCGATGGAGCCGGGCCCGCGCCGGCCGCCGCTGATCTCGCCTTCGGCCACCACGATCGTCACGCCGTCCCCGCTGGTGGACTTGCCGCGCTGCGCGACACGCGCGGCATAGGCGTCCAGGTCGACCTGGCGGAACCCGTGCCCCTTGGCGCCGGCCGGCACGCCCTCCTTGCGCATCATCGCGATCAGCTCGCCGCGGGTCGCGGTGCCGTCGATCAGGTGCTCGTCCAGCGCGAGCTGGGCCAGGTCGCCCTGGGTGCTGGCGATGCGCTGCGGCAACTGGTCGATGTCGTCGCGCAGGGCGGCCGGGTCGAGCTTGCGCAGCGGCGCCACCTCGTCGAGGTAGCTGTCCCACAGGCCGTTCATCCAGTAGCTGTCCGCCTGCTTGGCGGCGACCGAGGCATGGTCGAGGATGTACGGCTCGGCGGCGCTCTTGAACTCGCCGACGCGGAACAGGTGCACGTCCACGCCAAGCTTGTCGAGCAGGTCCTTGTAGAACAACCGGTAGTTGGCCAGCCCGGTCAGCATCACCCCACCTTGCGGATCCAGCAGCAGCCGGTCGGCATGCGCGGCGAGGTAGTACTGGCCCTGGTCCAGGTTCACCCCCCACGCCAGCACCGGCTTGCCGGCGGCGCGGAAACGATCCAGCGCGGCGCCCACTTCATGCAGGGCGGCGAAACCGCCTCCGTGCATGTCGCCGGGCAGCAACAGGATGCGGCTGATGCGCCGGTCCTTCGCCGCCGCGTCGATCGCACCGATCAGGTCGCGCAGCTGCACCTGCCTGGGATCGTCGCCCGACAGCCGCGACAGCGTGCGCTGCAGCGGGTCGATGCTGTACTGCTCGACCAGCTCGCCCTGCGGCTTGATCACCAGCACGGTGTCGTTCTGCAGCGTGCGATCGGCCCTGCTGGCGGCGATCGCACCCACGATTACCAGCAGCAGGGGCGTCAGCACCGCGAAGAAAACCAGGTTGATGATCACCAGCCGGACCAGGTTGAGTCCCCGCCCGACGCGGCGCAGGAACACGCCAAAACCGGCGCGTTGGGGTGGCAGGGGCGGCAGCGGTGGTGGCATGGGCTCGGTTCCGGAACGTGTCGGTGCTGGTCGGGTGTCGCGTTAGCCTAGCAGGCTGACGGACTGTGGCTGGGCCGGCCCGGGAATCCGCCAGCGCTGCTTCCAGGCGCTGCGCCAGAAGCGCCCAAACAGCATCACCGCGGCCACCGACAGGCCGGCGATCAGGCCGATCCACATGCCGCGCGCGCCCATGCCGTGGTGGAAGGCCAGCCACCAGCCCACCGGCATGCCGATCATCCAGTACGCGAACAGGGTGATCGCCATCGGCACGCGGGTGTCCTTGAGGCCGCGCAGCGCGCCGTTGGCGGCGACCTGGACGCCATCGGAGAACTGGAACAGGCCGGCCAGCACGATCAGCTGCGCGGCCAGCGCGATCACCTTCGGCTCGTGCGTGTACAGCGAGGCGATGAAGTGCGGCAGGCCCAGCATCAGGCCGGCCGAGAACAGCTGGGTGAGCAGGGTCAGCCCGATCCCGCAGAAGCCGGCGTAGCGCACGCCGCGCTCGTCGCCGCGGCCTACCGCGTTGCCCACCCGCACGGTGATCGCCATCGCCAGGCCGAGCGGAATCATGAAGAACAGCGAGGCGATGTTGATCGCCACCTGATGGCTGGCGATCACGTCCTCGCCCAGCGTGGCGATGATCAGCGCGGTGGCCACGAACAGGCCCGCCTCGGCCAGCAACGTCACCGCCATCGGCAGGCCGATATGCACCAGCCGGCCGATCCGGCGCAGGTCCGGCCATTCGAAACGATCGAACAGGCCCAGCCCGCGATAGTTGCGCCGGAAGACCACATAGACGCCGAACGCCAGCATCTCCAGCCACAGCACGGTCGCGGTGGCCACACCGCAGCCGTGCGCGCCCTGCGGCGGAATGCCCAGCTTGCCGAACATCAGCACGTAGCCCAGCGGCACCAGCAGCACCAGCCCGCCGAGGCTGAAGTACATCGACGGCCGGGTCAGCGACAGGCCCTCCGACAGCCCGCGCAGGGCGAAGTAGCACGTCAGCGCCGGCGCGCCCCAGCTGATCGCCAGCAGGAAGCGCTGCACGTCGTGGCGCAGGCTCGCCGTCACCCCGATCAGCTCGATCAGCGGCGCGGCATGGCGCACCGCGAACCACAGCAGCACGCCCATGCCCAGTGCCAGCCACAGCGCCTGGTGGAACACCGCGCCGACCTCGCCGCGCCGGCCGGCGCCGTCCAACTGCGCCACCGACGGCGGCACCGCCATCATCATGCCGATGCCGCTGACGATCGCCAGCGACCAGATGCTGGTGCCCACCGCCACCGCGCCGAGCACGTGCGCGCTGACGTGCCCGGCCAGCACCGCGTCGATCACGTTGCTGCCGACCGCGGCCAGCTGGGCGGCGATCAGCGGCAGCGCCAGGCGCACGGTGGCGCGCACCTCGTGCAGCAGATGGGCGCGCTCGGGACGGAAGAGGTTCATCGGGCAAGCAGACTCCAGGGCCGGCCATTCTACCTGAGCCATAGGTCACGCCCGGCCGGCCGCCGCCCTGTGCGAAGATCATCCGCTACCGCGGACGGGGACCCCGATGAAGCAGCTGACCAGCTACGAAGGCCTGCGCTGCGCCAACTGCGGCGCCGCGATGCAGGGCGAGTTCTGCCACGAGTGCGGGCAGTCGATCCACAGCGTGCTGAAGCCGATGCACCACATGCTCGAGGAAACCGTCGAGACGGTGCTGCACATCGACGGCCGCATCGTGCACACGCTGCCGCCGCTGCTGCTCAAGCCCGGCTTCCTCACCCTGGAATACTTCGCCGGCCGGCGGGTACGCTACGTCGCGCCGTTCCGGCTGATGTTCGTGCTGTGCCTGCTGTCGTTCTTCATGGTTCACCTGGCGATCGACCAGTTCGCCGGCGAGATGTCCGCCAACGGCCACCCGTTGATCAGCGTGGACAGCCGGGCGATCGAAACCGCCGCCAGTCCCGCCGACGTGCGCGAGGCCTTGCAGGAGGAACTGGACGGACTGCACAGCGCCCGGGCAACCGGCATGCTACCGCCCAACGTACTGGAGCAGGCCGATGTCGCCGAGCGCGAGCTGCGCCGCAAGGCCGACCATCGCCTGGCCGAACTCGGCGCGGCACCGATCCCGGCCGCTTCGGTGGCGGTGAATCCGCCGGACACCGCGAAAGCCGCTGCCGCCACGCCCGACGATGCCACCCACGGGACGATCCGGCGCGCATCCCCGACGGTGCGGATCGGCTGGCTGCCCGACGCCGCCAACGCGCGCCTGACCGCACTGGACCGGCATCTGCAGGACAACTGGCGAACCTTCAGGCAAGGCGACGCCGCCGCCAGCGCCGAAGCGAAGCAGCGGATGATCAACGGCGTGTTCGGCACGCTGCCGCCGGCCATGTTCGTGCTGGTGCCGGTGTTCGCGGCCCTGCTCGGGCTGTTCTACGTATTCCGCCGGCGGCTGTACATGGAACACCTGATCGTGGCCCTGCACGGCCACGCGTTCCTGTTCCTCTGCCTGCTGCTGTTCACCCTCGCCGGCATGCTGTCGACCTGGCTGCAGCCGCACGCGGCCTGGGCCAGCCACACACTGGGCTGGCTGCAGGCGGCGCTGGTCCTGTGGATCCCGGTGTACCTGCTGCTCACCCAGAAACGGGTCTACCGCCAGCGCTGGCCGATGACCCTGCTGAAATTCTGGTGCATCGGCTGGTGCTACGTCGGGCTGCTGATTTTTGCGTTGCTCATCGCCTTTCTGCTCGGCGCGGCCCACTGAAACCACCGCCGGACCGGCAGGAGCGCGCGGGTTTTGCACAGCGTCACGGACCTGTCAAGCGGTATGCGCGGCATTTGTCAATTGCGTGAACACCGGCGGGCCGACATTTTCAAGTGATTGAATCATAAGGATTTGTCAGCGTGACCAAAACGTGGCCACGGCGTCGTGAAAGGCGCCACGGCGGGCTTTGCAGGCCCCCTTCCCCGCCACATCCACAGACTTATCCACAGCGATTGTGGATAAACGCAAAAACGTCCGCCCGATAGCCACTTACCCCCGACTCCTCAACTTGGCGACGAACTATCGCGCGCAAGACCGCGGCGATCTGTCCGGCGCGGCGGCGCCGAGGACCGCGGCCGGGCTGCGGTTACACTCAGCGGCCATCGAGGTCACCATGCCCGCCGTACTCCGCGTCGCACTGCCACTACCCTTGCCGACCCTGTTCGACTACCTGCCACCGGTGGCCGGCGAACCGCGCGTGGGCTGCCGCGTGCTGGTGCCGTTCGGCCGCGGCAAACAGGTCGGCGTGGTGGTGGCTATCGAGGCGGCGGCAAGCGTGGACGGCCACCGGCTCAAGCAGGTGCTGCGGCTGCTCGACGACACGCCACTGCTCGACGCGGAGCTGATGCAGACGCTCGCCTGGGCGGCCGACTACTGGCTCGGCGCGCCGGGCGAGGCCTACGCCAACGCGTTGCCGCTGGCCTTGCGCGAAGCGAAGCCGCTGCCGGCGATCGACGACGAATACTGGTCGCTGACGGTGCCGGGCCGGAGCGCGCTGGCCGCGGGCCAGCGCCGGGGCGGCAGCCAGCGGCTGCTGGCAACGCTCGCCGCCGGCGCAAGGAGCGCACAGGAGTTGAACGAGGGCCTGCCCGGCTGGCGCGCGGCGGCCCGTCGCCTGGCGGCCGGCGGCCTGCTCGAACGCGGCGAGAGGCCGCCACTGGACCGGTCGCCGGCAGCCTCGCCGGCGCCACGGCTGAGCGACGAACAGGCGCTGGCGCTGGCCACGGTGTCCGCCAGCCTGGGCCGATACCAGCCCTTCCTGCTCGATGGCGTCACCGGCAGCGGCAAGACCGAGGTGTACCTGGGCTTGATCGAGCAGGTGCTGGCACAGGGCAGGCAGGCCCTGCTGCTGGTTCCGGAAATCGGGCTGGCGCCGCAAACCGTGCGCCGCCTGCGCGAACGGCTGGGGGTGATGGTCGAGGTGCTGCATTCCAGCCTGTCCGAAGGTGACCGCGCCCGCGCCTGGCTGCGCGCCCGCGCCGGCAGCGCGCGGGTGATCCTGGGCACCCGCTCGGCGGTGTTCACGCCGCTGCCGCAAGCCGGCCTGATCATCGTCGACGAAGAGCACGACGCCGCCTACAAGCAGCAGGAGGGGTTTCGCTACCACGCCCGCGACCTGGCGCTGGTGCGCGGTCGCGCGCTCGGGGTCCCGGTGCTGCTGGGTTCGGGCACGCCCTCGCTGGAATCCCTCGCCAACGCGGACAGCGGCCGCTACCGCCGCCTGCACCTGCGCGCCCGCCCCGGCGCACGGCAGCCGCCGCAGGTACAGATCGTCGACATGCGCGCGCAACGGCTCGAGCATGGGCTGTCGCCCGCCCTGCTGGGTGCCATCGCCGAAACGGTGGCGCGCGGCGAACAGGCGCTGGTATTCCGCAATCGACGCGGCTATGCGCCGGTACTGCTGTGCCACGGCTGTGGCTGGCATGCCGAGTGCCCGCGCTGCGAACGGCCGCTGACCCTGCACGCCGGCCGGCGCCGGCTGATCTGCCACCACTGCGACTACCAGCAGCGGCTGCCGGCGGCCTGCCCGAGCTGCGGCGGCATCGAACTGAAGCCGCAGGGCCAGGGCACCGAGCGGCTGGAGGAAGCGCTGGTCGCGCAGTTCCCGCTGGTGCCGGTGCTACGGGTGGACCGCGAAACCACCCGCCGGCGCGATGCGTTCGAGCAATTGCTCGGCTCGCTGAAGGACGATCGGCCGGCGATCCTGGTCGGCACCCAGATGCTGGCCAAGGGCCACGACCTGCCCAACCTCACCCTGGTCGCGATCGTGGGCGCGGACGAAGGACTGCACAGCATCGACTTCCGCGCGGGCGAGCGCCTGGCCCAGCTGGTGGTGCAGGTGGCGGGGCGGGCCGGCCGCGCCAGCAAGCCCGGTCGTGTCCTGCTGCAGACGCATCAGCCCGAGCACCCGCTGCTGCGCAGCCTGCTCGCCCATGGCTATGCCGCCGCCGCCCGCGAGATGCTGGCCGAACGCCGGCTGATCCAGTTGCCGCCCTACAGCCATCAGGTGCTGCTGCGCGCCGACGGCGCTCAGCGCGAACAGGTCGACGCGTTCCTCGCCGAAGCCTGCGCCGCGATTCCAGCCAGCGCGCAATGGCAGGTCGCCGGCCCGATGCCGGCGCCGATGGCCTTGCGCGCGGGCCGCCATCGCGCCCAGTTGTTGCTGGAGGCCGGCAGTCGCGCCGCGCTGCACGGCATGCTGCGCACATGGCAGGCGGCGCTGCTGGCGCTGCCCTCGGGGCGACGGCTGCGCTGGTCGCTGGATGTGGACCCGATCGACCTGTACTGACCCGCCGGCGGCGGTTCAGCCCGCGTCCGGGCTCAGTGCGCCGGGCTTGACCAGCCAGCGCACCGCCAGCACGCCCAGCTCGTAGAGCAGGCACATCGGTATGCCCAGCATCATCATCGAGGTGATATCCGGCGGCGTGATCAGGGCCGCGATGGCGAACGCGCCGACGATGGCGTAGCGCCGGCCGCTGCGCAGCTTGGCCACGTCGACCACGCCGATGGCGGCCAGGATCACCACCGCCACCGGCACCTCGAAGCACAGCCCGAAGGCGAAGAACATCAGCATCACGAAGTCGAGGTAGTGGCTGATGTCGGTCATCATCTCCACCCCCTGCGGGGTCACTGCCGTGAGAAAGCGGAATGCCGCCGGCAGCACCAGGAAATAGGCGAACGCGCAACCGAGGTAGAACAAGCCCATCGCCGCCACCAGCAGCGGCCGTGCCAGCCGTTTCTCGTGCCTGTACAGACCCGGGCTGACGAACGCCCACAACTGGTACAGGATCACCGGCATGCTGATGAACAGCGCCGCGTACAGGGCGAGCTTCAGCGGCGTGATGAACGGGCTGGTGACTTCGGTGGCGATCAGGTGGGCGCCCTGCGGCAGGCGCGCCACCAGCGGCGCGGCCAGCTCGGCATACAGGCGGTTGGCGAACGGCACCAGCGCCAGCAACACCAGCACCACGGTGGTCAGCGCCTTGAGCAGGCGCGAGCGCAGTTCCAGCAGGTGCGAAAACAGGCCTTGTTCCAGGCTGTCTTCGATACCGCCCGACTCGGCCGGGCCCGATTCAGGCACGCTCATGCGACGGTCCCCCGCTGGCGGCGACCGGTCCGTCCAGCGGCAGCTCGCTCTGCACGGCGGCAGGCTCGCCGTCGGCAGGCAATCGGCCGCTCATGATTCCGCCCGCCGCTGGCACGACGCCGGCCTTCACCTCGCCGGCCACCTCGGCCAGCGGCTCGCGCACCTGCTGCAGCTGATCCTTCAGCTGGCCCTGGGCGGCCTCCGCCTGCGCCGCGGCCTCGCGGGCGGCGCGCTTGATCTGCTCGATTTCCAGCTCCCGTTCCACCTCGGCACGCACGTTGTCCCAACCGCTGCGCACCCGCCGCAGCAGGGCGCCGGCGGTGCGCGCGGCGCCAGGCAGCTTTTCCGGGCCGAGCACGATCAACGCGATCAACGCCAGCAACACCAGCTTGCCGAAACTGATCTCGATCATCGCCGCGCTCCGCCGCCCAGCTTCTTACTTGCTTTCGCTGGAGTCGCGCTGACTCTGCGTGCTGCTGCGGTCGGCGGCCGGCGCGTCGGCGCGCAGCTGTTCGGCCTCCCTGCGCCGGGCTTCCTCGTCCTTCGGCTTGGCCTCGTCATCGCCTTGCAGGCCTTTCTTGAAGTCACGGATGGCGGCGCCAAGGTCCGGCCCGATGTTGCGGATCTTCTTGGTGCCGAACACCGCCAGCACGATCACCAGCAGGATCAGCCAATGCCACACACTGTCAAAACCCATGTTCAACCTCTGCAGCCGTAGTGACGAAACGCGTGCGCGGCCAGTGCCGCACCGCTTTCACGATCAATGCGAAGTGTACTCTTCCAGCCGGTCGCGGAATTCGACCACCGGCGCCGGCACGTTGCTGACCCCGCCTTCGAAGATGCGTCGTGGCGTGATGCCGGCGCCGTAGACCGCCGCATTGGCGTCGTAATCGATGCGCAGCGCCGAACCGTCGAGCGCGACGCCGGCAAACAGGCCGCGGCTGCGCGAGTAGGAGTAGATTTCCGCCTTCATCTGCGCATCCGTCGAGGCGGCGGCCGTGCGGCCGACCGGGCCGGCCGCGGCCGAGGCATCGGCGCCGAGGGTGAACTTGCCGCGCACGATCGAGTCCACGCCGCGCTGGGTGCGGAACACCAGCACCACGTCGGTGGAGGACACGCCGACCTGGAAGCCCACGCTGCCGCCGGTCATGGTGATGAAACTCGGGTTGGACCAGGTGCCGTCGGGGTTCTTGACCGAGATCAGGCCCTCGCCGCGACGGCCACCGAAGATGAAGCCCACCTTGAGCACATCCGGGATCACCGCGATCGCCTTGGCATCGCGCAGCAGATCCGTGGGAATGGCCTTGTCCGGCGCCTGCATGATCTGGTTCAACACGCGCACGGCATTGCTGGCGCGCACCAGCGGTGGATCCTCGGCATGCACGGCCATGGCCGGCAGCAACAGGGACAGCCCCACCAGCAGCAGGCGATGCATGGAAATCTTGATCATGGTCAGCTCCATCGAAGTTCGGGGATGCGCGCCGGCGCGCCGAAGTGCGCCGGGCATGTGGCAGACTGGCAGGCTCATCCAGCCTTGATTGTCACCATGCCATCGAGCAGCAACTATACCGGCCTGGCCGGGTATTCCCATGACGCCGGAGCATGCCCCGTTCAGGCTGCCGTCCTGCTGGTCAATCTGGGCACGCCGATGGCGCCCACGGCCAAGGCGGTGCGGCCCTACCTGGCGCAGTTCCTCGGCGACCCCCGCGTGATCGAATACCCGCGCTGGCTGTGGTGGCTGATCCTGCATGGAGTGATCCTGCGCGTGCGGCCGGCGCGCTCGGCACATGCCTACGGCAAGATCTGGACCGAACACGGCTCGCCGCTGCGGGTCGGCAGCGAATCGCTGGCACGCGGCCTGGACGCCGAGCTGAGGCGCCAGCGCCCGCAGGCGCCGATCAAGGTCGCGCTGGCGATGCGCTACGGCGACCCGTCGGTCGCCCAGGTCGTGGCGCAATTGCAGCGCGAGGGCGTCCGTCGGCTGCTGGTGCTGCCGCTGTATCCCCAATATTCGGCCACCTCGACCGGCTCGGTGCTGGATGCCGTGGCGGACACGATCAAGCGCCTGCGCTGGCCGCCGGAGCTGCGCACGGTGAATGACTATCACGACGACCCGGCGCACATCGACGCCCTCGCCGGCAGCCTCCAGGACTACTGGGCGAGCCACGGTCGCGGCGAGAAATTGCTGCTGTCCTTTCACGGCATTCCCGAGCGCTACGTGCACGCCGGCGACCCGTATTTCTGCCAGTGCCTTGCCACCGCGCGTCTGCTGCGCGAACGGCTGGGGCTGAGCGCGGACGAACTGGTGGTCAGCTTCCAGTCCCGCGTCGGCAGGGAACGCTGGCTGCAGCCGTATACCGACGCCACGGTCCGCCGACTTGCCGCCGCCGGCGTGCGCCGGCTCGATGTCGCCTGTCCCGGCTTTGCGGTGGATTGCCTGGAGACGCTGGAGGAGATCGCGATGCAGAACCGCGATTTCTTCGTGGCGGCGGGAGGCGAAACCCTGCGCTACATCCCGGCGCTGAACGCTGGCGCCGGACAGGTCGGCAGCCTCGCCGCGCTGGTGCTGCGGCACACCCAGGGCTGGCCCGAGTTCGCCGCCGACTACGATGCCGACGCCGCGCGACGGGATCGCGACCTTGCCCGCCAGCGTGCGCGGGAGCGGCATGCCCGTGCCGACTGAGCAGACCATCGCGCTGACGCGGCTCACCCTGCGCGCGCAATGCTGGGGCGAGCCCGACGCGCCGCCATTGCTGGCGCTGCATGGCTGGCTCGACAACGCCGGCAGCTTCGCCCTGCTGGCGCCGCTGCTGGCCGGCAGCCATCGGGTGCTGGCGCTGGACCTGCCCGGCCGCGGCCACTCCGACCATGCGGCCGGCGGCGGCGATTATCACTATATCGACCAGGTGCGGGCGGTGCTGGAGGCGGCCGAGGTGCTGCAGCTTGCGCGCTACACCCTGCTCGGCCATTCGATGGGCGCCGGCATCGCCTCGCTGGTCGCCGCCGCGGCCCCCGGGCGCATCGAGCGGCTGCTGCTGATCGAGGGCATGGGCCCGCTCGGCGACGACGGC
The DNA here is from genome assembly GCA_028866435.1 of Lysobacteraceae bacterium. GTDB lineage: Bacteria > Pseudomonadota > Gammaproteobacteria > Xanthomonadales > Rhodanobacteraceae > Rhodanobacter. The sequence continues at coordinate 2,636 of JAGWIC010000073.1, read as the reverse complement.
TCGGCCACCCTTACGCGCTTCCGCACGGCACTGGCCGCACGTGCGCAAGGCCGCCGGCCGCAGCGCGTGTTCGACAGCGTCGAGCAAGCGGTCAGCGCCCGCTGCCTCGCCAGCGGCATGCCGACCGCGCAGGCCCGACCCATCGTCGAGCGCGGACTGATCGAAACCGACGGCGGCTGGCGCTGGCGCAGCGACCCGCGGCTGACCCGGCCCAGTGCAGCGCGGCTGGCCGAGAGCCAGGTGCACGCGCTGCTGCGCGGCATCGAAGCGCCGACCGCGCTCTTGCTGGCCCGGCCGGCCACCCCGTACCTGCCCAGCGCGCCGATGCTGGCGCGCGCCGCGTGCGTGGCGCAGATGACGGTGCAGCACATGGATGGCGGCCATCACCTGCAGCTGGAACACCCCGAGGCCGTCGCGGCATGGGCCCGCGCCGCGCCGCGGGAGTCGCCCGCCATCGCCAGCACCCCCTTCGAAGATCACCAGCAGCCACAGGAGTACCACCCATGACACTGTCCATGTACCAGGCTTCCGTCCCCGTCTTCGTCCGCGCGCTCAACAATCTCGCGCACGTACTGCACAAGGGCGCCGCGCACGCGAAGGCGAAGAATGTCAGCGACGAGGTGCTGCTGCAGACCCGGCTGGTGCCGGACATGCTGCCGCTGATCAAGCAGGTGCAGATCGCCTGCGACATGGCCACCCGCGGCGCCGCCCGGCTCGCCGGGACCGAGCCGCAGGCGTTCGAGGACAACGAGACCACGCTGGAGCAGGCGCACGCCCGCATCGCGCGTGCGATCGGCTACATCGAAGGTTTCGGGCCGGCACAGATCGACGGCAGCGAGGCACGCCCGATCCAGCTCAAGCTGCGCAGCGGCGAACGGAACTTCGAGGGCCAGGCCTACCTGCTCACCTTCGTGCTGCCCAACCTGTTTTTCCATTGCACCACGGCCTACAACATCCTGCGCGAGGCCGGCACGGACCTCGGCAAGGCCGACTTCATCGGTAGCCCCTGAGCGCCGTCTGGCAGCGACGAAAACCGGGCCATGTCCGGAACTGTGACCACCATCGCGCTAAGCCGCCCGCGGCTGGCGCGACCCCTGCTTGTTTATTCGCAACGCCACTTCCCGTGTCACGCGAGACAACACCATGGAGCAGATCATCGAATGCATCGTCGCCGGAGGCCCCCAGCACGGGCTCGTTCGACGCCAGCTGTGGGATTCGGAGTACTCCGCCATGCCCGTGCTGGCCACTACCGATGGCCAGATCTGCATTGCGGCAGCACATCGTCCGGTCGGCAACGGCAACAGTACGCCGTGCTACATCCTGCTGCACCCAAAAGCCACCGGCGAGCAATTCCGCGACCTGCTGGCCACGCTGAGCTGCCGTAGAGCGTCAGCTTTTGCCCCCTCTTCCGGCGCTGGCCGCCCTGCTGCGTCAGCCGCCTGACGGCCAACCCCTGCGCGGCACCCGCAGGGCGGGCCCGCGACGGTGAGCGGGCGGCGAACCGCCCCGGGCACACGCCCCACGCGAGCCGGCGACGACGTGCGAAAATGGCCAACCGCCGCCCCGCAAGCCCACCGCCCCGCATGTTGCGAATCACCGACCTCAAGCTGCCACTGGACCACAGCGCCGACGCACTGAGCGGCGCGATACTCAAGCGGCTGGGCCTCAAGGCCGGCGAGCTGGCCGCTTACCACGTCGCCAAGCGCAGTCACGACGCCCGCAAGCGCGGCGCGATCACCCTGATCTACGCCGTGGACGTCGACACCCCGCGGGAGGCCGCGCTGCTGCGGCGCTTCGCCGACGATCCGCACATCCAGCCCACGCCGGATACCCGCTATCGGCCGGTGGCACGGGCGCCGTCGGCGCCGGCCCTGCGCCCGCTGGTGATCGGCTTTGGACCGTGCGGGCTGTTTGCCGGCCTGATCCTGGCCGAGATGGGGTTTCGCCCGATCATCCTGGATCGCGGCAAGGCCGTGCGCGAGCGCACCAGGGACACCTGGGACCTGTGGCGCAAACGCCAGCTGCATCCGGAGTCGAACGTGCAGTTCGGCGAGGGCGGCGCCGGCACGTTTTCCGACGGCAAGCTGTACAGCCAGATCCGCGACCCGCTGCACCACGGCCGCAAGGTGCTGACCGAGTTCGTCAAGGCCGGTGCGCCGGAGGAAATCCTCTACGTCAGCAAGCCGCACATCGGCACCTTCCGGCTGGTGACGATGGTGGAGAACATGCGCGCCACGATCGAATCGCTGGGTGGCGAGATCCGCTTCGGCCAGCGCGTCGACGACCTGCTGATCGACACCGACGCCGCAGGCATGCGCCACCTGCGTGGCGTGACCCTTGCCAGCGGCGAACAGCTGCGCGCCGATCACGTCGTGCTGGCGCTCGGCCACAGCGCGCGCGACACCTTCGCGATGCTGCACGCCCGCGGCGTGTACCTGGAAGCCAAGCCGTTCTCGATCGGCTTCCGCATCGAGCATCCGCAGTCGGTGATCGACCGCGCCCGTTTCGGCCCGCAGGCCGGCCACCCGATCCTCGGCGCGGCCGACTACAAGCTGGTGCACCACGCCAAGGGCGGGCGCACGGTGTACAGCTTCTGCATGTGCCCCGGCGGCACCGTGGTGGCCGCCACCAGCGAA
>JAGWIC010000072.1 GCA_028866435.1 Lysobacteraceae bacterium | reverse complement strand
TGCGATTCCTTCGTATACGGCTTTTCGGCGGACAGCAGGACCTGGGTGGTGCGCGTTTCCAGGCCGTTGTTGCCGATGATCAGGCTGCCGAAGCCGGGAATGCCGTTGCCCCAGGGCTGGCTGCCGTTCTTCCAGAAGCTGCCGTCCGGATAACGGTTGCCGAGGGTGTAGACCAGGCCGTTGTGGCTGTTGATGCGGGCGATGGTGGCGCTGGTGTTCCAGTCGCCGATCTTGTTGCGCATGCCGATGCTGAACTGGTCGGAGTACGGCGTCTTGATGTGGTTGTTGACCAGGTCGACTTCCTTGCCGGTATTGGTGCCGGCCACCAGCGCCTGCAAGGTGCTGATGTTGAGGAAGGACGGATCGAACGCGTAGCAGGAGTTGATGCCGACCGTGCACGGCACATCCGGCGTGTTGAAGTTGATCGTCGGCTGCGACAGCACCGACTTGGTCTGCTCGACCTGCAGGCTCTCGTACAGGTTGCGGTCGTAGGAGCGGCCGATGCCGCCGAAGATCACGTGGTCCTCGTCGCCGTTGATGTCGTAGGAGAAGCCCAGGCGCGGGGCGAAGTTGTTCTTCGGTGCGCTGCGGTTGTTCCCGGTGCTGATGTAATCGTTTACATTGACGCCCCCTTTGGCCAGGCTCTGCGCGTAGGTCTGCCCCGCGGGCGCGTTCGGATCCTGGCTGTTGAATGCCGCCACGACGTTGGCGGGGGTGACGTAGTTGAGATACGAGGGCGTTTCTTCGTAATCCCAGCGCACGCCCAGGTTCAGGGTCAGCTTGTCGTTGACCGCCCAGTCGTCCTGGATGTACATGCCGAACTGCTTGTCCGAGCTGGTGGCGACCGGACTCTGCCCCGGGGTCGGCGAGCCGAACTGCACCTTGTACGGAATCGCCTCGGTGCCCGCCGGCGTCACGGCGTAGGTGAACAGCGCATTGGCGTCGCCCGAATCCTGCGCGGTCAGGTCCACCGCCTTGTACTTGACGCCCATCTTGATGACATGGTCGCCATGCCATTCGAAGTCGTTGAACGTGAGGTCGTCCTGCAATGCCGGGCCCTTCTGGCCCTTGTTCTGCTGCGCCAGCGGCGAGTTGCCGGTCTGCAGGATCGTGGTGTTCTGCTGCGCGCCGGTCAAGGTGTAGGCGTTGCCGGCGCCGAAGGTCGCCGGGGTGGGCGCGAAGAACGCATCCTCGTAGGTGAACTGCAGGCGGTTGAACCAGCTGTAGGCGCTGTGATCCCAGCGCACATCGACGCGCTTGTCGGTGTTGTTGGTGTTCAGTGCCGCCGAGGGCGCGATGACGCCGCCGATGCCACCGACCGAGGTTTCGTCGCGATACTTGCCGCTGATCTCGAAGCGGTCCTTGTCGGTGGGCTCGTAGTCGATCTTGCCGAACCAGTCGTTCTCCTTGAACGGCAGGTTGGTCGGTCCCAGCTGCGACTGGGCGCTGGCCGGCAGCAGGGCCGTCACCCCGGTCACGCCGGGGACCACCGTGGTGGGCGTGTTGAATTCCTTGCCCTCGTAGGCGATGAAGAAATGCGCCTGGTCCTGCAGGATCGGGCCGCCGAGGTCGAAGCCGTAGTCCTTCTCGTGCGAAGGCGTCTTCTTGTGGTTCGCCGCCTCCGATGGCGTCTCCGCACGCATCGCCGTATTGGTGAGGTCTCCGAAGACATCGCCGTGGAACGTGTTGGTGCCGGACTTGGTTTCCGCGATCACCGCCGCGCTGGAGATCTGGTCGTACTCCGCCTTGTAGTTGGAGGTGATCACCTTGTACTCGCCGATCGCCAGCTGCGGGAACGGGTTGCCCTGGCTGGCATTCTGGCCGGTCACGCCGCCGGGCAGCACGTAGTTCTTCTGCCCGACGCCATCGATATAGACGTTGATGGCGCTGCTGGCCTGGGCGCCGGAGCGCAGGCTGGTGGTGCCGTCCGCATTGCGGGTGAACACCATGCCGGGCACGGTGTCGGCGAACTCGAGGAAGTTGCGCGAGGCCTGCGGCGTGGTGTCGATCTGGCGCAGCGAAACGTTGGTGCCGATTTCGGAGGTCTTCACTTCAGTCAGTGCCGTCGCCGAAACGGTGACCGCATTGAGGTTGGTGGCGCTGGCGGCGCCGGCCACCAGATCAAGCGTGGCGGTGGACGCCACGCTCAGGGTCACGGTGCGTGCGGTGCCGGCGCCCGCGTCCACCTGATAGGTGCCCGGCGGCAGGCCGACCAGCGCATAGCTGCCGTCACTGTCCGCCTTGGTGCGACGCACGGCGCCGGTCGCAATCTCCTTGGCGGTGACTATGGCGTTGGCGGCGGCGTGCCCGCGCAGGGTGGCGTCCGCGCTGGCGGCGAGCGAGATGCCCGGCGCGCTGGCGACGACCACGAACGATGCCGCGACCAGGTTGGCCAGCAGCTTCCTCCGGAAATACAACGACGTTTTCATGATTACTCTCCCCGACAAACGCGGTAACGACGCATGGAATGATCTTGTGAATGGACTGGCAGCTGCAGGTTCAGGTGACGCTTGCGCCGCAGGAATCGCGGACGACGATTTCGCAACCGAGCGTTTGCGCGGATGCGGATGAAGGTTCGGGACGTTGCAACAGCTCGGCCAGTTGCTCGAGTGCGCTGCGGCCGAGATCGACGATGCGCACACGTACCGTGGTCAGCGGCGGGTTGACGTAGCGCGCGATCGGAATGTCATCGAAACCGGCCACGGCGATGTCCTCCGGCACGCGCAGTCCGGCCTCCTTGAAGGCGGCGAGGCAGCCGACCGCCATCATGTCGTTGGCCGCGAACACCGCCGTGGGGCGGGGTGTCATGGCGGCCAGCTGCAATCCTGCGCGGTAGCCCGACTCCTCGATGAAATCGCCGTCCAGCACGGTCAGCGGCGCGTCCGGGGCGTACCTGGCCATGGCGGCGCGATAGCCCTTCAGGCGCTGCCTGGAGTCGAAATTGCCGGCCGGGCCGCTGATGAAGGCGATGTTCCGGTGCCCGGCCTGGATCAGGTGCCTCACCATCGCGAAGGCACCGCCGCGGTTGTCGACGTTGAGGACGGCGTGGCCGCTGTTCCTGACCGGGCTGTTGAGCAGCACCACCGGCAGGTCGCGTGGCAGGTTGGCGCGCAGGAAGGCCGCATCGACCCGCTCGGACAGGATCAGCAGGCCATCCACCCGGCCCTGCATCGAGCGCACGGCGGCGGCGGCTTCCTCAACCCCGTCATGCGAACTGGAGACCAGCAGGTGCAGGCCGTGGGCGCGCGCCGCCAGGTCGATGCCGCGGATCAGCTCGGAAAAGAACTCGCCGTAAAGGTCGGGCAGCAGGGCGCCGACGGTCCTGGTGCGCCGGGTGATCAGCATGCGCGCCGCCGCGTGCGGGATATATTGCAGGCGCTCGGCGGCCTGGCGAATGCGCAGGCTGGTTTCGGCGGTGACCCCGCTGCCGCCATTCATGGCGCGCGATACCGAGGCCACCGAAACCTTGGCCTCGCGTGCGACATCTTTGATGGTGGTAGCCGCCATAGCGATCTTGTCCTGGGGCCTTGAAAACCCCGCAGTGGCGCCAACGTAAACGTTTTCATGCAAACTTGTAAAGTGCCTGTAAAGAACCCCTTTTGCTGCATAGCGACAAGAGTTGGTGGCGTTTGCGGAGCGGCGCACGCAGATCCACGCAGTGGCGCCGACCACCGCCCGCCAGCGCCGAAACCATCCCCTGTGGCGGCGCAGCAACCCCAGGACAAGGGTGGCTGAACCGACAGGCGACTCGCTCCCACCAGCCGCACGGGATGGCCAGCCTTCGCTGTTGCAAGTCCCTTGCAACTTCCGCGGCGACGAGCGGCCGGCAATCCACGCCTTCGCGGGCCGTGATGCGCTGGCGGGACATTCAAGTCATGGGGAATTCCGTCGATAGGTTTCTGGCAGGGTCCATGCATCCCAGGGAAGCGGTAGCGGGAGTTTGTCCTTCCAGCGCCTTTGCAGACCGCCACCGGCTGACGCAGGCCGACCTTGCTGACATGGAACGTCGTTTAGTGACCTCGATCTGCGATCTGCGCCGGCGTGATGTGAATGCCGTCGCAAATTCCCTCTTCGAGGCCTGTTAAGAAATAATTTTGTCGTTAAATGCAGGTTAATCTTCACGGACTCAAAAGGCTTTAGCATCAAGTTCCGGCGAGCCCACACAAAACCGCTGCAAGTATTTGTTTATCAGACCATGATGACTGCCCTGATCCTCCTGCTGGTTTGTTCGGCCGCGCTGCTCGCCAGCGCGGTCAAATACGTGCCGGCGGGTCAGGTCTACAGCCTGTATCGCCATGGCAAGGCCGTCCGGCTGTTGCCGGCGGGGACCCATCTGGCGCTGCCCCTGCTCGATCGGGTCACGCACAAGATCAGCCTGGCCGGACAGGTGCTGCGCCTGGAAGACGAGGCGCGCAAGATGCGCGGCACGGTCTACTGGCAGGTGCTGGAGCCCGAGCGCGCCGATGCGGTATTCGAACAGGTCGACCAGCTGATCCGTCGTGGTGCGCAGGAAGCCCTGCGGGAGCAGCCGGTGGCCGGGCGGATCGATCAACGCGACCTGAGCGCGCGCCTGAAGCAGCGCCTGAACGGCGCCCTGCGCGACTGTGGCATGATGGTGACCCGGGTCGAACTCGAGCAGGCCTGAGCGGCCGTATCGCGCCACGGCGACCCAGAGCGCCCGCGCCACAGGGGATCTGCACCACTTCCAGCCCGCTTCGGCGGGTTTTCTTTTGTGTCAGCACCACGGGAAAGCAGCATGAACGCGCGCGCCGCCTTGCAGACGCGACTGGAACAGGGCATCGCCGAACTGGGCCTCGCCCTGCCCGCCGGCGCGGTCCCGCGCCTGCTCGACTACCAGGCGCTGCTGCAGCGCTGGAACGCGGCCTACAACCTCACCGCCGTGCGCGAGCCGATGGAGATGGTGACCCGGCACCTGCTGGATTCGCTCGCCATCGTGCCGTTCGTGCGCGGCGCCAGCCTGGTCGACCTGGGCACCGGGCCGGGCCTGCCGGGCATCGTGCTGGCCATCGCCGCTCCCGGGCGGGAGACGCTGCTGGTCGATTCCAACGGCAAGAAGGTGCGCTTCCTGCGCGAGGCGATCCGCGCATTGAAGCTCGATGGCGTGCGCGCCGTGCAGTCGCGGGTGGAGGACGTGGAAGGCCGGTTCGACTGCGTCACCGCGCGCGCGTTCGCCAGCCTGGCCGACATGCTCGGCTGGGGCGGCCACCTGCTGGCGCCGGACGGCGTCTGGCTGGCGATGAAGGGCAAGCGGCCGGACGACGAGCTGGCCGGCATTCCGCCCGGGTTCGAGGTGCGCGCCACGCACGCGCTGGCGGTGCCGGGGTTGCCGGCCGAGCGCCATCTGCTGGTGCTGGCGCGCAGCTGAGCGAACCGCCGATCGCCCCCCGGGGGTAGGAGCCCGCTCGCGGGCGATGCTTCTTGGCCGGGATTCGGGATTCGGGATTCGCAAAAGTCAACAGCATCGCCCGCGATGCGGGCTCCTACGGCGCGTCGGCCAGCACGGCGCCGTTGCTTTCGATCACCTGTGCGTAGAGTCTCGCGCTGGCCTTGGGCGTGCGCTTCTGGGTGACGAAGTCGACGTGGTGCAGCCCGAAGCGCTTGGAGAAGCCCAGCGACCACTCGAGGTTGTCCAGCAGCGACCAGGCATAGTAGCCCTTGACGTTGACGCCGGATTCGATCGACCGGTGCAGGGCTTTCAGGTGCTTGCCCAGGTAGCTCACCCGCAGCGGGTCGTCGACCACGTCCCCCTCGGCCACCGGCGGATCGTAGAACGCGGAGCCGTTCTCGGTGATGTAGATCGGCAGCTCGCCATAGCGTTCCCTGAACCAGCTCAGCGTGTCGCTGAGCCCCTGCTCGTAGACCTCCCAGCCGGTCTCGGTGTAGGTCTTGTTCGGCTGCTGCTGCGGCACGCCCTGCAGCGGGTAGGCGTCCGCGTCGTGCTTGACCACGGCACGGGTGTAGTAGTTGATGCCGACGAAATCCACCGGTTGCCGGGTCAGCTGGAAATCGTCGGCGGGGAAGTCCGGCCAGGCGTCGCCGAAAATCTCCTTCAACTCCGCCGGGTAGCTGCCCAGCAACGCCGGGTCGGCGAACTGCTGGTTCATGTAGGCATGCGCGCGGCGCGCGGCGGCGATGTCCTCGGCGCGCTCCGAGGCCGGATATTTCGGCTCGAAATTGAAGACCACGCCGATCTCGTGCCTGCCGTGGGCGCGATACGCCTGGATGCCGGCGCCACTGGCGCGCATCAGGTTGTGCGCGGCGATGGGTGCCTCGTACTTGCTGCGATGCCCCGGTGCCAGGGTGCCGTGCAGGTAGCCGCCGTCGGTGACCACCCACGGTTCGTTGAGCGTGGCCCAGCGCGGCACGCGATCGTCGAGCGCCTTGAACACCACCGCGGCGTACTCGGCGAACCAGTGCGCGATGTCGCGGTTGAGCCAGCCGCCGCGATCGTCCAAGGCCGCCGGCAAGTCCCAGTGGAACAGGGTGGCGTTCGGCACGATGCCGTTTTCCAGCAGTTCGTCGACCAGCCGCGAATAGAAATCCAGCCCCTTCGGGTTGACCCGGCCGGTGCCCTCGGGCAGCACGCGTGCCCAGTTGATGCTGAAACGGTAGCCGTGCAGGCCCAGCGCGCGCATCAGCTGCACATCGTCCCGGTAGCGACGGTAGTGGTCGCAGGCGGTGTCGCCGTTGTCGCCGTTGACCATCATCCCCGGCGTATGCGCGAACCGTTGCCAGATGCTGGGACCGGCATCGTCGGCCAGCGGCGAGCCCTCGACCTGGTAAGCCGACGTCGCGGCGCCCCAGTGGAAGCCGTCGGGAAAGCGGTATGTCGGTGAGGTCATCTGGCTTCCTGTGACCGGAGGTTTGATGTAAACGATTACGCGGGCAGAATAGCCCAATGCCCCGCCCAAGTGCAGACCAGTGCATGCTAGGGCACTGCGGCCGTCCGGCCGCCTGCAACGGAGCTGCCGATGGCCGCCGTGAGTCTGCAACAGTTGCGCAAGGTCTACCCCGACGGGCACGTGGCCGTGGCCGGCGCCAGCGTGGAGATCGCCGACGGCGAACTGCTGGTGCTGGTCGGGCCTTCCGGCTGCGGCAAGACCACCCTGCTGCGGATGATCGCCGGGCTGGAGTCGATCAGCAGCGGCACCCTCGGTATCGACGGCCGCGTCGTCAACGAGGTGGCGCCGAAGGATCGCGACATCGCCATGGTGTTCCAGAACTACGCGCTCTACCCGCACATGACGGTGGCGGAAAACCTCGGATTCGGCCTGCGCCTGCGCGGCCATGCGCAGGCCGATATCGACCGGCGCGTGGCCGCGGCGGCGCAGGCGCTGGAGCTGGAATCGCGGCTGGGCGCGCGTCCGGCCGCGCTGTCCGGCGGCCAGCGCCAGCGGGTGGCGCTGGGCCGGGCGCTGGTGCGCGATCCGAAGGTGTTCCTGCTGGACGAGCCCTTGTCCAACCTGGATGCCAAGCTGCGCTTGTCGATGCGGGTGGAAATCGCGCGCCTGCACCGCCGCCTTGGCGCCACCATGATCTACGTCACCCACGACCAGATCGAGGCGATGACCCTGGGCCAGCGCATCGTGGTGCTGGACGGCGGGGTGATCCAGCAGATCGACACGCCGATGAACCTCTATCAGCGCCCCGCCAACCTGTTCGTGGCCGGCTTCGTCGGCAGCCCGGCGATGAACCTGCTGCGCGGCACCCTGCGCAAACCCCGGGACTGGGTGCTGGCGACCGCCCAGGGCGAGGTCGCGCTGGGCCCGTCGCTGCCGCAGCCGGGCTGGCAGGCATGGGCCGGGCGGGACGTGGTGCTGGGCGTCCGCCCGGAGCACCTGCAGCCGCAGGAGTCCGCTCCGCCCGCGCTGCAGGCGGTGCTCGAGGTGGTCGAGCCGGTGGGCAACGAGATCTTCCTGAACCTGCGCTACGGCGCCCAGCCGCTGGTGTCGCGGGTGCCGCCGCGCGCGCTGCCGGCGCCCGGTTGCACGCTGGCGCTGGGGCTGGTGGCGCAGCAGCTGCACCTGTTCGACCCGGCCAGCGGGAGCCGCATCGAAGCTTGAGTCCGCCCCGGCGCGCGGGCAGGCGCGGGCGTCGATGGTAATCTAGCGGTCCTTCGCGAACGGTAGTTAAGCACCCATGGCACGCATCATCGCTGTCGCCAACCAGAAGGGCGGTGTCGGCAAGACCACCACTGCCGTCAACCTCGCCGCCGCGCTGGCCGCGGCGAAGCGCAAGGTATTGCTGATCGATTTCGATCCGCAGGGCAATGCCACGATGGCCTCGGGCATCAACAAGCGCGACATCAGGCTCAGCGGCTGCGAGGTGCTGCTGGAGGAAGTGGAGATCCGCGCGGCGATCGTGCCCACCGAGGCGCATTACGACCTGCTGCCCGGCAATGGCGACCTTACCGCCGCCGAGCTGAAGCTGATGGACGCGCTGGCGCGCGAGCACCGGCTGAAGGAAGTGCTGGCGAAGGTCGCGGCCGACTACCACACCATCCTGATCGACTGCCCGCCGTCGCTGAACCTGCTCACGCTCAACGCGCTGACCGCCGCCGACGGCGTGCTGATTCCGGTGCAGTGCGAGTATTTCGCGCTGGAAGGCCTGTCCAGCCTGCTCGACACGGTCAAGGCCGTACGCCACCGGCTCAATCCCACGCTGGAGATCGAAGGGCTGCTGCGCACCATGTACGACGTGCGCAACAATCTCGGCAACGAGGTTTCGGCCCAGCTCACCCAGCATTTCGGCGACAAGGTGCTGCGCTCGATCATCCCGCGCAACGTGCGCCTGGCCGAGGCGCCCAGCCATGGCCAGCCGATCCATCTGTACGACCGCAGCTCGCGCGGCGCGATCGCCTACATCGGCCTGGCCGGCGAAGTGATCCGGCGCGGGCGCAAGCAGGCACCCGGAGACCCGGCCGATCCGATCGACGACATCGAACTGTCCGCGCCGGCACCGGCGTCGGACGAACCCGGCAAGGTACCCCTGGTACCGGCCGGCAATCACCAGGAATAACGCATGGCTGCTGCGAAGAAACGGGGACTGGGACGCGGGCTCGACGCCCTGCTTGGTGGCGACGGCGAAGCCTCGCCCGCGCTGATCGGGCAGGAAGGCGAGCTGCGCATGCTGCCGATCCAGCAGATCCAGCCGGGCAAGTACCAGCCGCGGCGCCACTGGAACGAGGAGGCGCTGGACGAGCTGGCCGCGTCGATCAAGGCGCAGGGCCTGATCCAGCCGGTGGTGGTGCGCGAACTGGGGCGCAACCGCTACGAGCTGATCGCCGGCGAACGCCGCTGGCGCGCGGCCCAGCGCGCGCAGCTGGGCGAACTGCCGGCGCTGGTCAAGCAGGTGCCCGAGGAAGCCGTGCCGGCGATGGCGCTGATCGAGAACATCCAGCGCCAGGACCTCACCCCGCTGGAGGAGGCCGATGCGCTGAAGCGGCTGATCGACGACTTCGACCTCACCCACCAGCAGGCGGCCGACGCGGTCGGCCGCTCGCGCGCGTCGGTGTCGAACATGCTGCGGCTCACCGAGATGGCGGAGCCGATCCGGCGCCTGCTCGACGACGGCAAGCTGGAGATGGGCCACGCCCGCTGCCTGCTGACGCTGGAGGAGTCCATCGCGGTGCCGCTGGCGCGCCAGGCCTCGACCCTGGGCTGGTCGGTGCGCGAACTGGAAGAAGCCGCGCGCCGCGCGCAGACCGCGCCGAAGGGCAAGGCCAAGCACCCGCCCGCGCGCGACCCGAACATCGCCGATCTCGAGCGCGAGCTGGCCGAACGCTTCGCCACCCGGGTCGAGCTGGCGCACGGCCGCGCCGGTCGCGGCAAGCTGGTGATCCACTACCACAGCAACGACGAACTGGAAGGCATCCTCGGCAAGATCCGCTGAAAGAAGCAGGAGTGAGTGAAGAGGAGTGAGCAGCGAGAGAGAGGTATGGCCGGCACAACACCTCTTCTCACTCCGCACTCCTCTTCACACACCATCTCTGCCCGCATCGCCCCGCACCACACGCAAGGTTATCGACATGCCGCAACTCTCCGTCGTCGTTCCCGTGTTCAACGAGCGCGACAACATTCCGCCGCTGCTCGCCGAAATCGCCGCTGCCCTGCGCGGCCAGGCCGACTATGAAGTGATCTATGTCGACGACGATTCCAGCGACGACAGCCGCGCCGTGCTCACCGCGCAGAAGGCGCTGCACCCGGAGCTGCGCGTGCTGCACCACGTCACCCGCAGCGGGCAGAGCACCGCGGTGTGGAACGGCGTGCGCGCGGCGGCCTCGCCGTGGATCGCCACGCTGGACGGCGACGGCCAGAACGACCCCGCCGACATCCGCAAATTGCTGGCGGCACGCGATGCGGCGCAGGCGCAGACGCGCCTATTCGCCGGCTGGCGCACCACCCGCCGCGACAGCTTCAACAAGCGCATCTCCTCGAAGGTGGCCAACGCGGTGCGCTCGCGCATGCTGCGCGACTCCACCCCGGACACCGGTTGCGGCCTGAAACTGTTCGACCGCGAGGTGTTCCTGCGCCTGCCCTACTTCGACCACATGCACCGCTACCTGCCGGCGCTGGTCAAGCGCGCCGGCTTCGCCAGCCAGAGCGTGCCGGTCGGCCATCGGCCGCGCACCGCGGGCGTGTCCAAGTACGGCATGCTCGATCGGCTGTGGGTGGGCCTGGCCGACCTGCGCGGGGTGGCCTGGCTGATGCGCCGCGCCAAGGTGACCCGGGTCGAGGAACTCTGATCCGCGCGGGCGCCTCGTCACATTCCGCCAGCGCCATCGTCGTATGCTGGGGATCTTCCGCCAGGGAGATCCTGTCATGGGCATACTCGTCAAGCGTGTCTACGAGCCAGTGGCGAAGGCCGACGGTTTCCGCGTCCTGGTCGACCGCCTGTGGCCGCGCGGCCTGAAGAAGGACGCGGCGCTGCTGGACCAGTGGGCGAAGGAGCTGGCGCCGTCCACCACCCTGCGCCAGTGGTTCGGGCACGAACCTTCGCGCTGGGAAGGGTTTCGCCACCGCTACGCTGGCGAGCTGGACGGACTGGCCGAACAATGGCGTCCGCTGGCCGAGCGCAGCACCCGGCACCCGCTTACCCTGCTCTATTCGGCGCGCGACGAGGAGCACAACAACGCAGTCGCGCTGAAGTCGTATCTCGACGGCTGGCTGCGCACGCACGGCCCGCGCTGAAGCCGGCGACGTCTCAGGGTGAGCGCTGCGGCCCATCCGGCGCGGCCCAGTCGCGCAGCGCGGCGCGCGTCTGCAGGCGGCCGCGTTCGATCAGTTCGCGGGCGCGGTAGAACTCGTAGACGCTGGCGATGTTGCGCGGCATCTCGATCAGCAGGTCCGGGGCGTAGGCGGCCAGCCGCAGGCGTGCCAGGTTGGCCTGCATCAGGTCCATCGCCTGGGTCAGGGTATCGAGCGTGCCCTGCGCGCGCGGCCGGGGTTCCCCCTGCGGCATGAGGCGGTTGATGAAGTCGCTGATCCGGTGTCGATAACCGCCCTCGTCGACCGCTTCGCGCGGCGGCGCCTCGAGAGTGGCCTCGGCCACGCCATCCACGCTGACCGCAAACACGTAGTCGGCGCGGGCGCCGATCAGCGGGGTCACCGGCACCGGGTTGAGCAAGGCGCCGTCGACCAGCCGCCTGCCATGCAGAGCGTGCGGGCGAAATACGGTGGGCACCGAAATCGAGGCGCGTATCGCGTCGAACAGGCTGCCGTGGCTCAGCCATACCTCGCGTCCGCGGTCGAGGTCCGTGGCCACCGCGGTGAAGGACAGCGGCAACTCCTCGATCTGGGTATCGCCGATCAGGCCGCGCAGGGTGCCGATGATGCGCTCGCCCTTGATCAGGCCACCGCCGGAAAAGGTCCAGTCGACCAGCCGCAGCACATCCAGCTTGGCCAGCGCACAGACCCAGTCGCGATAGACGTCGAGCTTGCCCATGGCGTGGATGCCGCCGATCAGCGCGCCCATCGAGGTGCCGGCGATGGCCACGATCTGGAAGCCCTGCGCCTCGAGCTCCTCGATCACGCCGATGTGGGCCAGGCCCTTGGCGCCGCCGGCGCCCAGGGCCAGCGCAACGGTCGGCTTGGCGGGGTCGGCCGCACGCTCTGGCGGTGTCGTTTCGGTGACGGCTTGCGGCGGGCTCATGGACGACTCCGGTCACGGCATGCATGGATGGCGCCCGTGCTTTCGCGGCGCGCAGCACGGCCGGACGGCGCAAAAAGGCATGGCACTCGATACAGCTTGCGCGCCCGCGGTTAGGATGGGGGTCAGGCCGAACGACGGCAAGACCCGGAGCAGGCATGAGCAAGACCGAGGAATCCATGAGCACGCCGTACCGCGATGCCGAGGGCGTACGCGCATGAGCTGGCAGGCATGGGCCACGATGGCGGTGATCGTCATGGCGATGGTGCTGTTTGCCAGCGAGAAGGTGCGCATCGACCTGGTGGCGCTGATCGCGCTGGCGGCGCTGGTGATCCTGGGCATCGTCAGTCCCGCCGAGGCGCTGTCCGGCTTCAGCAACGAGGCCACCGTGACGGTGGCGGCGATGTTCGCGCTGAGCCTGGGCATCGAGCGCTCCGGCGCGCTGGAGCCGCTGAGCCGGTTGCTGATGAAGATACGCCAGCCCTGGCTGCTGACCCTGGCGGTGATGCTGGTGATCGCCCCGCTGGGCGCCTTCATCAAGAACATCGCCCTGGTGGCCACCTTCCTGCCGCTGACCCTGCGGGTGTGCCAGCGCACCCATACTTCGCCGGCGCGCGTGCTGATGCCGATGGCGTTCGCCGCGCAGATGGGCGGCGTGTGCACGCTGATCGGCACCTCCTCCAACCTGCTCGCCGACAGCCTGGCGCAAAAGCAGGGGCTGTTGCCGATCGGGGTGTTCGAGATGACGCCGCTGGGCGCCCTGCTTGGCATGGCCGGCATCGTCTACCTGATGCTGGTGGGGCGCTGGCTGCTGCCGCAGCACATCGAGACG
Source organism: Lysobacteraceae bacterium (assembly GCA_028866435.1). GTDB lineage: Bacteria > Pseudomonadota > Gammaproteobacteria > Xanthomonadales > Rhodanobacteraceae > Rhodanobacter. The sequence goes on along the minus strand of JAGWIC010000072.1, from coordinate 4,971 downwards.
CAGATGCCGGAGGAGCTGGAGATCGGCAAGTACGTCACCGAACTGGAACTCACCGCCGACTCCCCGCTGGTCGGCAAGATGATCGCCGACGCCGGGCTGGGCGAGAAATTCGGCGTGTACCCGCTGGAGCTGCTGCGCGGCGAGCGGCGCATGTGGTCGCCGCGCTCGCAGCAGCTGGCCGCCGGCGACGTGCTGCTGGTGCGCGGCGACTGGCAGAAACTCGAGGATTTCCGCCGCGGCGCCCGCCTGCGCAACGCGCCGGAACAGCACTACGACCAGGCCAACGAACGCCCCCGCGTGCTGACCGAGATGATCGTCGCGCCGGGCAGCGCGATCGAGGGCCGCCGCTTTGCCGAGTCGGGGATCGGCTGGCGCTACGACGCCACCTTGCTGGCCATCCACCGGCGTGGCGTGGTGCTGCGCGACAAGCTCAGCGACGTCAGCCTGGCGGTGGGCGACGTGCTGATGGTGCTGGTCGACGAGGACCGCATGTCGCAGCTGCGTGCCGAGGAGGCCTTCATCGTGCTGACCGAGCGCGAGGATGCGCGGCGCACCCCGCGCAAGGCGCTGGTGGCGGTGGCGATCATGGTCGGGGTGGTGCTGCTCTCCGGCCTGCACTGGCTGCCGATTCCGATCGCCGCGATCTGCGGGGTCACCGCGATGGCGCTCACCGGCTGCTTCGGCCGCAAGGACGTCTACGAGGGCATCGACTGGAAGATCATCATCCTGCTCGGCGCGATCCTGCCCTTGGGCATCGCGATCGAAAACACCGGCCTGGCGATCCACGTGGTGCAGTTGGGCATGGACCTGGTCGGCGACCACGGCCCGCTGGCGGCATTGCTGATGATCTACCTGATGACCGCCCTGCTCACCGAGTTGATGGGGCACAACCCCTCGGTGGTGCTGATGGTCGGCATCGCCGCCTCGGTGGCGCAGGCGGTGCATGCCGACCCGCGCCCGTTCGTGATCGCGGTGGCGTTCGCCGCGGCCACCTCGTTTGCCACGCCGGTCGGCTATCCGACCAATACGATGGTCTATTACGCCGGCGGTTACCGCTTCATCGACTTCATGAAGGTGGGCATTCCGTTGATCCTGATGTTCTGCGGCTTGTCGATGTGGCTGATCCCGCACTTCTGGCCGTTCCACCCGCCGCAATAGGACGACACGCTGCCTATGCCTGGGCGTAGCCACCCAGCGCCAGCTGCAACAGGATCTTCATTTCCTCGCGCAGCGGCAGCGGCGCCACCACCTCGGCGTCCGGGCCGTACTTGAGCACGTCCATCAGCAGCTCCTTGGAGTTGGAGTACGGCAGCTTCAGCTCGTAGCGGCCATCGGCCAGCCATTCGCCCTTCTGCTGCGAATGCCAGTGCTCGTCGGCGACCCAGCGCGCGGCGTGGGCGGAAAAGCGGAGCGTGGCCCAGGCCTTGGGCTTGCCGGCGAAGATGCCGTAGCTGGAGGCGAGCAACTCGTTCAGGTCGGACTCGACCACGTCGATCGCCGGCGTATCCAGCGCGCTGGCCTCGGCGATGCGATCGACCGCGAAACTGCGCAGCGCCTCGCGGTCGTGATCCCACACATCGAGGTACCAGTTGTCGCGGTAGTGGGTCAGCCGCTGCGGCGACACGGTGCGGCGGCTGTCGGCATTGGTGGTGCGCGCGCGATAACGGAAACGCAGCTGCCTGCGTTCCAGCACCGCGCCGGCGACGATGCGGAACACCTGCTGGTCGAGCTTGCGCTCGCCCCAGGGAATCACCCGGATGCGTTCGATCGGCAAGGCCTTGCCGCTATCGTGATGCGACAGCAGCCCTTCGATGCGCGCCTTGAACGGCGCCAGCGCGCCGGCCAGCACGCCCGGGCCGGAACGGGCGATCAATTCGTTCAGCGCCAGCAACGAGGCCAGCTCGTCCGAGGTCAGCCACAAGCCGGGGAGCTCGAATTTCTCGGCCTCGCCCGCCGCATAGCGAAAGGCGGCCTGGTCGGTGCCGGCGCTTTCGATCGGCGCGCCCAGCGCGTCGCGCAGGAAGGCGACATCGCGGTACAGCGTGGCGCGCGAACATTCCAGCTCGCTGAGCAGGCGTGGCAGCGGAATCGGGTAGTGCGCGGACTTCAGGAGCCGGTGCAGGCTCAATATGCGTTCGTAGCGATCCATGGTGGCGTCGGCATGTCGAGGAAAGGGCTCTCGTAGCATGGCGGCGGCCCGGGCCGGTCACAAGTCGTGCGAGGGCGGTCGTGGGCGGGACCACGGCGCGAGCCGTTCATTGCAAGTTCAATCGGCTCCGCTATCGTGGCCAACTCACCAATCTTTAACAAATGGACGCCACGATGAAGAAGACCCTGATTGCCAGCGTGCTGCTGGCCACCATCGCCACCTTTGCAGTGCAGGCGCAGGATGCGGCACCCGCGGCCGCTGCCAACACCGGCGGCTGGACCGGCTCGGGCGAATTCGGCTTCGCCTCGACCACCGGCAATTCGCGCTCGCAGAACCTCAACGCCAAGCTGGGGCTGAGCCAGGAAAACGACCAGTGGAAGAACAACTTCTACATCGACGCCCTGCGCGCGAAGAGCCAGCAGAAGGTGGTCGATGCGGCCGGCACCACGATCGACCAGTTCAATACCACCGCCAACCGCTATGACGCCGGCGCCTCGGTCGGCCTGAAGCTGGACACGCGCAGCTACATCGTCGGCGCGGCGCGCTACGAGCACGACGACTTCGGCGCCAACCTGTGGCAGGGCGTGGTCTCGCTGGGTTACGGCTACATCGCGCTGAAGGACGACCGCAACGAGTTGTCGTTCGAAATCGGTCCGGGTTACAAGCGCTACCGTCCGGCCGACGCGAACGTGGTCGTCAACGGCGTGACCTTGCGGCAGGTGCAGCCGAGCCAGGGCGAGGTGGTGGCCCGTGGCCTGGTCAACTACAAGTTCAAGATCACCGACAACACCTCGTTCGAAAACACCTTCCTGGCGGAAGCGGGTTCCAAGAACACCTACCTGCAGGATGACGCGGGGATTGCCGTCAGCATGACCCGCAAGCTGGCCCTGAAGGTCGGTTTCCAGGTGCGCCACAACAGCACGGTGACGGCCGCCACCAAGAAGACCGATACCCTGGCCACGACCAACCTGGTCTACAGCCTCTGATCCGAGCGGCCATGGCTGGCCGGAGCGGCCCCGTCGCGAGAGCGGCGGGGCCGATTTCGTCCTGGCCCGGGCGCGCGCGCCGCGGGGGTGGCGTGGCTCAGGGCCCGAGCAGGGCGGCGGCGCCCTGCGCCAGCAGCGCCGCGGCCACCTGGCGGCCGAGTGACTCGGGTTGGTCGACCCGCCCGCTGGCCTGTGCATGCAGCAGCCGGCCGCTGGCGCTGTCGCCGACCATGCCGCGCAGGTGCAGCTCGTACTCGCCGAGCACGCACCAGGCGCCGACCGGCACCGTGCAGCTGCCGCCCAGGGCCTGGTTCATGGCGCGTTCGGCACCGACCGTCAGCCGCGTGTCGGCATCGTCGAGCGCCGCCAGCAAGGCGAGCACGGCATGGTCGCCCTCGCGCGCCTCGATCGCGACCGCCGCCTGCCCCGGCGCCGGCAGCCAGTCGGGCGGGGCCAGCCGGGAGCGGATCCGCGAGGCCAGGCCCAGCCGTTCCAGCCCGGCACAGGCCAGCACGATCGCGTCGTAGCCACCGGCATCGAGCTTGCCCAGCCGCGTGCCGACATTGCCGCGCAGGTCGAGCAGCACCAGGTCCGGGCGCAGCGCGCGCAACTGCGCCTGCCGGCGCAAGGACGAGGTGCCCACCCGCGCGCCCGGCGGCAGCGAGCTGAGGTCGGCATGGTGATTGCTGACGAAGGCGTCGGCCGCATCCGCCCGCGGCAGGATCGCCGGCAAGGCGAAGCCCGGCTCCAGCTGCGCCGGGACGTCCTTCAGCGAATGCACGGCCAGATCGGCGCGCCCTTCCAGCATCGCCACCTCCAGTTCCTTCAGGAACAGGCCCTTGCCGCCGATCGAGGCCAGCGGCTGGTCGAGCACCTCGTCGCCGCGGGTGCTCATCGGCACCAGCTCCACCGCCAGTCCCGGATGCGTCGCCCGCAGCAGGGCGGCGACATGTTCGGCCTGCCACAGCGCGAGCGCGCTCTTGCGGGTGGCGATACGGAGGGTGGCGGGCTTCATCGGAACTCCACGGGCTTCGGCAGGGTCATATTGTCGCGTAGTTTCCGTGTTGCGGCGCAGCGGCGAATCCGCGCAGGCTGGCCGGCAACACGTGGCTCCGGCTACGATGGTTCGCCTATTCCAGGGAGATGATCATGCAAAGCGGCAACCCGACCCTCAACAAGAACACCTTCCTCGACGCCGCCAGCGGCGACGTCATGTCGCACGGCGACCAGGTGATGACCCTCAACGGCACGGTCAACAAGACCGGCCTGCTGCTGATCCTCGCGCTGGTCGGCGCGATGTTCAGCTGGGGCCAGTTCCATGGCCCGGCCAGCCTGCCGGCGATGGCGCCACTGATGATCGGCGGCGCCATCGGCGGCCTGGTCCTCGCCCTCGTCACCACCTTCAAGAAGACCTGGGCGCCGGTCACCGCACCGCTGTACGCGCTGGTCGAGGGCGTATTCATCGGCGCGATCTCGGCCATCTTCGAAATGCGCTACCCCGGCATCGTGATGCAGGGCGTCGGCCTCACCTTCGGCGTGATGGCCGCCCTGCTGCTGGCCTATCGCAGCGGGCTGATCCGCGCCACCGAGAAATTCAAGCTCGGCGTGGTCGCCGCCACCGGCGGCGTGCTGTTGCTGTACCTGGCCAACATGGTGATGGGCTTCTTCGGCCACTCGATGGGCTTCGTCAACGGCGCCAGCGGCCTGGGCATCGCCTTCAGCGCGGTGGTGGTGGTGATCGCCGCGCTCAACCTGATCCTCGACTTCGACATGATCGAGCAGGGCGTCAACGCCCGCGCGCCGAAGTACATGGAGTGGTACGGCGCGTTCGCCCTG
>JAGWIC010000118.1 GCA_028866435.1 Lysobacteraceae bacterium | reverse complement strand
TCGCCGCTTGCTGCGCGCCGGGGTCGAAGCCGGCCGCCACGGTCTGCACCAGCAGCAGCGCCTCGTGCCGGGGCGTGAACCAGACCCCGTCGTGCATCTGCGGCGACTTGGCCGGCGCCCAGCGCTGGGCCAGCTTCAGCATTTCCAGGGTCGGGTCGCGCGGCAGCAAGCCTTCCAGCAGGCCGGCTGCGGGCGAGGACAAATCGTCCAGCCGCTGCTGCAACTGGTCGCCGAGATAGGACTCGTCCAGCGCTTGCGTGTCCAGCGTGGGCGACAGCAGGTAGCGATAAGGCAACAGGCCGGGATCGAGCGCGCCGAGGTCGAAGCTGCCATTGAGCACCTGGCGGTAGCGCGGGTCATGCCGCAGCGCCTCGACCAGGCCCTGGCTCAGCCTCGCCAGCTGCGCATCGGGCCGGCCCGCGATCGACAACAGCAGCAGGCGCGAGCCGGGGCCGTCGCCGACCTGTTCCATCAGCAGGCGCTGGTCGGGCGTAGTCGGCGCGGGCATGAAACTGCGCAGGTCGGTGCCGACCCTGAGCCGCTGGCTCACCATCCAGCCCAGCGCGGCCAGGGCCAGCAGCCAGCCCACCAGCAGCACCGCCTGCCCGCCCCGGCGCATGTTCAGGGCTGTTCCTGGCACAGCGCCTGCAGCGCTTCGCGGGTGGGTTGCGCCGGCATCTTCGCCGCCAGCGGGCCGAGCAGGTCGACCGCGAGGTCGCCATCGGCCTCCTGCATGCGCATGCAGCGCGACTGGCGCCTGAAACCGTCGATGCGGATGCTGGCCACGGTGCGGGCCACGTAAGGGTCGCGCGGCACCATGGTCAGCGACCACGCGCCGTTGGCGTTGCCGATCTGCCGGATGTCGAAGGCCCGCTGCAGGCGCGACGCGTCACCGCTGAGCAGGGCGACGAAGCTGTCCAGCAGCACCTGCAGCTGCGGCGCCCGCTTCAGCGAAAAATGGCGCGGCGGCCCGCCTTCGCGGCGCAGGCTCACTTCGCCGTCGGCGATGGTGGCGCTCTCCGGTCGCGGGCGTTCGACGCGCCGCCGCAGGCGGTCACCGCCGAGCCACGACAGCTCCCCGGAAATCACCAGCGGCCGATCCAGCACGCGCAGGAAGCGCGCTTCGGCAAACGCGGTGCGCGCCGGTGCGGGCTGCCCCAGCGCGGCGATCAGGCCGCTGGCGGCGGACGCTGCCGGTGGCGATTCAGACGCGGACGCGCTCGCCCACAGCGGCAACAGCAGGCTCAGCCACAGCAGGCGTGTCTTGCCAGAAATCATAGAAATTGAACCAGTTGTAGGGGGCGACGCGGATGTAGTGCTCCAGCCGCCGGGCATAGGCCGCGATCAGCGCGTCCAGCGCCAGGCCCCGCTGGTGGCGCGGCACCTCGACCCGGTCGCACAGCGGCTCGAAGATCAGGCGATAACGGTTGCCGCCCAGATACAGGCCGAAGCACAGTACCACCGGCACCTTCAGGCTATGCGCCAGCAGCCAGGGGCTGATCGGAAACGGCGCCGGCGAGCCGAGCAGCTCGGCGCGGCGCAAGGTCTCGTGGCCGCGGCCACGGTCGGCCAGCATCGCCACCATGGCGCCTTGCCGGCAGGCCTCGGCCATGGCCAGCGCGATGCTGGTGCCGTCCTGCGCGGCGTCGATCACGCAGGCGCCGACGTCCGGGGCGAGCGCCTCGAGCAGTTCCGTCATCGCCGGGGTTTTCTTCTTGTCCAGCACCACCCGCAGCGGCATCTCCGGCCGTCGCGCGCCGACCACGCGCAAGGCCTCGAAGCTGCCCTGGTGCGAACCGAACAGCAACACGCCCTTGCCCATCGCGACACGCTGCTCCAGCAGCTCCAGCCCTTCGATCTCGATGGCGAAGGCGCGCTCGCCGTGCGCCAGCAGGAATACCCGGTCGAGTATCGTCGCGGCAAAGGCATGGATATGCCGCAGCACCTGCCAGGCGCTGGCCGGACGGGCGAACACGCGCTGCAGGTATTGCGCCGAAGCGCGCCGTTCCGGCCCGCGCCGCAGGTAGAAATACAGGGTGATCGGATACAGGCACAGCCGCGCCAGGCGACGCCCGCCATGCAGGGCGATCGCGCGGATCAACCAGATCGCGAAGCGGCCACCGCCTTCCGGACGGCTCTGCCAGTGTTCCGCCGTACTCATGCCGCTCCCTCGACCAGGCCGCGCGCCAGCAGGCGGCCGTCGCACTCGATCGTGAACCGCAGGCGCGCGCCGTCGACGTCGCTCAGGTGGATGCGCGCGGCCTCGCCCGGCCGCAGCGGCGCGACGAACTTGGCCTCCAGCACACGCGTCATCCGCTGCCGCCGCCAGGCACGCAGGGCCAGCGCCACCTGTTCCAGCAGCACGGCGGCGGGCACCAGCGGCTCGCCGGGAAAGTGCCCGGGTAACGCCGGGTGGCCGGCGTCGATGCACAGCCCGCGCGCGAACCCGTTCATGCGCTTCGCGCTGCCATGCCACGCACCAGCTCCGGCCAGTGCAGGGCCAACTGCACCAGCATACGGTGCAGGCCCGGATGGGGCAGATGCCGCAGGCGCCAGCGGCGGCAGGCGTATTCCAGCACAAAAGCCAGCCCGATCACCGCGAAGCAGCCCAGCCGCAGCCATGTCGTCGCCCACGGCTCGGGCACATGCAGCGGCGAGACGATGCCCAGCCGGGCCAGCAGGCCGCTGTCGTTGGCGCACAGCAGCAGCACGCCGAGCAGCAGCGCCTGCCCCGCCAGCAACAGCGTCCAGAACCAGGTGACCTGGCGGGCATAACGCAGCACGCCCGGCTGTTGCAGGCGCGCCTCGCCCTCGAGCACCACGATGAAACGCGCCACCAGCGGCTCGGGACCGGCCAGCGTGCGGCCGAAGCCGTACGCCAGCAGCGCCTGTGCCACGATCGGCAGGGTTTCCAGCAACAGGCCGGCCAGCCGGTAGTGCAACAACAGCAGCAAGCCGGCTTGCATGGCCGACCATGCCAGCCACGGCCGCGGGCGGAAGGCGCGCAGGCGCGGCAGCATCCATACCGTCAGCAGCAAGGCCAGGGCCAGTAGCGGAAAGATCTGCCGATGGGTGACGACGCCGGCCACGAGCAGCAAGGGATAGGCCGCCAGCAGCAGCCACGCCGGGCGCCGCGACACCGTCCCGGTCGAGGGTGGAGAAACGCTCATGCTCATGACGGATTCCGCGACCCCGCCGCCAAAAGCATGAGCTTGCCACGGCCGCCACAACCTGGCATGACCGGCGGGCGGGCGCCAGGCTTGCCGGCGACCATGCTCAACTGGCGCGATGCTGCTCGATGTGGGCGGACAGGTTGCGCAGGCTGGTGAATATCCGCCGGTTGTCCGGGTTGTCCGAGCGCAACTGGAACCCGTAGCGCTTGGACACGGCCAGGGCGATTTCCAGCGCGTCGATGGAATCCAGCCCCAGCTCGCCGCCGAACAGCGGGGCATCGGGGTCGATCTGCGCCGGCGTGACCGTCTCGAGATTCAGGCAGTCCACGATCAGGGTGGCCAGTTCGTGTTGTGCTGTGCTCTGCTCTGACATGCTCGATTCCGTGCGCTGGATTCATTGCCTCCCCCCGGTGGCAGTGGCCGCGGAGTGTAACATAGCGGCCTCGACGGCCCCGGTTACCGCTGATGATCCACGGATGTGAAAATCCACAAGTTGCAGCC
>JAGWIC010000071.1 GCA_028866435.1 Lysobacteraceae bacterium | reverse complement strand
CGCCGACAGCCCGCAACCGGGGCAGCCCACCGACACGGTGCCCTATTTCGCGACGCAGTCCGGCGCGATCCAGTCGATCGCGGTCGATCCGTTCAACGGCAACGTGATGCTGGCCAGTTCGCCCAGCGGTGGCATTTTCCGCAGCACGGACGGCGGCCAGAGCTGGGCCGCGATGACCGACCAGCAGGCCTCGCTGGCGGTCTCCAACATCAGCTTCGACCCGACCGACCCCACCGGCATGACCGTCGTGGCCAGCATCGGCAGCACCACCAACGGCGCCACCGGCACCCATTTCGACCGCGGCGGCCTGACCAACCAGGGCCTGCTGTACTCCACCGACGGCGGCAAGAGCTGGAGCGCGATCGGCCAGAACGCCTTGCCGGGCGTGAGCATGCTCAACGTGGTGGCGCGCGGCCAGACGATCATGGCGGCCGGCTTCGAGGAAGAAGGCGAGAAGCCCAACGGCCCAGGCTCCGGCCTGTATCGCAGCACCGATGGCGGCAAGACCTTCACCCAAGTCTCGCAGATCGCCGGTTCCGGGCTGCCGCCAGGGCCCACCTCGGCGCTGGTCGGCGACCCCACCAACCCGAACCGCTTCTACGTCGGCGTCACCGGCAGCAGCAATACGGCGGTCTATGCCAGCAACGACGACGGCAAGACCTGGAGCAAGATCTTCAGCGCGGCCAACGCCAACGGCGCGATCAACGCCACGACGCCCACCATGCTGCGCGTGGCCGCCGGACCGAACGGCTCGGTGGTGGTCGGCGTGGTGAACATGGCGAAGGGCCAGCTGAACAACGCCTTCCTGTCGCAGAACGGCGGCCAGAGCTGGGTCGACCTGAGCCCCTCGCTGGCCGCCGGCACGGTGTCGAACGAGCCTGCTGCCAGCGCCACTCGCGGCGCCGGCGCCTACCAGCTCAAGCGCTACGGCGAGGTGATCCCCGGCCTGGCGATCAACCAGGGCGGCCAGGCGATGACCAACTCGCTGGTGGCGATCGATCCCAACAACCCCAACGTGGTCTACATCGCCGGCGACGGCCGCTATGACAACGTCACCGGCAGCAGCTTCGAGGGCGTCTCGGCGATCCGCGTGGCGGTGAATGCCGACGGCTCGATCACCTATGCGCCGCTGACCGACAACTTCACCAGCGACCATTCCACGGTGCACCCGGATGCGCGTGCCTTCGCCTTCGACGCGCAGGGCAACCTGCTGATGAGCACCGACGGCGGGCTGTATCGCCGCAGCAACCCCACCAGCGACAACGGCGTGTGGCGCGGCCTGAACAACGGCCGCCAGGCGCTGGAGATCTACAGCCTGGGCCTGGACCCCAACACCGGGCAGCTCGCCGTGGCGGCGCAGGACAACGGCGCGGCCCGGCAGATGCCGGGCAACCGCTCGATCTACCAGCAGATCGGCGGCGGCGACGGCACGCTGGCCCTGGTCAACGGCCAGAGCACGCCGGGCTTCAGCTACACCTACGTGGCCAGCCAGTACCTGGGCGGCCTGACCCGCTACAAGACCGACGCGCAGGGCAACTACGTCGACACGCTGCCGTGGACCGACGCGAGCGGCAAGCTGATCGCCAACGTCCCGTCGAGCACGGACCTCTACTTCGCACCGGACCGCACCGGCCAGTTCGCCTCGGTGGCCGGCCCCGGCGGCAACAGCATCGTCGAGCTCGATTCCTACACGATCAACTTCGTCAACCCGTTCGTCCTCAACAACATCGACAAGAGCCTGATGGCCACCGGCGTGTCGCCCGGCGTGCTGGTGTCGCAGGACAACTTCAACGCCACGCCGACGCCCTACGTCGCCGGCGACACCGCCTGCTCGCAGTACTGCTACCAGATCCTGCCGTCGTACTTCGCCGGCGCCACCGGTTTCGTCTCCGCGCTCGATTTCGGCACCCGCGACAACACCTACGCCCTGCTGGCCGGCACCTACCTCTACCAGGATCCGCAGAGCGGCAACTACGCCCGCCTGTTCCGCAGCACCGGCAGCTCGCTCGGCGGCATCGACCTGCAGCCGGTGTTTTCCTATCCGGTGGCGATGCATGCGCCCAATGCGGTGCTGTTCGACCCGCGCAGCGAAAACCGCTTCTTCGCCGCCGCCCCCGGTGCCAGCGGCAACGGCTTCCTGTGGGGCACGGTCGACGGCGGCGCTACCGGCAAGGACCTCACCGCGAACCTGCCGGCGAACTTCATCCGTCCGGATGCGCTCGGCTTCATCAGCAACAACGGCGTCAACGCGCTGCTGGTCGGCGGCATGAACTCGGCGGCCAATGCCGGCAACCCGCTGGTATCGGCCGACAGCGACGCCAGCGGCAACCTCGGCAACTGGCGCCGGCTCGGCAACGGGCTGCCGAACACGCAGATCACGGTGATCGACTACCAGCCCGGCCTGGACGCGCTGGCCATCGGCACCTACGGCCGCGGCGCCTGGATGCTGTACGACGTCACCAGCAACTACGCCGACGCCACCGTGCTGCAGTTCGGCCTGGCCAACAACGATTCCAACCCGGACGTGTCGCTGCTCAGCGGCAACCGCCCGCTGATCAAGTACGGCACCGGCACGCTGACCCTCACCGGCAACGCCAGCTATACCGGCGGCACCAGCATCGACAAGGGTACCGTGGTGCTGAACGGCTCCGTGCTCAACAACATCAGCCTGGCCGCGGCCGGGACGCTGGCCGGCAGCGGCTCGGCGCCGGGCCAGCTCGACGTGCACGGCGGCCTGGTGGCACCGGGCAGCGCCAGCGGCCAGACGCTGACGGTGGGCAGCCTGGTCAACCAGGGCGGCAGCCTGCTGTTCGCCTATGGCCCGGCCAGCGGGCAGAACACGCACCTGACGGTGAACGGCCATGCCGACATCGGCGGGATGCAACTGCTGCTGGCGCCGATGTCCACGACGGTACCGTTCTACGCCGAGTACAAGCTGCTGAGCGCCGGCAGCCTGAGCGGCCAGTTCGCCAACGCCACCAGCACGTCGGGCAGCACGGCCTGGCTCAATCTCGCCTCGTTCAAGCCTGCCGCCAGCAGCGCCACCCCGGTCCCTGCGGCCGCCGCCGCGCCGGGCCAGCTGGCGCGCCTGGACTACCTCAACACCATCTCGCTGGAAATCCTCAACCCGCTCAACTGGACGGCCGGCACCAGCAACAGCAACCAGGCCGCGGTCGGCAGCGTGCTGAACCGCCTGCAGTACACCGCTTCGGGCAGCTTGCTGGGCGCGCTCAACAAGGTGGCCAGCGGCAACGTGCCCCTGAACCTGGAGGCCATCTCCGGCGAGAGCAGCGTGGCGTCGGCGCGGGCGATCAACCTGGCGGGCGACCGCTTCCTCGACACCGTTGGCGGCCAGATGTTCGATGCCGGCGCGGGCTGCGGCACCGGCCGCGGCGATCACCCCACCTGCCACCAGCCCGGCCAGGACCTGGGCGAGCACCACTTCTGGGCGCAGGCGCTGAGTACCAACTCGCGCCTGGATGGCGCCTTCCAGAGCAATCGGTTCGACGGCGGCGGCATCGCGCTCGGTGGCGACGTGGCGCTGGGCGGGCAGGCCAGGGTCGGCGTGGCGCTGGGCCACAGCGGCATCACCACCCGCACCCCGGCGCTGGCGTCGAGTGTGAGGTCGCAATACAACATGCTGGCGGCCTATGCCGACTACCAGCGCGGCGCCTGGTACATCGGCGGGGTGCTGAGCTATGCCAGCGGCTGGAGCTATGCCGACCGCACGCTCCGCCTCGGCGGCTCCGGCACGCAGACGATCAGCGGCAAACCCGACGCGACATCCACCGCATTGCAGCTGAGCTCGGGATTCATCCTGCCCCTGGGCAAGCGCGGCTTCGTGCAGCCCTATGGCGACGTGATGGTGGCAAGCTCGTCGCAGCAGGCTTATCGCGAGTACGGCAGCGACGCGCTTGCCCTGCAGTACGGCCGCATCGGGCAATCCCGCTACCGGGGCGAGCTGGGGGTCAAGCTGGGGGCTTCGTTCCAGCACGGCACGGCAACCCTGCAACCCTATGTCGGCCTGGCCGAAGCCAATGCCTGGGGCGATCGCCAGCCGGTGGCGCAGGTGGGTTTCGTCGACGCGCCCGGCACCAGCTTCCAGATCCGTGGCAACGGCGTGCCCCGTTCCTGGTTGAATGGCGAGGCGGGCGTGCAGGCGAAGATCGGCCGATCGACCCGGGTGAACGTGAGCTACCAGGGCGCCCTGAGCGGCCCGATGCACGACGACTACGTCAGCGCCGGCATCGCCTGGCGTTTCTGACCGGCGCGGCGCCGGGGTGATCGGGTTGGAGGAAGGGCCGGCGCCAAGCCGGCCCTTCCTCTTTGTGGCGGACGCTGCCGTCAGGGTCGTCGCGGCAGCAGCGGGTCGATCACCCGGGCCAGGCGTGCGGACGTCCATGCCGGCTGGCGGTCCTTCCAGCCGTCGTCGACCAGAAGGCCCCGGCGGTCGATCACGAAGCTCACCGGCAGGTGCCAGATGCGGCCGTAGCCGGCAACGTGCGGGTCGCCCAGCAGGCCGACCGGAAAGCTCAGGGTGTCCGCCACGGCGCGCACCTTGCCGAGCTGCTCGGGCGAGTCGAGGCTGAAGCCGAGCACCACCAGCCCCTGCGTCGCATGCTGCCGCGCATAACGCGACAGCAGCGGCAGTTCCTCGCGGCAGGGCTCGCACCAGGTCGCCCAGAACGTGAGGATCACCACCTTGCCGCGCAGGTCGGCGCTGCTGATGTGCTGGCCATCGAGCGTGGTGAGGGTGATGGAGGGAGCCGGCTGCCCCACGACCAGGCTGTTGGCGCGGGCGCCCGCGCCGAAGGCGAACAGCAGCAGGCACGCGCAGAGGCGGCGCAGCCCGGCAACCCTGCGCTGGCGAGGCGGCGGGATCACAACGCGACGCTGAGGCCGACCGTACCGGTCCAGCGCGGGAACAACTGGTATCCCGCCAGCCGGCTGTACACCGGCAGCTGCACGAAGGCATAGGCCTGGATGCGCCCGGCCAGCGTCGCGCTGATGCCCGGGCTGAGGTAGGCCACGGTGCCGGCGGTGTCGGGCCGGTCGGCCAGCGCACCCTGGTCGGCACTCTTGCGCTGCAGGTTGAGCTGCAGCTGCGGCACCCAGTTCGCGTGCGCCTCGTAGCGCAGGCCGAAGCTCAGGCTGGCGAGGTTGCCGGGCCGGTAGTCGGCGCCGGGCGTGTCCAGCCGTTGCGCGACCGCGGCCTGGAACTGGCCGTTGACGAAGGCGTCGAAATCCTGGCTCACCGGCTGGTAGTAATACCCCCCCACGATCAGGTCGGTGCTGCCGCTGCCCGCCTGCAGGCTGGTGTCCAGCGCCTGGCCCGCGGCCGGGCCACGGCGGAAGGTCGCCGGGTGGCCGACCAAGCTGCCGTCCGCCGCCTCGCCGCCGTAGCGGCCGGTGGGCAGCTTCACGCCGAACTGCAGGCCGAGATTGCGGGTCGGCAGGAAACCCTGGAAGCTGGCCAGCAGCTTCACGTCGCCGATGCCGGACACGCGCGCGCCGCTGACCTGGTCGGGCGCGGTCTGCGCCGGCACGTACGGCTGCTGCTGGTTGCCGTAGGTGGTGTGGCCGCGCAGTATGTAGGGCAGCAGCAGGCTGAAGCCCCAGCTCGCATCGAGCCGGTAGGCCACGTTCAGATTGACGTAGCGGTTGATCGTGTCCTTCTCGATCTCACCGCCGCCGGCGGCCGGGTCGGCGGGCTGGTCGACCACCTGCTGCGCCGTCGCCGTGCCGCCGCCGTGACGCAACTGGCCCTGGTCGATGAACGTATCGTCCAGGTTGATGCGCCAGCCCGACTCGGTCGAATAACCGGTCGCCGCGTCCGTGCTCAGGCTGCAGCCGCAGGTGGCGCACGCGCTGGCGGCCGGCGGCAGGGCGGCGAGGGCGATACCGCCGAGCGCTGCGGCGAGGGTCGTTGCTTTCACGGCATGGATCCGGAGCGGGTGCAGCGGTGATTTTGCGCCAAACCATGGACCGCGATCCATACTTTCGCCCTGCGACAAATCGGCACGGCGCAGGCCGCCGCGGTGGCGGATGCGCCGCGTGGCCGCCGCACCACGTCCCGGGATCGGATGCCACGCCGGCGGATGAGGTGCCGACGCGGATCGCCGCCACTCCGCGCCGAAGTCCGCGGAGAAGGTTGCAAATGTATCTGTTGACTGCAGTGCAGCATGCCACTTAATGTCGACGCCATGTCGCCACTTTCCACGCCAGCATGCATGCATCCCGCCCCGGTTCGCGCCGGCGCCGCGGGGCCGTGGCTCGGTGTCGGCACCCCATCCCTCGCCACTGCGATTACCACCACGACCATTATTACCACTCGGTCGGGGTGGGTGTCCGTGCGCGACTAGGTTCTCTACTACGCAACGGCCCCGCCCTCGACCAGGCGGGCCGGCGCTGACTTCACGCACGAGCCGAACCGCCAGCGAGCCAAGGGCCCCTCTGGAGGTTATCGTGAACATGTGTGC
Source organism: Lysobacteraceae bacterium (assembly GCA_028866435.1). Taxonomy (GTDB): domain Bacteria; phylum Pseudomonadota; class Gammaproteobacteria; order Xanthomonadales; family Rhodanobacteraceae; genus Rhodanobacter. The sequence goes on along the minus strand of JAGWIC010000071.1, from coordinate 11,966 downwards.
GTCCCCCCTGGCTGAACATCCGCATCGCCTGCCGCCTGCCCTGCTGGTGCCGCGGGCGGCCACCCGTCGGCGTCAGCTGGCGGTAGGCCTGATCGGCCCCGGCCGCGTCGGCACCGCGTTGCTGGAGCAATTGCGCGCCGCCCAGCCGCGGCTGGCGCGCCACAGCGGGCTGGAGCTCAGGCTGTGCGGCGTGGTGGCCAGCAAGCGGATGTGGCTGGACTGCGACGACGCCGAACTCAATGGCCGCCACGGCGGCGCGCAGGTGTGGCGCCCGAACGACCTCGACGCCTTCGCCGCGCACGTGCGCGGCAACGAGGGCCGCGACGCGCTGCTGATCGACTGCAGCGCCAACGAGGCGGTGGCCGAATGCTATCCGGCCTGGCTGGCCGCCGGCATCCACGTGGTGACGCCGAACAAGCTGGCCGGCAGCGGCCCGCTGGCGCGCTGGCAGGCGATCCGCGCCGCCTGCGCCGGCGGCGGTGCCCGCTTCCGCTACGAGGCGACCGTCTGTGCCGGCCTGCCGGTGGTGCAGACGCTGCGCGACCTGCTCGATACCGGCGATGAATTGCTGGCGGTGGAAGGCATGTTCTCCGGCACGCTGGCCTGGCTGTGCAACCGCCACGACGGCCAGCACCCATTCTCCACGCTGGTGCGCGAGGCGCATGCGCTGGGCTATACCGAGCCGGACCCGCGCGACGACCTGTCCGGTACCGACGTGGCGCGCAAGCTGGTGATCCTGGCACGCGAGGCGGGCTGGCCGCTGTCGATGGAGGAGGTGGACCTGCACAGCCTGGTGCCGCCGGCGCTGGCCGCGCTGCCGCTGGACGCATTCATGCAGCGGCTCGACGAGATGGACGCGCCGATGGCGGCCAAGCTCGCCGAAGCCCGCGCCGAGGGCGGCGTGTTGCGCCACGTGGCGCACCTGGACCGGCACGGCCGCGCCAGCGTGCGACTGGCGGTGCTGCCGGCCGGCCACGCGTTCGCGCATACCCGCCTGACCGACAACGTGGTGCAATTCAGTACCCGCCGCTACTGCGACAACCCACTGCTGGTGCAAGGCCCGGGGGCCGGGCCGGAAGTCACCGCCGCCGGCGTGTTCGGCGACCTGCTGCGCATCGCCGAGTCGCTGGGGGTGCGGCCATGAACGCCGACCACGCGCTGGCCGACCTCTCCCATCCCACCGTGCTGGAACCCGCCATGGCGTCACCGCGAAAACCACCCGCCCGCCTCGCCCGCGCCTTCGCACCGGCCAGCATCGGCAACGCCGGCGTCGGCTTCGACCTGCTCGGCCATAGCCTGGCCGGTGCCGGCGACGTCGCCGAAGTGCGCCGCATCGACGAGCCGGTGGTGCGCATCGCGGCCATCCGCGGCTGCGTCAGCGCGTTGCCGACCGATCCGCGACAGAACACCGCCGGCGTCGCCCTGATGGCGCTGCGCAAGGCGCTCGGCCTGCAGCACGGCTTCGAGCTGATCCTGGAAAAGGGCATACCGCTGGGTTCCGGCATGGGCGGCTCGGCCGCCTCCTGCGTGGCCGCGCTGGTGGCCGCCAACGCCCTGCTGAAGCAGCCGTTGCCGCGCGAAGCGCTGTACGGCTTCGCCCTCGACGGCGAGGCGGTGGCCAGCGGCAGCCGCCACGGCGACAACCTGGGCGGCATGCTGCTCGGCGGCCTGGTACTGGCCACCCACGAGAGGTTGCTGCGGATTCCGGTGCCGGCCCATTGGCATTGCGCGCTGGTGCACCCGCATGTGGTGCTGGAAACGCGCAAGGCGCGCGCGGCGCTGGCCGGGCACTACGCGCTGGGCGAGTTTGTCGCGCAGAGTTCCAACCTCGCGCTGGTACTGGCCGGCTGCTACCGCAGCGATGCAGCGCTGGTGCGCGAAGGCCTCAAGGACGTCCTGGTCGAGCCGCGACGCGCGCCGCTGATTCCCAACTTCGCGCGGGTGAAGCAGGCCGCGCTGGACCACCACGCGATGGGCGCCAGCATCTCCGGCGCCGGCCCCAGCGTGTTCGGCTGGTACGAGAACCGTGCCGATGCCGAAGCGGCATCGGTATCGATGCAGGCCGCTTTCGCCGAGGTCGCGCTGGACAGCGAAGGCTGGGTGTCGCCGGTCGACGGCCCCGCCGCCGGCCTGATCGAACCGCTCGCCGGGGGCCAGCCATGAGCACGCAGGATCGACCGCACCGCCCGCCAGCGGCCGCCTACGTCAGTACGCGCGGGGCCAGCCCGGCGGTGCCGATCAGCCAGGCGATCGCGGCGGGACTGGCACCGGACGGCGGCCTGTACGTGCCCACGCAGCTGCCCGCGCTCGATCCGGCGGCGTTCGACCCGCACGGCTCGCTGGCCGATACCGCGGCCACCTTGCTGGCGCCGTTCTTCGCCGGCGATGCGCTGGCCGGGGAGCTGCCGGCGATCTGCGCCGAGGCGCTGGCGTTCGAGGCGCCGCTGCGCACCCTGCCGGCGCCGGCGGACGCGATGCTGCTGGAGCTGTTCCACGGCCCGACCTCGGCGTTCAAGGATTTCGGCGCCCGCTTCCTCGCCGCCTGTCTGCGCCGGCTGCCGCGCGCGGATACCCGGCCGCTGACGATCCTGGTCGCCACCTCCGGCGATACCGGCGCGGCGGTGGCCGCAGCCTTCCACCGCCAGCCGAACCTACGCGTGGCGATCCTCTATCCCGACGGCCTGGTGTCGCCGCGCCAGGCCCATCAGCTGGGCTGCTTCGGCGACAACGTGCAGGCATTGCGCGTGGCCGGCCGCTTCGACGACTGCCAGCGCATGGTCAAGGCCGCGCTCAACGACAGCGCCCTGCAGGCCGAGGTGCCGCTGTCCTCGGCCAACAGCATCAGCCTGGGCCGCCTGCTGCCGCAGATGAGCTACTACGCCCATGCCGCACTGGGCTGGTGGCGCGAACACGGCACCGCGCTCAACGTCATCGTGCCCACCGGCAACCTGGGCAACGCGATGGCCTGCCTGTGGGTGCGGGCGATGGGCCTGCCGATCGGCGAGGTGGAACTGGCCTGCAACGCCAACGCCACCCTGCCCGACTACTTCGCCGGTGCCGACTACGCACCGCGCGAAGCGATCGCCACCATCGCCAATGCGATGGACGTCGGTGCGCCGAGCAACTTCGAGCGCCTGCGCTGGACCTTCCCCGACCAGGCGCAGCTGCGCCGGCTGCTGCATGCGCACAGCGTCGACGATGCCACGATCCGGCAGACCATCGGCCGGCATGCCCGCGAGCACGGCGAGGTGCTCTGCCCGCACACCGCCACCGCCATGCACCGGCTCGACCAGCTGCGCGCGGCGGGCAGCCGTCTGCCGTGGGCGGTCGTCGCCACCGCCCATCCGGCCAAGTTCGAGAGCGTGGTGGAGCCGCTGGTCGGGCACCCGCTGGCGGTGCCCGCCGCGCTCGCGGCGATGCTGGCCAGGCCCGCCGTCGCCGAGCCGATGGCGGCGCAGGACGGCGCGCTGCGGCAGTGGCTGCGGCAACTGGACTGAAAACGCACGAAACCGCGATTTCTCCGCCGCGGCCGGAATGCCGCGGCGAAGCCGGGGACTGGCGACCCTGGCCGCGACAGGGCCTTTGCGCAGCTTCCGATACGGACATCTGGACGTCCAAAACCGGTCTCACGGAAAAATTTCACATGAAACTGTTGACGGACGCTTGCCAACTGTCCTAAGGTCGATCGCATGTCGCAACGCAACAGCCACCACAGCAGTGCCGATACCTACCGTCCGCCGACGGTCGGGGCAACCGTGCCGGTGGCGGGCACGCTCCCCCTTGCTCTTGTACTCGTACTCCTCATTACCAGCGGAGGTGCGGGCTGAGGGCATGTGTCCAGGTAGGTAACCTGAAGACTCCCAAAGAACCCCGCACCGACAACGGCGCGGGGTTTTTTTTGCCCCAGTTCCGCATCACGGAGCCATCCATGACCATTGATTCCAACGTAGCGCGATCCACCGACGGCAGTGCCCATGCCGACGTCGAGCGCGTACGCATCTTCGACACCACCTTGCGCGACGGCGAGCAGGCGCCCGGCTTTTCGATGGACCGGCGCGCGAAACTGCGCATGGCACAGGCGCTGGAGGCGCTCGGCGTGGACGTGCTCGAAGCCGGTTTTCCGAAAGCCTCCCCTGGCGATTTTGCTGCAGTTGCGGAGATCGCCGCGGCGCTGAAGACGACCACCGTCTGCGGCCTGGCGCGCTGCCAGCCGGGCGACATCGACGATGCGGCGCGCGCGCTGGAGAAGGCACGGCGTTCGCGCATCCACGTGTTCCTCTCGACCAGCCCGCTGCATCGCGAGCACAAGCTGGGCATGAGCAAGGCGCAGGTGCTGGACGCGGCGGTGGCGGGCGTGGAGCGGGCGCACGGGCTGTGTCACGAGGTGGAGTTTTCCGCCGAGGACGCACTGCGCACCGAACCGGAATTCCTGGTCGAGGTGTTCAGCGCCGCGGTCGCCGCCGGCGCCACCACGCTGAATGCGCCGGACACCGTCGGCTACACCACGCCATCGGAGATCGTCGAGCTGTTCGAGTACCTCCGCCGCCACGTGCGCGGCGCCGACAAGGTGGTCTTCTCCAGCCATTGCCACGACGATCTCGGCATGGCGGTCGCCAACAGCATGGCCGCGATCAGCGCCGGCGCACGCCAGGTGGAATGCACCATCAACGGCATCGGCGAGCGCGCCGGCAATGCCGCGCTGGAAGAGGTGGTGATGGCGCTGAAGGTGCGTGGCGCGCTGTTCGGCGTGGATACGCGCATCGACACGCGCAAGCTGTATCCCACCTCGCGCCTGCTGACCCAGCTGACCGGGCAGGCGGTGCCGCGCAACAAGGCGATCGTCGGCGAAAACGCCTTCGCGCACGAGTCGGGCATCCACCAGCACGGCATGCTCAAGCACCGCGGCACCTACGAGATCATGCTGCCGCAGGACGTCGGCATCGGCGAGACCCGGCTGGTGCTGGGCAAGCATTCCGGTCGCGCGGCGCTGCGCCAGCGGCTGGAAGCGCTGGGCCACACCCCCGACGAAGCCTCGATGGAAGCCATCCTCGGCCGCTTCAAGACGCTCGCCGACAAGAAACGCGAAATCCACGACGAGGACCTGGAGGCCATCGCGCTGGGGCACGACCCCGACGCGCAGGGCCCGTGGCACCTGCTGCAGCTGAGCAGCTCCACCCACATGGGCGGCAGCGCGTCGGCCTCGGTGAAGCTGGCCCACGACGACGGCCGCGAGATCGGCGAGGCGGCGATCGGCGACGGCCCGGTCGACGCCGTGCTGCGCGCCATCGAGCGCGCCACCGGCAGCGACCTGGAGCTGACCGACTTCCTGGTACGCGCCGTCGGCGAGGGCGGTGACGCCCAGGGCCAGGCCCAGCTGACCGCGCGCCATGCCGAGCGCGCCTGGCGCGGCCACGGCGTCAGTACCGACATCGTCGAAGCCACCGCCCTGGCGGCGCTGGCCATCGTCAACCGCATCTCGCGACAGACGCCGGCCGCCGCGCCGGTCGCCGTCGCGCATCTGTGATCACGAGGAACCCTGCATGAATACCGCCTTCCTGTGGCACAACGGCCAGATCAAGCCCTGGGCCGACGCCACCTGCCACGTCAGCACGCACGCCCTGCACTACGGCTCCTCGGTGTTCGAGGGCGAGCGCGTCTACGCCACGCCCCAGGGGCCGGCGTACTTTCGCCTGGCCGACCACACCAGCCGCCTGTTCGAGTCGGCCCGCGTCTACGACATCGAGATCGGCTACAGCGAGGACGAGATCAACGCCGCCTGCCTGGAATTGATCCGCGCCAACCAGATGGATTCGGCCTACGTGCGCCCGATCGTGTTCCGCGGCGCCGGCGGCCTGGGCGTGCTGCCGAAGAACGGCGCGCCGGTGGACGTGGCGATCATGGCGCTGAACTGGGGCGCCTACCTCGGCGACGCGGTCGAGAAGGGCGCCGACGTGTGCGTGTCGTCGTGGCACCGGCCGGCACCGAACACCCTGCCGAGCTGGGCCAAGGCCGGCGGCAACTACCTGTCGAGCCAGCTGATCGCGGCGGAGGCGAGGCGCGGCGGCTACGACGAGGGCATTGCGCTGGGCCACAACGGCCTGCTCAGCGAAGGCGCCGGCGAGAACCTGTTCCTGGTAAGGAAGGGCAAGCTGATGACACCGCCGACCAGCGCCGGCATCCTCGCCGGGATCACCCGCGACAGCGTGATCACGCTGGCCGCGGACCTGGGCCTGACGGTGGAGGAGCGCGACCTGCCGCGCGAGGCGCTGTACAGCAGCGACGAGATCTTCATGACCGGCACCGCCGCCGAGATCACCCCGGTGCGCTCGGTCGACCGCAAGATCGTCGGCGCCGGCACGCCCGGCCCGATCACCAAGGCGTTGCAGCAGGCCTTCTTCGGCCTGTTCGACGGCCGCACCAACGATTGCCGGGGCTGGCTGGAGTTCGTCGGCGAGCCCGGCGTGGCGCAGCTGCCGGCGGCCAGGCGGGAGGCTCTGGCATGAGCGCACGCACGCTGTTCGAAAAAGTCTGGGACGCGCACGTGGTCGCGCCGCAGACCGCCGACACGCCGGCGATCCTGTATGTCGACCTGCACCTGGTGCATGAGGTCACCTCGCCGCAGGCGTTCAGCGAATTGCGCGAGCGCGGGCTGCGGCTGCGGCGCCCCGATCGCATGCTGGCGACGCTGGATCATTCCACGCCGACCCTGCCGACCCATGCCGACGGCACGCGCCCCTACGCCAACGCCCAGGCGCAGGCACAGGTGACCCAGCTGGAAAGCAACTGCCGCGAGTTCGGCGTCGAGCTGCACGGCTGGGACAGCGCCGATCGCGGCATCGTGCACGTGATCGGGCCGGAACTGGGCGCCACCCAGCCGGGCATGACCATCGTCTGCGGCGACAGCCACACCTCCACCCACGGCGCGTTCGGTGCGCTGGCCTTCGGCATCGGCACCACCGAGGTGGGCCACGTGATGGCGACCCAGTGTCTGCTGCAGCCCAAGCCGAAGACCATGGCGATCCATGTCGACGGCCAGCTGCCCGCCGGGGTCGGCGCGAAGGACCTGATCCTGCACATCATCGGCCATATCGGCGTCAACGGCGGCACCGGCTACGTGCTGGAGTATCGCGGCGCGGCGATCGAGGCGCTGTCGATGGACGAGCGCATGACCGTGTGCAACATGTCGATCGAAGCCGGTGCCCGCGCCGGCCTGATCGCACCGGACGACACCACCTTCGAGTGGCTCAAGGGGCGTCCGAAAGTGCCACACGGCGCGGCCTGGGATGCCGCGGTCGAACGCTGGCGCTCGCTGCGCACCGACGACGGCGCGCACTACGACCACGAAGTGCGCATCGATGCCGGCGCGGTGGTCCCCACCGTCACCTACGGCACCCATCCGGGCATGGCCATCGCGATCGACGCACCGATCCCCGCCGCCACCAATGCGCAGGAACGGCGCGCGCTGGATTACATGCAGAGCCAGCCCGGCCAGGCCATGCAGGGCACGCCGGTGGACGTGGTCTTCGTCGGCAGCTGCACCAACTCGCGCCTGTCCGACCTGCGCGAGGCGGCGCGCGTGCTGCGCGGGCGCCACGTCGCCAGCGGCGTGCGCATGCTGGTCGTGCCCGGCTCCGAGGCGGTGCGCCGCGAGGCCGAGAGCGAGGGCCTGGATCAGGTGTTCCTCGCCGCCGGTGCCGAATGGCGGGTGCCCGGTTGCTCGATGTGCATCGCGATGAACGGCGACCTGGCCCAGCCCGGCCAGCTGGTGGTGTCCACCTCCAACCGCAACTTCGAGGGCCGCCAAGGCAAGGGGGCGCGCACCGTGCTGGCCAGCCCGGCCACCGCCGCCGCCTCCGCCGTGGCCGGGCGCGTCGCCGATCCGCGCCCGTACCTGGTGGAAGCCGCATGAGGATCAGGAGTGAGTGGAGAGGAGTGAGAAGCGAGAGAGAGCAGATGCCGAGACCCGGCACTTCCCCGCGCGCTTTTGCCCTTCGCCCTTCTCTCACCCCTCGCTCCTCTCCACTCACTCCTCACAAGAGCCAGTCATGAACCCGATCACCCGCATCCACTCCCGCACCGCGGTGCTGGCCGACGAGAACATCGATACCGACCGCATCATCCCGGCACGTTTCCTCACCACCACCACGCGTGAGGGACTGGGCAAGCTTTGTTTCAACGACTGGCGCTACCTGGCCGACGGCAGCGCCAATCCGGCATTCCCGCTGAACCAGCCGGCGGCACGCGGATGCTCGATCCTGGTGGCCGGGCGCAATTTCGGTTGCGGCTCCTCGCGCGAGCACGCGCCGTGGGCCCTGCTCGACTACGGCATCCAGGCGGTACTGTGCAGCGAGATCGCCGACATCTTCCGCGGCAACGCGCTGAAGAACGGCCTGCTGGCGGTGGTGATCAGCGCCGCCGAGCACCGCTGGCTGCTCGAACACCCCGGCATCGAGCTGACCATCGACGTGCAGGGGCAATTCATCGCCCTGCCCGATGGCGGCCGCATCGCATTCCAGCTCGAACCCTTCGCCCGCCACTGCCTGCTCAACGGGGTCGACCAGCTCGGCTACCTGCTGCAGCACGCCGAAGCGATCTCCGCCTACGAACAGAAGCATCAGGAGTTGGCCGCATGAAAGCCCACATCGTCACCCTGCCCGGCGATGGCGTCGGCCCCGAAGTCGTCGCCGCCGCCGTGGCCGCGCTGAAAACCGTCGCCGCGCGCTACGAGCACGTGTTCACCTTCGACGAACAGCTGATCGGCGGCGCCGCCATCGACGCCACCGGCCAGCCGCTGCCGGCCGCCACGCTGGCCGCGTGCCAGCACGCCGACGCCGTGCTGCTGGGCGCCGTGGGCGGCCCGAAGTGGTCCGACCCGAACGCCCCGGTACGGCCGGAACAGGGCCTGCTCGCCCTGCGCGCCGCGCTGGGCGTGTACGCCAACCTGCGCCCGCTGCAGGTGCACCCGGCACTGGCCGAGCTGTCGCCGCTGAAGAACGAGAAGCTGGGCAACGTCGATGTGCTGTTCGTGCGCGAGCTCACCGGCGGCGCCTATTTCGGCACCAAGACGCGCACCGCCGATGCCGCCACCGACGAGTGCCGCTACACCGAGGCCGAGATCGAGCGCGTGGTGCGCCGCGCCTTCGAGCTGGCGCGCGGGCGCCGCCGCCACCTCACCTCGGTCGACAAGGCCAACGTGCTGGAGACCTCGCGGCTGTGGCGCAGCACGGTGCAGCGCATCGCCGCCGACTATCCCACCGTGAAGGTCGAGCACCAACTGGTCGACTCGATGGCGATGCTGCTGCTGACCCAGCCGGGCCGCTACGACGTGGTGGTCACCGAGAACCTGTTCGGCGACATCCTCACCGACGAGGCCGCCGCCATCGCCGGCTCGCTGGGCCTGCTGCCCTCGGCCTCGCTGGGCGAGGGCAAGGCCGGCCTGTTCGAACCGATCCACGGCTCGGCGCCCGACATCGCCGGCCAGGGCGTGGCCAACCCGGTCGGCACCATCCTCTCCGCCGCGATGCTGCTGCGCCACTCGCTGGGGCTGGAGAGCGAGGCCGTCGCGATCGAGCACGCGGTCGACCACGTGCTGCGCCACGGCCCGCGCAGCCGCGACATCGGCGGCAGCGCCGGCACCCGGGAGGTGTGCGAGGCGGTGCTGGCGGCGATCGAGGATCACGCCGACCACCACGCGGCCTTCTTCCACGGGTCCCGCGCATGCGGCTGACCCGCCAAGGTTTCCCAAGCGGATACAGGGATGTGTCCGTATTTTCTGCTGCCCCTTGCGTGTCAGCGGCCGCGAATGAACTGACCCTGCCCCCAGGTTTCCAGCCCGCATCCGCCCAGCCGACCTCTCTCGCACGCAGGGGGCGCTTCTTCTCCTCAAACCCGAATATCTGGAACAGCCATGCGCAGTGACCTGATCAAGAGCGGCCCGGACCGCGCCCCCGCCCGCGCCATGCTGCGCGCCACCGGACTGGACGACGAGGCGATCGCCAAGCCGCTGGTCGCGGTGGTGCACACCTGGTCCAACGTGAGCCCGTGCAACCTGAACCTGCGCGAGCTGGCGGTCGAGGCCGCCGCCGGCATCCGCGCCGCCGGCGGCACGCCGATCGAGTTCAACACCATCGCCGTCACCGACGGCATCGCGATGGGCACCTCGGGCATGCGCGCCTCGCTGATCAGCCGCGAGGTCATCACCGATTCGATCGAGCTGGCGGTGAACGGCCACTGCCTGGACGCGATGGTGGTGCTGTGCGGTTGCGACAAGACCATCCCGGCCGCGGCGATGGCGCTGGCGCGGCTGAACATCCCGGGCGTGGCGCTGTACGGCGGCACCATCGCCCACGGCACCCACGACAACCACCCGATCACCATCCAGCAGGTGTTCGAGGCGGTCGGCGCGCATGGCGCGGGCAAGATCGACGATGCCGAGCTGACCGCGGTCGAGCGCGACGCCTGCCCCGGCGCCGGCGCCTGCGGCGGCCAGTTCACCGCCAACACCATGGCCATGGTGCTGACCACGCTGGGGCTGTCGCCGATGGGCTTCAACGACATCCCGGCCACCCACCCGGCCAAGGGCGCAGCGGCCTTCCGCTGCGGCGAGCTGGTGATGGAATGCCTGCGCCAGAACCGCACCCCGGACGAATTCCTCAACCGCACCTCGCTGCGCAACGCCGCCCGCATGGTCGCCGCCACCGCCGGCTCGACCAACGCGGTGCTGCACTTGCTGGCGATCGCCCGCGAGGCCGGCGTGCCGTGGACGATCGAGGATTTCGAGCCCGCCTCGGTGCACACCCCGGTGATCGCCGACCTGCTGCCCGGCGGGCGCTATACCGCGGTCGAGCTGTTCGGCGCCGGCGGCAGCGCGCGGGTGGCGCAGGAACTGATCGCCGCGGGCATGCTGGAAGACGCGCCCACGGTCACCGGCCGCAGCCTGTTCGCCGAAGCGGCGGCCGCGCCGCGCGCCGAAGCGCAGGACGTGGTCCATCCGGTGAACGCGCCGCTGAAGCCGCGCGGCGGCTACTCGATCCTGTACGGCAACCTGGCGCCCGAGGGCTGCATCCTCAAGCTGGCCGGCAAGGGCGCCAGCCATTTCGAGGGCGTGGCGCGGGTGTTCGAGAGCGAGGAGCAGGCGTTTGCCGCGGTGCAGGCCGGCGCCATCGTCAAGGGCGACGTGATCGTGATCCGCAATGAAGGCCCGGCCGGCGGCCCCGGCATGCGCGAGATGCTCGGCGTCACCGCGGCGCTGGTCGGCCGCGGCCTCGGCAACGACGTCGCCCTGATCACCGACGGCCGCTTCTCCGGCGCCACCCACGGCTTCATGGTCGGCCATGTCGCGCCGGAGGCGGCGCGTGGCGGCCCGATCGCCCTGCTGCACGACGGCGACCCGATCGTGATCGACGCCAGCAGCCGCCAGCTTTCCACCAGCGCCGACCTGGACAGCCGCCGCGCCAGCTGGAAGGCGCCGGCGGCCAAGGTCACCAGCGGCGCCCTGGCCAAGTATGCCCGCCTGGTCGGCTCCGCCTCCGACGGCGCCACCACGCATCCGCTGACGTCCGTATCCGCGGCCGTCCAGACGTCCAATCCATCCACTTCAGCTACCGACCAAGGAGTTACCGCATGAGCACCAACAGCACCCCGAACCCCCTCGCCAAGGCCCGCATCGCCGTACTCGGCTACGGCAGCCAGGGCCGCGCCCATGCGCTGAACCTGCGCGATTCCGGCCTCGACGTGGTAATCGGCCTGCGCCCGAACGGCCCGACCTGGCACAAGGCCAAGGCCGAGGGCTTCACCGTGCTGGAGCCGGGCGAGGCGGTCAAGGGCGCCGACCTGGTCGCCGTGCTCACCCCCGACATGGTGCAGCCGAGCCTGTACACCGATTCGATCGCGCCGAACATCAAGCCCGGTGCGGCGCTGCTGTTCGCGCACGGCTTCAACGTTCACTTCGGCCAGATCGTGCCGCG
>JAGWIC010000070.1 GCA_028866435.1 Lysobacteraceae bacterium | reverse complement strand
GCGCGGCGCCGGCCCCGAAGGCCTCGCCGGCATGCGCGCCCTGCGCCCGTTCGCGCGGGGCCAGCTGTGGCGCCCGCTGCTGGATCTGCCGCGGCAGCACCTGCGCGATTACGTGCTGGCCCAGCGGCTGTCCTGCATCGACGACCCCTCCAATGCCGACACCCGGCTGGCGCGCAACCAGTTGCGCCACGAAATCCTGCCGCGGCTCGCCGCGCACTGGCCGCAGGCGGTGGATTCGATCCTGCACAGCGCCGCGCTCAGCCGCGCCGCCGCCGATGCGCTGCAGGCGCAATGGCTGGCGGCACGGCAGGAACTGTACGACCCGGACACGGGCAGCCTGGACGCGGCCGGCTGGCTGGCGCTGGCACCGGCCCTGCGCCAGCCCCTGCTCGACCACTGGCTGCATGCCCGCCAGTTGCCCGCGCCGACCACGGCGCAGCGACGGGAAATCGAGCGTCAATGCGGCGCGCGTGCCGGCCAGTTGCCATGCATCCGCTGGCCCGGCGCCGAGTTGCACATCTGGAAGCGGCGGCTGTGGGCCCTGCCGCCCGCGCCGGCCATCGACGACGAAACCTGGCAGGCAAACTGGCGCGGCGAGCCGTTGCGCCTGCCCGATGGCGGCGCGCTTTCGCTCAAAGATGACGGCGCGCGGCTGACCACTCCGCTGCAGGTACGCCTGCGCCGCGGCGGCGAACGAATCCGGCCGGCCGGCGACGCCCACACCCGCGAGCTGCGCGCGCTGTTCCAGCACGGCGGCATGCCGCCGTGGCAACGCTCCGGCTGTCCCCTGCTGTACGACCAGGGCGAGTTGGTGGCCGTGGCCGATCGCTGGAGCAGTGCGCGCGGCGTGTCGATATTCGCGGCATCCGGCAGCCTGCCGCAATGGCGGCAGGCGCGCTGCGCAACTCCGCCGGACCCGCTTGCGGATTGATTCCGGACCGCTGCTGCGTTAGCGTGACCGCCCATGGCCAAGACCACTCCCGCCCCCGCCAAGACCCCGCCTGGCGCCGACTTCGAACACTCGCTCGACGAGCTGGAACAGCTGGTCGCACGGATGGAAGGCGGCGAATTGAGCCTGGACGAATCCCTCGCCTCGTTCGAACGCGGCATCGGCCTGTTCCGTCACTGCCAGCAGTCGCTGCAGCAGGCCGAACTGCGGGTGCGACTGCTGCTCGACCCCGAAGCCCCCGACAGCGCCGAACCGTTTGAACCCGAAGCCTGAGTCAGAACCTTCCCTGCCGTCCCTGATCGCGCGCGCCGAACAGGCGCTGGACCGCTGCCTGCCACCGGCCGGACAGTCCCCGGCCGCCTTGCATGAAGCCATGCGCTACGCCGTGTTGGGTGGCGGCAAGCGCCTGCGCCCGCTGCTGGTGTATGCCGCCGCGCGCGCGCTGGGGGTGGACAGCCCGCTGCTGGATGCTCCGGCCTGCGCGGTCGAGCTGATCCACGCCTATTCGCTGGTGCACGACGACCTGCCGGCGATGGACGACGACGCCCTGCGCCGCGGCCGGCCGACCTGCCACATCGTGTTTGGCGAGGCGATGGCGATCCTCGCCGGCGATGCGCTGCAGGCACTGGCGTTCGAGCTGCTCGCCGACGACCATGCCGGCCCGATCGATCCGGCCATCCGCGTCGCCATGCTGCGTACGCTGGGTCGCGCCTGTGGCGCCGAGGGCATGGCCGGCGGCCAGGCACTGGACCTCGCCGCCGTCGGCCAGCAACTGGGCCTGGCCGAGCTCGAGCACATGCATGCCTGCAAGACCGGCGCCCTGATCCGCGCCTCGGTGCGGCTGGGCGGCCTGCTGGCCGGCGCCGACGCCGACGCCCTCAACGTGCTGGACGCCTACGGCCACGCCGTCGGCCTGGCCTTCCAGGTGCGCGACGACATCCTCGACGTGGAAGGCGAATCGGCGGTGATCGGCAAGACGGCGGGAAAGGACGCGGCGGCCGACAAGCCCACCTTCCCGTCGATCATCGGCCTCGACGCCTCGCGCGCCCGGGTGAGCGAGCTGACCGCCACCGCGCTCGACGCGATCGCGCCCTGGGGCACGCATGCGTCGCTGCTGGCCGAGCTGGCACGCTATGCCGCCCATCGCGGTCATTGAGTCACCCGCCTGAAGCGATGGCCTGCCTTGCCCGCGGGCACCCGCCATGGCAAGCGCGAGCCCGTGCCGGAGCGCTCCTACTGCACAAGCCGCAAGGTGAACGGATAGCGGTAGGTGACGCCCTCGCTCGCCTTGATCGTGGCGATGATCACGAACGCCAGCCAGGTGATCACCAGTGCCGGCAGCAGCAGGAAACCGACCAGCACGAAGACCAGCACGCCGCACACCACCGCCGCCATCGCCACGGTGATGTTGAAGTTCAGCGCCTCCTTGCCCTGGTCGTTGACCAGCGGCATGGTGTCCTTCTTGATCAGCCAGACGATCAGCGGGCCGAGGATGCTGCCGAACGGCATGACCAGGCCGGCCAGCGCCGACAGATGCGCGAACATCGCCCATTGGCGTTGATCCGGGACGGGCAGTCCGGCCTGTGACGGGTCGTTCGGCGGGGGTGGGGTGACGGATTCAGGTGGGACGCTCATGCGTATCTCCTGGCAGTCGGAACTTGCGTCGACGGCTCATCGGCCGGTGGTGCCGATGCTAGCAAGGCCTGAGCCGTTTTGCCGCAGCAATCTGCGGCCCGGCGATCCAGCCGCCTCGCGGCTCGTTACTCGCCGGCCACCGTCATCCGCTCGAGCAGGATCGAGCCGGCGAGGATGTGCGAGCGCCGGTCGACATCGGTGCCCACCGCGACGATGCCGGCAAACATGTCGCGCAGGTTGCCGGCGATGGTGATGCCTTCGACCGGATAGGCGATCCGCCCGTTCTCGACCCAGAACCCGGACGCACCGCGCGAGTAGTCGCCGGTGACGGTGGACACGCCCTGCCCCATCACCTCGGTGACCAGCAGGCCCGTGCCCAGGCGCCGCAGCATGCCGCTGAAATCATCGGGCGAACCGTCGACGCTGCCCGGCTGGACCAGGAGGTTGTGGATGCCGCCGGCATTGCCGGTGGACTGCAGCCCCAGCTTGCGCGCCGAATAGCTGCCCAGCACGTAGCGCACCAGCACGCCGCCTTCGATCAGCGCGCGGTCGCCGGTGGCGACGCCCTCCGCATCGAAGTTGCCCGAGCCCAGGCCGCGCCGCAGATGCGGTCGCTCGTCGATGTTCAGCCAGCCCGGCATCACCGGCTTGCCGACATGGTCGAGCAGGAAGCTGGCACGCCGGTACAGCGCGCCGCCGCTGACCGCGCCGAGCAGGTGGCCGATCAGGCCGCGCGCCAGCTCCGGCACGAACAGCACCGGGCATTGCCGCGTCGACAGGCTGCGTGCGCCCATGCGGGCCAGGGTGCGTTCGGCGGCCTTGTCGCCGAGCGACTTCGCGCTCATGAAGTCGCTGGCGGCACGCACGCTGTCGTACCAGTAGTCGCGCTGCATGCCGTCCTCGTCGCCGGCGATCAGGGCCAGCGACAGCGAATGGGAGGTGCCGCGCTCGCGCCCGACGAAGCCGTGCGAGTTGGCGTAGACCGACACGCCCTGCCCGGCCTGCACGCTGGCGCCGTCGGAATTGCTGATGCCCGCATGCGCGCGGCCGGCATCCTCGATCGCGATGCCCAGCTCGATCGCCTGCGTGGTGTCGATATCCCACGGATGCCACAGGTCCAGATCCGGAAACGCGGTGGCCATGCGCGCGGCGTCGGCCAGGCCGGCGGCCGGATCGGCCTCGGTGTAGCGGGCGATCGCGCAGGCCTGGTCGAGGGTGGCCTGGATCGAATCCGGATGCAGGTCGGCGGTGCTGGCCGCGCCCTTGCGCTGGCCGAAGTACACGGTGAGGCCGAAGCCGCGGTCGCGGGTGTGCTCCACCGTCTCCACCTCGCCCAGCCGCACGTTCACGCTCAGGCCGGTGTTGATGCTCGCCGCCACCTCGGCCTGGCTGGCGCCGGCCGCGCGGGCACGGCGGATCACGTCCTCGGCCAGCTCGGCCAGGCGGTCGAGCTCGTGCTGGCTGCGATCGGAGTGGCTGCGGTCCTGGCTGATGCTGCTTTCGCTCACGTTGGGCTTTCCTGGAGGTTTGACGGGTAGAATAGGCGCTTCGCAGCCGCCGGTCGCCGATACGGGGGCCAAGCCACCCCAGATGGGGTCGCTGCGGACAAATGCAAAGAGCACCGAGGAACGCCCATGCAGGCCATCGCGGGCATCTACCGACACTACAAGGGGCAGCGCTACCGCGTGCTGGGTACCGCGCGCCACAGCGAAACGATGGAGCCGCTGGTGGTCTACCAGGCGCTCTATGGCGAACATGGCCTGTGGGTTCGCCCGGCGGCGATGTTCTGCGAGACGATCGAGCTGGACGGTGAGCCGATCGCCCGCTTCGCGCTCGAGCACGCCGACGGCGAACCGGGCACGACCGGGTGATGCCGCCCTCCACCGCCGCCCCACGCCCAACCTGGAATCGAACATCGTGAGCCCCAGTCGCAGCCGCAACCAGACCGAACTCGACGACGCCGATTACGGTCCCAGCCGCACCCAGCAGCGGCGCGAGGCACTGGCCGTGCTGGCGCTGGCCGGGCAGTTGCTGGAGCTGCCGCCCAGCCGCCTGGCCAAACTGGACATGCCCGACGACGTGCGCCGCGAAATCGACATCACCCGGCGCATCACCTCGCACGGCGCGCGCAAGCGCCAGCTCGCCTTCCTGGCCAAGGTGATGCGCCGCTACGGTGAAGACGAGTTCGCCGCCGTGCGCGCCGAACTCGGCGAGAACCGCGAGAGGCAGCGCCAGGAAAACGCCGTCATGCATCGCCTGGAGTCGATGCGTGACCGCCTGATCGCGGAGGACGAGAGCGCCCTGTCCGAATTGATCGGCGGGCATCCGCAGCTCGACCGCCAGCACCTGCGCTCGCTGCTGCGCCAGGCGCGCATCGAGAAGGAAACCCCGAACAAGCCGCCACGGGCCTACCGGGAGATTTTCCAACTGCTCAAGGCGCTCAACCAGCATGACGATGCGATCGAAGGCTGATCGCGGCAAACCACGCTCCTAGGACCTTCGTACAGCGCGGCGGTCGCTCGATCCATCGTATCCTTGCCACCTGACTCTCTTGCAGGAACACACCGTGATGGACAAGGTTTACCCCAGCGCCGCGAAGGCTCTCGACGGCCTGCTGTTCGACCACATGACGATTGCCGCAGGCGGCTTCGGCCTGTGCGGCATTCCGGAAAACCTGATCGGCGCCCTGCTCGATGCCGGCACCACCGGCCTGACCATCGTCGGCAACAACGCCGGCGTCGACGACTTCGGCATGGGCCCGCTGCTGAAGACCCACCAGGTCAAGCGCGTGTACGCCTCCTACGTGGGCGAGAACAAGGAGTTCGAGCGGCAGGTGCTGGCCGGCGAGCTGGAATTGCACCTGACCCCGCAGGGCACGCTGGCGGAAAAGCTGCGTGCCGGCGGCGCCGGCATCCCCGGCTTCTACACCCGCACCGGCTTCGGCACCAAGCTGGCCGAGGGCAAGGAGACCAAGGTCTTCAACGGCCGGGAGTACGTGCTGGAGGAGGCGATCCATGCCGACGTCTCCATCGTCAAGGCGTGGAAGGGCGACGCCCACGGCAACCTGGTCTTCCGCGCCACGGCGCGCAATTTCAATCCGATGATCGCCACCTGCGGCAAGATCTGCGTGGCCGAGGTGGAGGAACTGGTACCGGTCGGCTCGATCGATCCGGATGCGGTACACGTACCGGGCATCTACGTCGACCGCATCATCCAGGGCGCGACGTACGAGAAGCGGATCGAGTTCCGCACCGTGGCCGGCGCCAACACCGGCAAGGAAAGCCCGGTACGCATCGCCATGGCGATGCGCGCGGCGAAGGAATTGCGCGACGGCTACTACGTCAACCTCGGCATCGGCATCCCCACCCTGGTGGCCAATTTCATTCCCGCGGGCATCGATGTGACCCTGCAGTCGGAAAACGGCCTGCTCGGCATCGGCCCGTTCCCGGACGATGCCCACGTCGATGCGGACCTGATCAACGCCGGCAAGCAGACCATCTCCACCCTGCCCGGCTCGAGTTTCTTCTCCAGCGCCGACTCCTTCGCGATGATCCGCGGCGGCCATATCGACCTGTCGATCCTGGGCGGGCTGGAAGTCTCCTCCAGCGGCGACCTCGCCAACTGGATGGTGCCGGGCAAGATGGTCAAGGGCCCGGGCGGCGCGATGGACCTGGTCAGCGGCGTACGCCGCGTGGTGGTGCTGATGGAGCACAACGCGAGGGACGGTTCACCGAAGATCAAGAACCAGTGCGACCTGCCGCTGACCGGCAAGCAGGTGGTCGACCTGATCATCACCGACCTGTGCGTGTTCAAAGTGCACAAGGTCGAGGGACTGGTGCTGATCGAATTGAACCCCGGCGTCAGCCTGGACCAGGTGCGCGCCAGGACCGGTTGCGACTTCACCGTGGATCCCTTGCTGCAGACCGCCTGAGGCCGGGCATCCGCTGCCGGAGGATGTGGCTTCGACGGCTCCGAGCACCACCCTCGCCCGAGCGCGGCTTGCCGTTCGGGCGAGGGCTACGGGCCGAGGATATTCGGGGCCGAGGCCAGTGCCGGCAGCGGATGCGGGAAACGGATCCGCGCGATGTTGTCCTCGCCCCTGCGCGTCTGCAACTCCAGCGGCCAGCCAAAGCGCTCGCTGATCTGCTGCGCGATCGCCAGTTCAAAGCCGTGCCGGTCGACCACCGGTTCCCGCAGCGGCTGCGCCGCCGCGCCAGGCGCGGGGAGAGCGGACCGGTTGCTGACGCTCACTGCCCCCGGCATCACGCACACCACCACGCTGCCCCGCTCGGTCTGCTGACAGGCGTTGCGGATCAGCTGCCAGCACAACACCGAGAACGCCTGCGGCGAGCCCTCCAGCGCGAACCTGGCCGGCTCTTCGAGCATGAGCTGGATCGGCCGCCCCAGCAGCACCTCGCGCGCCGCCTGCAGTTCGTGCTGCAGGACATCGTTGACGATGAAGCGCTCCTTGTCGGCCGGCGTATCCGCATCGCGCGCCAGCACCAGCAAGGCCTCGACCAGCATCTCCAGCTCGCGCGAGGCACGGCTGATCCGCCGCAGCGAACGCACCCCGAATTCGCTGAGCCGGTCTTCCTCGGCCAGCATGTCGATCGACATCTTGATCACGGTAAGCGGGCTGCGCAGCTCATGACTGGCGTCGCGGGTGAAGCTGCGCTCCCGCTCGTTGCAACCGGCGATACGGCTGGCGAAACCGTGCAGCCCGCGCGCCAGCGAGGCCACGGCGGCATCGCTGCGGCGTGGCAGGCGCTCGGGCATGAACGCGTCCGGTTCGGGCCGGTCGTCGCTCCAGTGATCGATCAGCTCGGCCAGCGCCTTGACCGGCAGCCACTCATGCTGTGCGGCGAGACAGGCCAGCAGCGTGCCTAGCGCGATCGCCGCGATCACCACCGGCCACGGCGCGATCGCGTGGACGCCCATGGTGCCGGCGATCAGCACCACCGCAAACTGCAGGCCGAAAATCCACGCGATGCGCCGCTTGAACGCCCCAGCGCGGAATGTGAGTGGGCTCGTCGCCATGCTTCCCATGACTTTCGTCGTGTTGATGTCACGCGGTGCGGGTCGACGACGCCACCTCGGCATCGAGATCCGCCAATCGATAACCCGCGGAATGGATGGTGTGTAGCAGAGGGTTCGCGAAGGGTTTGTCGATAATCCGTCGCAGGTTGTACAGATGCGAGCGCAAGGTGTCCGAATCCGGCAAGGCGTCGCCCCAGATCTCCCGCTCGATGTCGCGCCGGCTGACCACCCGCGGCGATTCACGCATCAGGATGGCCAGCAACTTCAGCCCGATCGGCGATACCACCAGCTCCTGGCCGTGGCGGGTCAGCCGCAGGGTGGCGGTGTCCAGGGTCATGTCGCCGACCGTCAGCACCTCGCTGGATACCTGGCGGCGGTCGCGACGGATCAGCGCGCGCAGCCGCGCCTCCAGTTCGCGTACCTCGAATGGTTTCACCAGGTAGTCGTCGGCACCGGCTTCCAGGCCGACCAGCTTGTCTTCCAGCGTGTCGCGGGCGGTGAGCATCAGCACCGGCGTGGATTTTTTCGCCTCCTTGCGCAGCTTGCGGCAGACCTCCAGGCCGTCCAGGCCCGGCAGCATCAAGTCCAGCACGATCACGTCGTAACTGTTGGCGACCGCCAGATGCAGGCCGCTGACGCCATCGGCGGCGTAGTCGACTGAGTAGCCGCGACGCTCCAGGAATTCCCCCACCATCTCGGCGATCTGGCGATTGTCCTCCACCAGCAGAATCAGTCCCGCTTGCTCGTCATGTACGGTCATATCGTCCTCACGGCGGTGGGTTTCACATTCGTGAAGATATAACCGGGGCGGCAGTGACGGCGCCGTGAAGCGGTGGCCCGGCCGGGCCACCACGGCGGGCTACTTCAGCAGCGGCCGCAGCTGCTTCCACACGAGCGCGAGCACGCGCGGCTCGGCACGGGCCAGCGGATGCAGTCCATCGTCCTGCATCAGGGCGGGATCGAGCGCGATGCCTTCGAGCAGGAACGGCACCAGGGCGACATGCCGCTCGCGCGCCAGCCCGGCATAGACCTGGCGCAGGCCGTCGCGGTACTGCGGGCCGTAGTTCACCGGCAGTTCGATGCCCAGCAGCAACACCCGCGCCCCGGCCTGCCGCGCCATTCCGATCATCGCGGCGAGGTTGTCGCGCAGCGCCGGCAACGGCAGGCCGCGCAAGCCGTCATTGGCGCCCAGTTCGATCACCACCACCGCGGGATGGTGCCTTTCCAGCAGGGCGCGCAGTCGATCGCGCCCGCTCAGCGAGGTCTCGCCGCTGATGCTGGCATTGATCGCGGACCATTTCGGCACCATCTCGCCCAGACGCGCGTCCAGCAGATGCACCCAGCCGTCCGCCACCGGTATGTTGTGCGCCGCCGACAACGAATCGCCCAGCACCAGCACGGTCCTGCTCGGCACCGCCGCCCGCACGCCGCCGATGACCAGCAGCAGGATCCATCCGCTCCACCACAACCGCCAGCCAGAGTATCGACGCATGAATGATTTTTCCGGTCCGCTGCTCGAGGCCTGCGATGTTAGCAAGTCGGTCAGCGGTCCCGAGGGCAGGCTCGAGATCCTGCGCGAGGTCAGCCTGCGGATCATGCCGGGCGAGAGCTTCGCCATCGTCGGCGCGTCCGGCTCGGGCAAGACCACCCTGCTCGGCCTGCTGGCCGGCCTGGACACCGCCGAAAGCGGTCGCATCACGCTGGGCGGCCATGCCCTGGAACGGCTGGACGAAGAGGCCCGCGCCGATCTGCGGCGCCGGCTGGTCGGCTTCGTGTTCCAGTCGTTCCACCTGCTGCCGGCGCTGACCGCGGAGGAAAACGTGATGCTGCCGCTGGAGCTCGAAGGCAGCGGCGCGGCACGCCAGCGCGCGCGCGAAGCGCTCGACGCGGTGGGCCTGGGTGCGCGCCGGCGCCACTACCCGGCCCAGCTTTCCGGCGGCGAGCAGCAGCGCGTGGCGATCGCCCGCGCCTTCGTGCACGGCCCGCGCGTGCTGTTCGCCGACGAACCCACCGGCAACCTGGACCAGCGCACCGGCCACCACGTCTGCGACCTGCTGTTCGCGCTCAACCGCGACCATGGCACCACCCTGGTGCTGGTCACCCACGACGCCGCGCTCGCCGCCCGCTGCGATCGCCGGACCGAGCTGGACGAGGGCCGCGTGGTGCCCGCGGCCGGCAACGCATGAAGATGCTGCTGCTCGCCCTGCGCAGCCTGCGCCGTGAATGGCATCTGCCCGAACTGCGCACGCTGGCCGCGTCGCTGGTGCTGGCCGTGGTCGCGCTGGGTGTCGTCGCCACGCTCGCCACGCGCATCGAGCGCGGCATGCTGGCCAGCGCCGCCGAACTGATCGGCGGCGACATCGG
The DNA here is from genome assembly GCA_028866435.1 of Lysobacteraceae bacterium. Lineage (GTDB taxonomy): Bacteria > Pseudomonadota > Gammaproteobacteria > Xanthomonadales > Rhodanobacteraceae > Rhodanobacter. The sequence goes on along the minus strand of JAGWIC010000070.1, from coordinate 8,522 downwards.
CATCAGTTCGCCGCAGGCCCTGCCGGAAACCTTCGCCGCCAGCGCGCGCCGCGACGGCCTGCGCGTCACCCGCACGGCCGGCTTCCCCAGCGTCGCCTTCGCCCACGGGCAAAGCCAGTTGCTCGAGGTGGAGGCGGTCGAGGCCGGCTATCCGCTGCGCGGCTCGCTGCAACTGGCCGATGCGGCCGGCCGCCGCTATCCGGGCCACGCTCCCGCCGCGGGCCAGGTCTACCTCGACCACCGCGCCCTGGTCGCATTGAACCTGAAGGTGGGCCAGCCGCTGCAACTCGGCGGCCGCCCGCTGACGATCGCCGCCGAACTGGTGCGCCAGCCCGATGGCGGCGAATTGCTGGCGCTGGCGCCGCGCGCGCTGATGAGCCTGCGCGACGCCGAACAAGCCGGCCTGCTCGGCGTCGGCAGCCGCGCCCGCCACGACCTGCTGCTGGCGGGCGAGCCGGCGGCGGTGCGCCGCTGGCACGACGGGGTGCGGACCGCCACGCTGCCGCAAGGCGCGCAGCTGATCACCCCGGAGCAGACCCGCGAGCGGATGCGCTCGGCCTTCGATCGCGGCGGCGCCTTCCTGCGCCTTGCCGCCCTGCTCTCGGCGCTGCTCGCCGGCATCGCGATCGCGCTCTCGGCGCAGCGCTACGCTCGGCGCAAGACCGCCGAAGTCGCCCTGCTGCGCGCGCTGGGCACCCCGCGCCGGCGCGTGCTCGGCCTGCTGCTCGGCACCCTCGGCGCGCTCGCCCTGCCCGCGGCCGCGCTCGGGCTGGTGCTGGCGCTGGGGCTTTCACAACTGGCCTGGCTGCTGGCCAGCCAGCTGTTCGGCGACGTGCCGACGGTGCTGCCGCTGGCGCCGTCGTTCGCCGCCGCCGCGATGGGCATCGCCGTGCTGGTCGGCTTTGCCCTGCCGCCGCTGGCGCGACTGGCCGAGGTACCGCCGGTGGCGGTGTTCCGCCAGAGCGTGCCGCGCCGCGCACGACGCGTCGACGCGCTGTACCTGCTGCCGCTGCTGGTGGCACTGGCGCTGATCTGGAGCCAGAGCCATTCGCTGACCCTGGCCGGCATCCTCGCCGCCAGCCTGGCCGGCGTGGCGGCGATCGCGGCCCTGCTGGCCGCGGGCCTGCTGTGGCTGGCCCGGCGCATCGCCCCCGGTGCCCACCCGGCCGTGCGGCTGGGCCTGGCGGCGCTGGCACGGCGACGCACGCTGAGCCTGGTCCAGGCCACCGCGCTGAGCCTGGGGCTGTGCGCCCTGCTGTTGCTGGCGGCGGTGGCGCCCGCCCTGCTGCAGGGTTGGCGGCAGGAGTTGCCGGCGGACACGCCGAACTGGTTTGCACTGAACCTGCAGGACGACCAGCGCGCCGGCTTCGCGCAGGCGCTGCAACGCATCGGCGGCGACCAGCTCAACATGATGCCGCTGGCGGTCGGCAAGCTGACCGCGATCAACGGCCGCCCGATCGACCGGCTCGGTTTTGGCGACGCGCGTGCGAAGCACTGGGCCGACCGCCAGCTGCGCCTGTCCTGGGCCGCCGCGCTGCCACCGGCCAACCAACTGGTCGCCGGTCGCTGGGCCGGCCCCGACCCGGCCCGCGCCGAGGTGTCCATCGACACCATGTGGCGCGACATGTTCGCGCTGAAACTGGGCGACACGCTCACCTTCAACGTCGGCGACGGCACCATCGCGGCGAAGGTCGGCAGCATCCGCAAGGTCGACTGGAGCTCGTTCCGGGTCAACTTCTTCCTGCTGCTCGACCCGGCCCATGCCGATGTACTGCCGCATACCTGGCTGGCCAGTTTCCATCTGGCCGGCGGCCATGCCCGCGCGCTGGCGCAGTTGTCGCGCGACTACGGCAACCTCAGCCTGATCGACGTCGACTCGCTGCTGGACCGCGTGCGCGAGATCGTCGCGCGGGTCGGCAATGCGGTGCGCTGGATTCTCGGTTTCAGCCTGCTCGCCGGCGCGCTGGTACTGGCCGCCGCGCTGGCGGCCAGCGCCGCCGAGCGCCGTCACGAGGCCGCCCTGTTGCGCACGGTGGGCGCCCGCCGCCGCCAGCTGCGCATGGCGGCCGCCTGCGAGTTCGCCCTGCTCGGCCTGATCGCCGGCCTCACCGCCGCGCTGGGCGCCGCCGGCGCGGGACTGTGGCTGGGCCAGGCGGTGTTCCACATCGACCACTTCGTGCCGCCGCTGCGGCCGTTGGCGCTGACGGCGCTGGGCGCCGCCGTGGTGGTGATGCTGCTGGGCCTGGCCGGCACGCGCAAGGTGACGCGGACCCCGCCGATGCGGCTATTGCGGGAAGCCTGAACGGGCTGTCAGCATCACGCCGCAGGACACCACCCAACCGGAGCCGCCATGTACACGCTCTACTACGCCCCCGGCACCGCCAGCATGGTGGTGCATCTGGCCTTGCTGGAAATCGGCGCGCCGCACCAGCTGCGCCTGGTCGATTTCGATGCCGGCGCGCAGCGCGATGCCGATTACCTCAAGCTCAACCCCGGCGGCGTCGTGCCCACCCTGGTGATCGACGGGCGGCCGATGTGCGAGTCCGCCGCGATCCTGATGCTGCTGGCCGAGCGTCACCCGCAGGCGGGGCTGGCCCCGGCGGTGGGCTCGCCGGAACGCGAGGCCTGGCTGCGGTGGGTGGTGTACCTCAGCAATACCTTGATGTCGAGCTACCGTTTCTGGTTCTACCCGGCCGAGCTCGGCACGGCGGAGCACACCCCGGCCGTGCGCGCGGCGCTGCAGAAAAAGATCGAGGGCGTGTGGGATCTGCTCGACGCGCAACTCCAGGCCAACGGCCCCTACCTGCTGGGTAAGGATTTCTCCGGCGCCGACCTGCTGCTGACGATGCTGATGCGCTGGTCGCGCAACATGCCGCGCCCGGTCACCGGGTGGCCGGCGCTGAAGCGACTGGCCGACCTGATCCGCGCCCGACCCAGCTGGAAGGAGCTCTACCGGATCGAAGGGCTCGGCGACTGGTGAGCTCTTCGCATGGACCAGGCAGGCGCGGCCGATGAGCGGACGCGACGCGGCACCCTCGCCGGCCCGCGCACGCTGGCGGCAATGGCTGCAGGCGGAATGGCTGCTGCTGCTGTTCGGCGGGCTGGCCCTCGGCCTGGCCGCGCTCGACCCGCAGCCATGGGCCAGCTATCGGCGCTGGCTGCAACTGCCGACCCTGGCCGGCCTGCTCGGCCTGCTGGTCGCGACCCAGGGCATCTGCGACAGCGGGGTGGTGCAGCGCGCCGCCGCGACGCTCGCCGCACGGGCGCACTCGGTGCGCACGCTGGGCCTGTTGCTGGCGGCGGTGGCGGCCTTGCTGTCGATGCTGCTGACCAATGACGTGAGCCTGTTCCTGATCGTGCCGCTGACCGTGGCGCTGGGAGGCATCTCCAACCTGCCGGTACTGCGCATGGCGGTGCTGGAGGCGCTGGCGGTCAACGCCGGCTCCAGCCTGAGCCCGATCGGCAACCCGCAGAACCTGCTGCTGTGGCAACACGCACGCCTGCCGTTCCTGCACTTCGTCGCGGCCATGCTGCCGGTGGCCGCGCTGATGATGCTGTTGCTGGGCGCCCTGACCTGGTGCTGGCTGCCTTCCTCGCGCATTCACCTGGAGCGACCCGGCATCAATGGCATCTCGACACGGCTCGCCCTGCTGTCGGCCGCCACGCTGGCGATGATGGTGTGGATGATGGAGGTGGGACGGGCCGAGTGCGCCGCGCCGCTGGTGCTGCTGCCTTATGCCGTGTTTGCCCGCCGCACGCTGGCGCGGGTCGACTGGTGGCTGCTGGCCACCTTTGCGGCGATCTTTCTCGGCCTGGGCCAGCTGGCCGAACTCGCTCCGGTGCGTGGCGCGCTGGACCGACTCGACTTCAGCCAGCCGCTGGTGCTGTACGCCAGTGGCATCGTCGCCTCGCAGCTGATCAGCAACGTGCCGGCGACGGTGTTGCTGCTCGATCGCGCACGCGATCCGCTGGCGCTGGCGATCGCGGTGAACGTCGGTGGCTTCGGCCTGGCGATCGGCTCGCTGGCGAACCTGATCGCGTTGCGGCTCGCGCGCCAGCCGCACGGGCTGCGCGAGCTGCACCGGGTTTCGATACCGTTCCTGCTGGTCTGCGCGCCGCTGGTCTACCTCGCCTGGCGCTGGATCGGCCCGTAGGAGCGCGCTTGCGCGCGATGTCCTTTGCAAGAGGCGGAGGCGGAGCATCGCGCGCAAGCGCGCTCCCGCCTCAATCGTCGTCGCGCGGCAGGCTGACCTTGCCCTTCACGCCGGACTGCTTGACGTCGCCGCTGCCCTTGGCGCCCAGGCTCAGGTCACCGGCCACCCCGCTCACCGTGAAGTCGCCCGAACCCAGCGTGTCGGCGTGGACATTGCCGCCCACCTGGCGCAGCACCACGTCGCCCGAACCGATGCTGCCGACCCTGGCGTCGCCCTTGATGCCCGCCGCCTTGACATCGCCCGAACCGACGGCGCCAAGGTCGAGGCTGCCGACATCGGTGGCGTCTACATCCCCCGAACCCACGCTGACGGCGAAGCGGCCGGCGATGTCGCGCACGTGCAGGTCACCCGACCCCACCTGGCCCTGCAATTCCCGCACGCCGCGCACGTCGGCATCGCCGGAGCCGACGCCGAGATGGACCGGCAGCTCGGCCGGCAACTGCACGCTCACCTCCAGGCGCGCATAGGCGCTGCCGAACAGGTTGAACGAAACCGGATTGCCGCCGCCGATGTCGAGCAGCAGCTGATCGCCCTCGCGGCGCTGGGTGACCTGCAACCGGTCCAGCGCCGCCTGATCGGAGGCGCAGGCCTTGCCGGCAAGCGTGAGGCCCTTGCTGTCGCCGCTGCCCAGCAGATGCAGGTCGTGGCCGTGGACCTCGATCTGCACCGCGCGCACGCCGGTCAGATCGAGTTGCAGATGGCGCGGCGCCGTGAATCTGCAGGGCGAGGCAATTGCGGCAAGCGGGGCGAGCAGCACGGCGGCGACGGCGAAACGGTGCATGGCGGAACTCCCTGGTGGTCTACCCGCCTGAGATGCCGCCGCCAGGGAAAGGGTTGCAAGACCAGCGGACGCCGCGCAGCCGTCCGCGTCAACGCCGCGACGCCAGGCGCGTTTGAATCCTGCACACCATCGGAGCCCCGCCATGAACCATAAGACCCTGCTTGCCGCCACCCTGGCCGTCCTGATCGCCGGTTCGCCTGCCCTGGCCATCGCCCAGGCTGCCCCGCCGCCCGCCGCTGGCGCGATGCAGGGCGGCCGCATGACGGGTCCGGCCATGCCGTGGCATGGCGAGCGGCACGGCCCCGGCATGGAACATCCCGGCATGTGGCGGCACGGCGACCGCGATGCCCACGGCGGCGTGATCGGCTACCTGCGCGGACTCGAACGGCTGTCGATGATGTCCGGCCGCAGCAAGGAGATGGCCGCGGTCTACAACGAGGTGCTGGCCCAGTCGCAGGATCCGCGCGTGCGTGACTACGCCTACCAGCACCTGGCCCGCCTGCAGGCGCGCCCGGCCAATGTGGACCAGGCCATCGCCACCATGCGCAAGGGCCTGGACGAAAGCCTGAGCCGCGAAGCGAAGAGGCGCGCCGAGATGGAGAAAATGCGCAGCGCCTGGATGCAGCGCCACGGCGAGGCCGCCACGCCGTCCACCACCAAGTAGCGCGCGCCCCGCGTCGGCGAATGCCACCCGCCGGTGCCGGCCGGTGGCTGGCATGACGCTACTCGCGCTCCAGCGCCTTGGCCCGTCGCCACAGCCGCTCCTGCTCGGGCAGGCTGCACTCGCCGAAGACATGGCCATCGGCCGCCGCCAGCCGCTCCATCTGCCGGAACCGGCGCTCGAATTTCGCATTGGCATGCCGCAGTGCGCGCGAGAAATCGACACCGGCGTGACGCGCCAGGTTGACGGTCACGAACAGCACATCGCCAATCTCGTCCTCCAGCCGCGCGGGATCCGCGGCGTCGGCAAATTCCGCGCGCACCTCGTCCACCTCCTCGGCCAGCTTGGCCAGGATCGGCGTCGGATCGCTCCACTGGAACCCGACGCTGGCGGCGCGTTGCTGCAGTTTCATGGCGCGTCGCCATTCCGGCAGCCCGGCCGACACGCCGGCGAGCGCGCTGGGGTCGGCCGGCTCGCCCTTGCCCGCGCGCTCGGCATGCTTGATGTCCTCCCACGCCTGCCTGCGGGCGGCGTCGTCGGCATGGCGGACGTCGCCAAATACATGCGGATGGCGGCGCCGCATCTTCTCGCTGATCGCATGCACGACATCGTCGAAGTCGAACCGGCCTGCTTCCTGCGCCAGCCGCGCGTGGAACACCACCTGCAGCAGCAGGTCGCCCAGTTCGTCGCGCAGATCGTCGAAGTCGCCACGGTCGATCGCATCGGCCACCTCGTAGGCCTCCTCGATCGTGTACGGCGCGATCGAGGCGAAATCCTGCTGCACGTCCCACGGGCAACCGCGCTCGGGGTCGCGCAGGCGCGCCATGATGGCGAGCAGGTCGTCGATTCTGTGTCGGGTCATGGGATGAGGAATGGGTGGAGAGGTGTGCGGAGCGAGGGAAAGCAGGGGGCCTGCGCGGTGAAGCCGGACCAGGCGTGAGCCCCTCTCACTCCTCCCCGCTCACCCCGGCCTTGGTCAACCGCGCCGCCCAGTCGATCGAGCTGTCGCCGATCGCGATGAATTCCGGGTTGAGCAGCGACTCGCCGCGGTTGTAGCGGAATGGCCGGCCGGCGAGGTCGAGCACCGCTCCACCGGCCTCGTCCAGCACGCATTGCGCCGCCGCGGTATCCCATTCGCTGGTCAGTCCAAGGCGCAGATAGACGTCCGCGATGCCGCGCGCGATCAGGCAGAACTTCAGCGAGGAGCCAAGCGGCAGCATCTGGAAATTGGCGCCGATCAACTGCTCCAGCAGGCTGCCCTGGCCGCCGCCGTGGGATCGGCTGCCGGCTACCGTGGGCGGCTGCGCCAGCGGGCGCGATCGAAGGCGTTGCCATGTCCCGCCGGGCTGCTGCTGCAGCCACGCACCGCGCCCCTGCTCGGCGAGGTACAACTCGCCGGTCACCGGCGCCAGCACCGCGCCAAGCACGGACCGGCCCTGGTCGATGAGCGCGATGTTGACGGTGAACTCGCCGTTGCGCTTGATGAATTCGCGCGTGCCGTCGAGCGGGTCCACCAACCAGTAACGCGACCAGTGTCGGCGTTCGGACCAGTCCAGCGCCTTGGCCTCCTCGGAGAGGATCGGCAGGCGCGGATCGAGCGCGCCGAGGCCGGCCACGATGACCTGCTGGGCGGCGAGGTCGGCGGCGGTCAGCGGCGAGGCATCGTCCTTGGTCTGCACGGCGAAATCGCCGTGGTAGACCGCGAGGATCGCGTCACCGGCGGCACGGGCGATGCCACCGATCTGACGGGCAAATTCCGGTGGCGTGGTCATGCGCGCTGAAAACGCCCGGCGAGATACTCCCGCGCCATGAACAGGGCGGCGATCGAGCGACCCTCGGTCACGTCGTCGCGGCCCAGCAGGGTATGCAGTTCGGACATCTTCCACGGCACGATTTCCAGCTCCTCCGGCTCGTCGCCCTGCAGGCGTTCGGGATAAAGATCCTGCGCCAGCACCACATGGGCCATGTGGGTCATGTACGCGGGCGACAGCGACAGATTGTGCAGGATCTTCAGCTTGCGCGCGCCGTAGCCGATCTCCTCCTTCAGTTCGCGATTGGCGCCCTGCTCGGCGGTCTCGTCGCGGTCGAGCCGGCCCTTAGGCAACCCCAGCTCGTAGCGACCCACGCCGCCGCCATACTCGCGCACCAGCAGCACCGTCTCGTCGTCCAGCATCGGCACCATGATCACCGCGCCCAGTCCGCTGCCCTTCAAGCGCTCGTAGGTGCGGCGCACGCCGTTGGAGAATTCCAGGTCGAGCTGCTCGACGCGCAGGAAATCGCTGTCGATGACGTCTCGCGTGGCATGGACGATGGGTAGTTTGCGCATCCGCCCATTGTAACCGCTGCCCGCACCGCCTCGCCCGGGCCGGCCGGCCGCGCGCTCCCCGCCATGCCACGTTCGACCGCCCCGCACGTGTGCGTATGAACATCGGCCCATCCCGGCATTTCGCCGAGACCACGGCACGAGGCGGCCTCCGCGATTCCGCAGCGCACAACTCAATACCCTGATATTCCATGCCTTTCTCGTTGACCTCAGCGGAATGGCATGGACATACTCATGCGTACGGCAGACTTCGCAGGCAGGGGCGTGGGGCGCTTGCGATCGTCGTCGCCGGATACCGACATCCAACGTCAAAAGGGGAAATTCATGCGCATCCTGCCCGTCACCTGGCGGACGGCCGTGGCCGTGCTGCTGCTCTCGTTCGCGCTGCCGGGCGCGGCGCTGGCCGACTCCGGCGGCTATACGCAAACCCGCTATCCGATCGTGCTGGTCCATGGGTTGTTCGGCTTCGATCAGCTGTTCGGCAGCGTCGATTACTGGTACGGCATCACCGACGGGCTGCGCAGCGGCGGAGCCACCACCTAT
>JAGWIC010000117.1 GCA_028866435.1 Lysobacteraceae bacterium | reverse complement strand
GCAGCCGATGAAGCCGCGATGCGCCGACAGCGGCGACGGGTGCACCGACGTCAGCACACAATGGCGACGACCGTCGATCAGCTGCCCCTTGCGCTGGGCGTAGCTGCCCCACAGCAGGAACACCAGCCCTTCGCGCTCGCGGTTGAGCGCTGCGATCGCCGCGTCGGTGAAGCCTTCCCAGCCCCGGCTCGCGTGCGCCCCGGCACGGCCCTGCTCCACCGTCAGCACGCTGTTGAGCAACAGCACGCCGCGGTCGGCCCAGGGCGTGAGGCAGCCGTGCCCGGGGTGGTCGAGGCCGAGATCGCGGCGGATCTCCTTGAAGATATTGTCCAGCGACGGCGGCACGCGCACGCCGGGCGTCACCGAGAAGCACAGGCCATGCGCCTGGCCGGGCCCGTGGTAGGGGTCCTGGCCAAGGATGACGACGCGGACCGCGTCGAACGGCGTGTGCTCGAACGCGGCGAAAATATCCGCCGACGGCGGGTAGATGACCTTGCCGGCGCGTTTCTCGGCGCGCAGGAAATCCGCCAGCTCCTGCATCTGCGGACGCAACAGGTAATCGCCGATGCGCGCCTTCCAGGAGGGCTCCAGCTTGATCGTGGCCTGGCTCATGAGGGCTCGGGAGCGTGCTCGCGCAGGTGCTGCGCCACCCGCAACTGGAACAGCAGCTTGGTGACCAGCAATTTTTCCTCGACCGGCTTCTCGACCAGGTCGTTGGCGCCGGCGCGGATCAGCGCCGTCTGGTTGGCCGGGTTCTCGTCGCCGGTCATCACCAGCACCGGCAGCCGGCCCTTGCCGTAACCGAATTCGCCACGGATGTGCCTGAGCAGGTCGCCGCCGGTCAGCTCGCCTTTCAGGCTGACGTCGGTCAGCACCAGGTCGGCACCGACCCAGCCCAACTCGCGGTCGGTCTCCAGCAGGCTGATGGCGTCCTCGACGCTGAGCACATGGCGCACGGTGAGCCCGATCCGTTCCAGCATGCGCCGGGTCGCCAGCGCCACCACGCGACTGTCCTCGACGTAGAGCACGGTCCCCTGCGCGCTGGTCTGCGGACTGACATAACCGCGGATGAATTCGGCCAGCGCCTGAAAACCCAGCGCCTTGTCGAAATAGTCGGTGACATCCTCGCCCAGCGCACGCCGATGCAGCCGCTCGTCGACATCGCCGGACACCACCACGATCGGTACATAGGCCTGCGGCGAGGATTCGCGCACGAACCGCGCCAGCTCCAGCCCGTCCATGTCGGGCAGCCGCAACGCGACGGTGATGAAATCGAACACGCCCTCGCCCAGCACCCGCCGGGCCTCTTCGCCACTGCCGCAGCCGACCACCTCGACACCGGGCAGCTCGGTCTTCAGCACGCGGGTGATCAACTGTCGCACCACGCGCGAGCCATCGACCACCAGGACGCGCGGCGCCTCGGTGAGCAGGCGGCCGCTGATATTCGTACTCATTCCTTCATTCACCCAACCGAAGCATGGCGACCCCCGGCCCATGAACCCGCGCACGCACCCCATGCGCACGCTCCAGGCCGACATAATGCACCGACGTTAGCACCGCTCGCTGCGATTCACGTCACCGCATGGAAAAACCTCACGCCGCCTTGCGCAACTGCCACGCGCTCACCAGCCGCGCGCCCAGCCAGCCCAGCGCCGCCGCCGCCAGCGGCACCGCCAGCAGCAGCCACAACGGCAGGCCGCCCACCTGCAGCTTGCCCTGGTAGGCCTGGCTCAGCCGGGCCACCGGCCCGGCCAGGGCAAACTCGATCATGATCGCCAGCGCGGCGGCCAGCAGGCCGCTGAGCAGGCCATACCATATCCCCGCGTACAAATAGGGCCGGCGCACGAACGCGCCACTGGCGCCAAGCAGCAGCAACACGCCGATCTCCTCGCTGCGGCTGGCGATGTCCACCCGCACCGTGTTGCCGACCACCAGCAACGCCGCCAGTGCCAGCAATGAAGCCAGCACCTGCACGGCGCGGTTGCCCACCGCCAGCAGGGCATCCAGCCGCTGCCGCCAGCTGCCGGCGTCCTGCACCATCTGCACGCCTTGCATCGCCCGCACCTCGGCCACCAGCCGCTCCAGCACGGGCGCGGTGGCGTCGGGGCGGGGCCGCAGCTCCAGCACAAAAGGAAGCGGATTGTCGCCGAGCGACTGCAAGGCCCCGGAAAAACCCTGCATCCTGGCCAGCTCGTCCATGCCTTGTTGCGGCGTCTTGATGGCAACCCCCGAAAGCTCGGGGCGGCCACCGAGTTCGTCGGCCAGCAGCCGTGCCTGCTGCGCGCCCTGGCCGGGCTGCAGAAACACGCTGATCGCCTGGCTCTGGCCGAGCGCGTCGCCAAGCTTCTGCACATTGCCCAGCAGCAGGTAGAACGCCAGCGGCAGGGCCAGCGCCAGGCCCATCACCGTGATCGTCAGCAGGCTGCCCAGCGGGCGGGCGGCCAGCCGGCGCAAACTGGCGCCGGCACTCCAGCCATGATGCTCCCGCCAGCCGGCGAACCGGCGCGACCGGCTATGCTCGTTGCGCGACGGCGCATCCGCCGCCGCGGCAGGATGGGACTCCGGCGCCATGCTCACAGCACCTCCTGCGCGGCCAGGTCGGCCACCAGCCGGCCGTGATCGAGCACGATCACCCGCCGTTTCATGCGCTTGATCAACGGCAGGTCGTGGCTGGCGATCAGCACGGTGGTGCCGAGCTGCTGGAATTCACCGAACAGGCCCATGATCTCCAGGGCCAGCTGCGGGTCGAGGTTGCCGGTCGGCTCGTCGGCGATCAGCAGGCTGGGGCGCGCCACGATCGCGCGCGCGATACCCACCCGCTGCTGCTCGCCGGTGGACAAGGTGGCGGGCAGCTGCCGCTCGCAGGCCAGCAGACCCACCTTTTCCAGCGCGGCACGCACGCGCCGGGCCCGTTCGGCCTGGGCGACCGTACCGATCACCAGCGGCAACTCGACGTTGGCGAACACGGTGCGGTCCATCAACAGGCGGTGGTCCTGGAACACCATGCCGATCCGCCGCCGCCACTTGGGCACGCCGCCATGGCGGATCTTCGCCAGGCTCTTGCCGTCCATGCTGATCACGCCATGCGAGGGTCGCTCGATCAAGCCGAGCAGCTTGAGCAGGGTGCTCTTGCCCGCGCCGGAATGGCCGGTGACGAAAGCCATCTCGCCGCTAGGCACCTCGAATGAAAGCTGCGAGAGCGCCTCGTGGCCGCCCTCGTAGCGCTTGCTGACTTGGTCGAACTGGATCACCGAATATCCCCGCGCCCGAGCGCCATCGATTCAGTGCCAAGGATAAGGGAAGCCGGCATCGAGTGGCGGGCTTCCCGGTTAGGCGATCGCCACGGCGGCAGGCCGCGGCGATCGCCCGGCTCAGCGGCCGGTGAACAAGCGGGTCAGCCGGCGAAACAGGCTGGGCTTGTTCAGATGCGCCGGCTCGGCGGACTTGCCCGACGTCGCCTCGACCTGCCGCGATGGCCGCTGGTGGCCGTTGCCGCCAGCTTCGGTGGCACCGCCGCGCTCGCGCGGCGGACGGCGCTCACCGCGAGGCGCGCGATTGCCCTCGGCCACGTTGCCGCCCTGCGCCGCCGTTTCGATGCCACCGGCCGGCACGCCCTCGGGCCGCCGGCCACGGCCACCGCGACGGCGGCGCGGCTTGCGCTGCCCCTCGCCGGCGGCACCGCCGTCAGCCGAAACCGCCGAGACGGCCGGTGCGACCGGCGCGACGTCGACCACCGCCTCCGGCGCCGCCACGACGGGCTTGCGCGCGCG
>JAGWIC010000069.1 GCA_028866435.1 Lysobacteraceae bacterium | reverse complement strand
ATTCGCGCACGAACATCGCGCCATGGTGCCGGCGACCGGCCGCCATGGCGCAAACCCCGCATTAGAGGACTGATGATGAGCAATATCTCCGCCCAAATGGTCAAGGAGCTGCGCGAGCGCTCCGGCGCCGGCATGATGGAATGCAAGAAGGCACTGGTCGAAAACAACGGCGACATCGAGACCGCGATGGAATGGCTGCGCAAGTCCGGCCTGGCCAAGGCTGACAAGAAGGCCAGCCGCATCGCCGCCGAGGGCCGCATCGTGACCGCGCAGAGCGCCGGCAAGGCGGTGCTGGTCGAGGTCAACTGCGAAACCGACTTCGTCGGCAAGGACGCCAGCTTCCTCAAGTTCAGCGACACCGTCGCCGAGGTGGCGCTGAACTCCGGCGCCGCCGACATCGAGGCGCTGAAGGCCGCCGCCTACCCTGGCGCCAGCAACGTCGAGGAAGCCACCAAGTCGCTGATCGCCACCATCGGCGAGAAGATCGACGTGCGCCGCATGGCCCGCGTCGAGAGCGCCGGCACCATCGGCAGCTACATTCACGGCGGCCGCATCGGCGTGCTGGTGTCGCTCACCGGCGGCTCGGAAGAACTGGCCAAGGGCGTTGCCATGCACGTGGCCGCGATGAGCCCGGCGTATACCCGCGCCGAGGACGTCCCGGCCGATTTCCTGGCCAAGGAAAAGGAAATCGCCCTGAGCCAGATGTCGGACAAGGAAAAGGCCAAGCCGGCCGAAATCCTCGAGAAGATCGTGGCCGGCAAGGTCAACAAGATCATCTCCGAGGTCACCCTGCTCGGCCAGCCCTACGTGCTCGACACCAACATGACTGTGGCCGAGGCACTGAAGAAGGAAGGCACCGATGTCGTCTCGGTGGTGCGCCTGGCCGTCGGCGAAGGCATCGAGAAGGTGGAAGAGGATTTCCATGCCGAAGTGATGAAGCAGGCCGGCCTGGCGTGAACGCCATGGCGCATTGACCGGAAAAGGCCGCGATTTTCGCGGCCTTTTTTGTGGCATCGAGGCAGCCCGGCCGTGAAGCGACGGTTGAAAGCCGGCGAATCCCCCTCCGGATCTCGTCCGCGGCCATGCTCTCGGCTACAATGCCGCGGTTTGCAACAACACAATCCGGAAGACCCATGAGCAACCAGCCCAAGTACCGCCGCATCCTGCTCAAGCTCTCCGGTGAAGCCCTGATGGGCGACGCGGACTACGGCATCGACCCGAAGGTGATCGGTCGGCTCGCCGACGAAATCATCGAAGTGCAGCGCGCCGGGGTGCAGATCGGCGTGGTCATCGGCGGCGGCAACATCTTCCGTGGCGCAGGCCTGGCCGCTGCCGGCATGGATCGCGTCACCGGCGACCACATGGGCATGCTGGCCACCGTCATGAACGCGCTGGCCATGCAGGACGCGATAGAAAAGCGCGGCGGCTTCGCCCGCGTCACCAGCGCGATCCAGATCCACGACGTGGCCGAGGACTACATCCGTCGCCGCGCGATCCGGCATATCGAAAAAGGCCGCATCGTGCTGTTCGCCGCCGGCACCGGCAACCCCTTCTTCACCACCGACTCGGCGGCCGCCCTGCGCGCGGTGGAGATCGGCGCCAACCTGCTGCTGAAGGCCACCAAGGTCGACGGCGTCTACAGCGCCGACCCGGCCCGCCATGCCGACGCCACCCGCTACGAACAGCTCACCTACGACGACGTGATCCAGCGCAACCTGCAGGTGATGGACACGGCCGCCATCGCGCTGTGCCGCGACCAGAACTTGCCGCTGCGCATCTATGACATGACCGTGGCCGGCAACCTCATGCGCATCATGCAGGGCGAACCCATCGGCACCATGGTCAACGGCGCCTGAAGCCCGCGCGACCAGGCCGCGACCCCGTCACTGCTATAATCTTGCGTTGCCAGATCCACCGGGAAACGACACATGCTCAATGACATCAAGAACGATGCCCAGACCCGCATGGGCAAGAGCATCGACTCGCTCAAGCACGACCTCACCCGCATCCGCACCGGCCGCGCCAGCACCGCGCTGGTGGACGGCATCAAGGTGTCCTACTACGGCGCCGACATGCCGCTGACCCAGGTGGCGTCGGTGTCCCTCGCCGACGCCCGCACGATCATCGTCACACCGTGGGAAAAAGCCATGGTGGCACCGATCGAAAAGGCACTGATGGCGTCCGACCTCGGCATCACCCCGACCACGGCCGGCACCGTGATCCGCCTCAACATGCCACCGCTCACCGAAGAGCGCCGGCGCGACCTGGCCAAGCTCGTCGGCCACGAGGGCGAGAACGCGAAGATCGCCATCCGCAACGTGCGCCGCGACGCCCTGCAGCAGGTCAAGGACCTGCTCAAGGAAAAGCAGATCACCGAGGACGAGGATCGCCGGGCCGACGACGAGATCCAGAAGCTGACCGACCGCGCGGTCAGGGATGTCGACGCCGTCGTCAAGGCGAAGGAAGAGGAGCTGATGGCGCTCTGAGCGCCATCGCAGCCGTCCATGCCAGGCGCCGAGGCCGCCAGGGTGCCGCGCCACATCGCCATCGTGATGGACGGCAACGGCCGCTGGGCCAAGGCGCGGCGACGCCCGCGCAGTTTCGGCCACAACGCCGGCCGCAAGGCGGTGCGCGTGGTGATCGAAGGGTGCCTGCGCGAAGGCGTGCAGGCCTTGACCCTGTTCGCGTTCTCCAGCGAGAACTGGCAGCGGCCGCAGGATGAGGTGGGCGCCCTGATGAGCCTGTTCCTGCGCGCGCTGGACAAGGAGGTGGACGAGCTGCACCAGCACGGCGTGCGCCTGCGCTTCATCGGCGACCTGGACGCGTTCGACGAGCCGCTGCGCCAGCGCATGCAGGCCGCCATGACGCATACCGCGGGCAATCGGGCGCTGCAGGTGAACATCGCCGTCAGCTACGGCGGGCGCTGGGACATCGTGCAGGCCAGCCGTCGGGCGGCGGCGGCCGTCGCCAGCGGCGAGCTGGCGCTCGGGCAGATCGACGAGGCGCGCCTGGGGCAGTGGATGTGCCTGGCCGAACTGCCGCCGCTGGACCTGTTCATCCGCACCGGTGGCGAATGCCGCATCAGCAATTTCCTGCTTTGGCAGGCCGCCTACGCCGAGCTGTACTTCACCGAGACCCTGTGGCCGGATTTCGACCAGGCCTGCCTGCGACACGCCATCGAGGACTATGCCCGCCGCGAGCGCCGCTTCGGCCGCACCGGCGAGCAGGTCGCCGCCACTTCCTGAGGATTGCCATGCTGCTTCAGCGCACTCTGACCGCCCTGGTGCTCGCCCCCATGGTGATCCTGCTCATCCTGCTGGCGCCGACGGCCTTGTTCGCCGTCGTCGTCTCGGCGGCATTCCTCGGCGCGCTGCGGGAGTGGACCCAGCTCAGCGGCCTGACCAGCCGCGCCTGGCGCAACGCCCTGCTGCTCGCCGCGACGGTCGTTTTCGCGGTGATCTGGATGCAGCGCGCCACGGCCCTGACGCCGCTGCTGCTGGCGACCGGCGTGGCCTGGTGGCTGCTCGCCTGCGCCTGGCTGCGGCACTTCGCCTTTGCCGCCGCACCCACCCGCGAAAACCGCGTGCTGAAACTGGTCGCCGGCGCCTTCGTGATTTTCCCGAGCTACGTGGCCCTGCTCAGCATGCACGAGCACGTCCCCCACGGGCATGCCTGGACCCTGCTCGCCCTGCTGGTGGTGTGGGCTTCCGACATCGGCGCGTACTTCAGCGGCCGCACCTTCGGCAAGCGCAAGCTGGCCGTGCAGATCAGCCCGGGCAAGACCTGGGCAGGCGCCTACGGTGCCATGCTCGCCGGCGTGGTGGTGGCCTCCGTCGGCGGCTGGCTGCTGGATGTGCGCCAGGGCCAGTTGCTGGCACTGGCCCTGCTCGGCGCCGTCACCGTGGCGGTCTCCATCGTGGGCGACCTGCTCGAGAGCCTGATGAAGCGGCATGCCCAGGTGAAGGATTCCGGTACCCTCATCCCTGGCCATGGCGGCCTGATGGACCGACTGGACAGCGTGTTCGCCGCGCTGCCGGTGTTTGCCGCCGGCCTGCTCCTGCTGGGCCTGTAGACATGCAAAACGTTGCCATCCTCGGCGCCACCGGCTCGATCGGTGGCAGCACGCTCGACGTGATCGCCCGTCATCCGCAGCGGTTCCGCGCCACGGTGCTCAGCGCGCACCGCCAGGTCGAGGCGCTGGCGGCGCTGTGCGCGCAGCATCGACCGGAGCTGGCGGTGATCGCCGATCCCGCGCTGGAAGGCGAGCTCGCGCGCCGGCTCCGCGCCGCCGGCGTGCGTTGCGAGGTCGCCAGCGGCCACGACGCGCTGGCCGCCGCCGCCGCGAGCCCGCTGTGCGACACCGTGGTGGCGGCGATCGTCGGCGCCGCGGGGCTGGACTCCACCCTGGCTGCGGCAGGTGCCGGCAAGCGGCTGTTGCTGGCCAACAAGGAGTCCATCGTCATGGCCGGCCCGCTGCTGCTGCAGGCGATGGAGGCCGGCGGCGGCGTGCTGATCCCGGTGGATTCCGAACACAACGCCATCTTCCAGTGCCTGCCCGGCGGCCGCCCGCACCTGGGCAGGAGCGGCGTGCGCAAGCTGATACTCACCGCCTCGGGCGGCCCGTTCCGCGGGCGCAGCCGCGAGCAACTGGGCGCGATCAGCCCGGAACAGGCCTGCAAGCACCCTAACTGGGTGATGGGCCGCAAGATCTCGGTCGACTCGGCCACCTTGATGAACAAGGGCCTGGAGGTGATCGAGGCGCACCACCTGTTCGGCGCGCCGGCGGATGCCATCGAGGTATTGGTGCATCCGCAAAGCCTGGTGCATTCGATGGTCGAATACGTCGATGGCTCGGTACTGGCGCAGCTGGGCAACCCGGACATGCGCACGGCGATCGCCCATGCGCTGGCCTGGCCGGAGCGGGTGGAGGCCGGGGTTCCAGCGCTGAACCTGGCCGCCTGCGCACCGCTGCAGTTCGAGCCGCCGGACCTGGCCACCTTCCGCTGCCTGGCGCTGGCCTTCCAGGCGCTGCGCGCCGGTGGCGACGCCCCGGCGATCCTCAATGCCGCCAACGAGGTGGCGGTGGAGGCATTCCTCGCCGGCGCGTTGCCCTTCCTGTCCATCGCCGACGTGGTCGAGGCGGTGCTTGCGGAACTGCCGGCGCAGCCCGTGGTCGATGTTCCGACGCTGGGGCAGCGGGACCGCCTCGCCCGCGAGGCCGCCCGTCGCGTCCTGCGCAACGCTTGCTGATATTCTTGCCCCGATCACCCTTCTCCACGGTACTTGATGACTTCCTTCTTCGGCTCGGTGTTCTGGTTGCTGGTCACGCTCGGCGTGCTGGTGACCTTCCACGAATTTGGCCACTACTGGGTCGCGCGCCGTTGCGGCGTCAAGGTGCTGCGCTTTTCGGTCGGGTTCGGCCGAGCCATCTGGAAACGGGTCGGCCGCGACGGCACCGAGTATCAGGTCGCCATGATCCCGCTGGGCGGTTACGTCAAGATGCTTGACGCGCGCGAGGGCGAGGTCGATCCCGCGTTGCGGGAGCAGGAGTTCACCGGCAAGTCGGTGTGGAAGCGCATCGCCATCGTGGCCGCCGGCCCCGGCTTCAACCTGATCTTCACCATCGCCGCGTTCTGGCTGATGTTCATGCTCGGCCGCCCGGACATCGCGCCGGTGGTGACCGCCGCCCCGCAGAGCATGGCGGCCAGGGCCGGGATCCAGCCGGGCGACCGCATCCTCAGCATCGGCGGACAGGCGGTCGGCACCTGGACCGATGCGATGGACGTGGTGAGCAACGCCCTGCTCGGCCGCACGCCGCTGGTACTGACCGTCCGCGGCGGCAACCATCAGCTGCGGCAGGTGACGCTGCCGCTGAACCAGCTGCCGCCGGACGAAGACATCGGCCAGTACCTGGACCAGCTCGGGCTGCAGCCGTCGCCGCCGCCGGCTGTCGCTGCCACCGTCGTTCCCGGCAAACCGGCAGCGCTGGCCGGCATGCACGTCGACGACCGCATCACCGGCGTCAACGGCCAGCCGGTCGACAACTATGCCACCCTGCAAAAGCTGATTCCCGCCGAAGCAGGCAAATCGCCGCACCTGAGCTTGTCCATCCTGCGCGACGGCAAGCCCATCAGCCTGAACGTGGATGCGCAGCGCGTAGCGCTGGACGGCCAGCCGGTGAACTGGGTGATCGGCGTGGGCGCCCCGCCCACCGAGCTGGTCACCTTGCGCTACGGCCCGCTCAAGGCCCTGCGCGCGTCGCTGGAGTCCACTTGGCGCAACACCACCCAGACCTTCAACATGCTCGGCAAGATGCTGACCGGGCAAGCCTCGGCCAGGAACCTGTCCGGGGTCATCGGGATCGCGTCGGTGGCCAATGCCTCGGCCAACATGGGGCTGCCCTGGTTCCTGCAGTTTCTGGCGCTGATCTCGCTCAGCCTGGCGATCCTGAACCTGCTGCCCATCCCGGTCCTGGATGGCGGGCACCTGCTGTATTATGTCGTCGAGCTGATCAAGGGCAGCCCGGTCAGCGAACAGGCGATGATCGTCGGTCAGTACATCGGCCTGGCGTTGCTGTTCAGCCTGATGGGGCTGGCGTTCTACAACGATATCCACCGCATGCTGTTGTCGTGACCGGGATGCCTGGCGACAAGCGCATGTCCAAGCCACGCCTGCCTGCGCCCGACGCAGCGAGGCATGGTGTTTTGCTGCTGGATGCATACCGACCAAGGTGTGCTGATTCTCTTTCGAGGCAGGGCTCGTCCCTGCCTCATGCGTTGATCGGGGTGGCCGCGCTGGCCACTCCATCGAAATAACCAACGGAACCGACGATGAAGCGTATCGCCGCGCTGATCCTGCTTGCCTCCCTCTCCGCCAATGCGCTCGCGTTCGACCCCTTCGTGGTCTCGGACATCCGCATCGACGGCCTCAGCCGCATCTCGGCCGGCACGGTGTACAACTACCTGCCGGTGAACAAGGGCGACCGGCTGACCGATGCCGATGCCCAGCGCGCGATCCGCGCGCTGTACCAGACCAAGTTCTTCAGCGACGTCGAACTCGATCGCGACGGCAGCATCCTGGTGATCAAGGTGGTCGAACGGCCATCGATCGCCAAGCTGACAATCCGCGGCAACAAGGACATCAAGACCGATGACCTGAAGAAGGGCCTCAAGCAGATCGGCTTGTCCGAGGGCGAGACCTTCGACCGCCTGGCCATCGACAACGTGCAGCAGGAGCTGATCCGGCAGTACTACAACCGCGGCAAGTACAACGTGTCGGTCATCCCGCACGTCACCAGGCTCGATCGCAACCGCGTCGCCGTGGATATCGAGATCCGCGAAGGCATGGCCGCCAAGATCCAGGAAATCAACATCCTCGGCAACCACGCCTTCACCGACAAGCAGATCCGCAAGGACTTCGAATCGGGCACGCCGAACCTGATGTCCTGGTACTCCAAGAACGACCAGTACTCCCGCGAGAAGCTTTCCGGCGACCTGGAAAAGCTGCAGTCCTACTACATGAACCGCGGCTACGCGGACTTCGGCGTGGACTCCACCCAGGTGGCGATCGCACCGGACAAGCGTTCGATGTACATCGACACCTCGATCAAGGAAGGCGACATCTACAAGGTCAGCGACGTCAAGCTGCTCGGCGACCTGGTGCTGCCCGAGGCGACCTTGCGGCAGCTGGTCTTCATCAAGGCCGGCGAGACGTTCAACCGCGCCGCGATCGAGGACAGCACCAAGGCGATCAAGGCCCTGCTGGCCAATCTCGGCTATGCCTTCGCCAAGGTCACCCCGATTCCGAAGCTGGACAAGGAAAAGCACACCGTCGACCTGACCCTGTACGTGGAGCCGGGCCAGCGCGTATACGTGCGGCGCGTCATCTTCGTCGGCAACACCCGCACCGAGGACAACGTGCTGCGCCGTGAAATGCGCCAGCTCGAAGGCTCCTGGTATTCGCAGGCCGCGGTCGACCGGTCCAAGATCCGCCTGCAGCGGCTGGGCTACTTCAAGACCGTCAAGGTGGACAAGAAGCTCGTCCCGGGCACGCAGGACCAGGTCGACGTGACCGTCAAGGTCGAGGAACAGTCCGCCGGCAGCGTGCAGTTCGGCGTGGGCTATTCGCAGTACTCCGGCATCATCCTCAACGCCTCGCTGTCGCAGAACAACCTGTTCGGCACCGGCGACAGCTTCTCGGTCAGTGGCTCGCGCAGCACCTACACCACCAGCTACGGCATGAACTACTACAACCCGTACCTGACCGACAACGGCGTGGGTATCGGTTACAACCTGACCTACACCAAGACCAACTACGGCAACGCCAGCTCGATCTTTGCCAACTACGCCACCAGCAACAAGGCGTTCTCCACCTACCTGGGCATCCCGATCAGCGAAACCGATGGCGTGCGGGTGGGGCTCGGCGTGAGCAGCAACAAGATCAACCTGATCCCGGGCTACAGCCCGCAGATGCTGGTCGACTACCAGAACGAAATCGGCAACTACACGATGCATTCGTGGACCGGCACCCTGGGCTGGAACCACGATACCCGCAACGGCTACTGGGCACCGACCCGCGGCGGCCTGATCTCGCTGTCGACCGACGTCGCCCTGCCCGGCTCCACCGTGCAGACCTGGAAGGCGACCGCACAAGCCAACCACTACTGGCCGATCGGCCTGGGCTTCGTGCTGTACCTCAACGGCGAGGTCGGCTACGGCAAGGCCTACGGCAGCAACGGCATCAGCGACGCGGCCTACAACCAGCTCAAGGCGGCGACCACCGACCACGTCCTGGTCGACATGCGGAAGGACTTCCCGTTCTGGAACAACTTCTATGCCGGCGGCGTGTCCGACGTCCGCGGTTTCCAGGACAACACGCTGGGGCCGCGCATCTGCGTCACCGCGACCGCCACCGAAGCCAAGAATGGCCTGTGCTCGGACGGCAGCTACGCGCAGCCGGTGGGCGGCGCCTTCAAGGTGCTGGGCCAGGCCGAGCTGTACATCCCGCTGCCGTTCCTGAAGGACATCAACACCGCCCGCGTGTCGTGGTTCGTGGACACCGGCAACGTGTACAAGGACTACCAGAGCTTCAGCGCCAGCACCCTGCGGGTGTCCACCGGCGTGTCGCTGCACTGGCAGGCGCCGATCGGTCCGCTGATCATCAGCCTCGCCGTGCCGCTGCGCACCCAGGCCGACGACAGCCACTACGAGGAACGCTTGCAGTTCACCTTCGGCAGCCAGTTCTGAGCCCCGTCCGGCTCGCGGCAGATCAGGAAGCGCGGCTTGCCCGCGCTTTCTTTTGTCCGCCGCTGGGCCGGGACAGCGGATCTGTCGGACTTTCGTGCAGCAACGCCTACAATAACCGGCAAAGTCCGGAGCAAGCATGAGCGCAATCCAGTACACGGCAGCCGAGCTGGCCGAGCGGTTCGATCTGCTCGTCAAGGGCGACGGCGGGCGCCTGGTCGATGGTGTCGGCACCCTGGCCGGCGCCGGGGCCAGCCAGTTGAGCTTCCTCTCCAACGGCAAGTATGCGAGCCAGCTGGCCGCAACCCGCGCCGGCGTGGTGGTGTTGAGCGCAGCGGACGCCGCCGGCTGCCCGGCCACGATGCTGGTCGCCGCCGATCCCTATGTCGCCTACGCCAAGATCGCTGCGCTGTTCGAACGCTTGCCGGCCGCACCGGCAGGGATCCACCCCAGCGCCGTGGTCGCCGCCAGCGCACGGGTAAGCGCCAGCGCCAGCATCGGCCCCTGCTGCGTGGTCGGCGACGGCGCGGTGATCGGGGACGGCGCCGTCCTCGGGCCGCACTGCATCATCGGCGAGCAATGCACGGTGGGCGCGCAGTCGCGGCTGGTCGCGCGGGTGACCCTGGTCACCCGCGTCACCCTGGGGCGACGCGTACTGGTGCACCCCGGCGCGGTGATCGGTTCGGACGGCTTCGGCCTGGCGTTCGACCGCGACCACTGGGTCAAGCTGCCGCAGCTCGGCGGCGTGCTCATCGGCGATGATTGCGAAATCGGCGCCAACACCACCATCGACCGCGGCGCGCTGGACGATACCGTGCTGGAAGAGGATGTGCGGCTGGACAACCAGATCCAGATCGCCCACAACGTTCATGTCGGCGCGCACACCGCCATGGCCGGCTGCGCGGCGGTCGCCGGCAGCGCAAGGATCGGCCGTTACTGCATGATCGGCGGCAACGCCGGCGTGCTCGGCCATCTCGAGCTGGCCGATCGGGTTACCATTACCGCCAAGAGCCTGGTCACCCGCTCCATTCGCGAACCCGGCGAATATTCATCGGGCGTGCCGCTGCAGGAAAATCTCCTGTGGCGCAAGAATGCGGCGCGCTTCAAGCACCTGGACGAGTACGCGCGCCGGCTGTCGGTGCTGGAAAAGGATAGTGACAATGATTAAAAAGACAGATCCCATCACGATGCCCATCAACGTGGAACAGATCCACCAGTTGCTGCCGCATCGCTATCCGTTCCTGCTGGTGGACCGGGTCATCGAGATCGTGCCCGAGGTCAGCGTGGTCGCGGTGAAGAACGCGACCATCAACGAACCGTTCTTCCAGGGCCATTTCCCCGGCCACGCGGTGATGCCCGGCGTACTGATCATCGAGGCGATGGCGCAGGCCGCCGGCCTGCTCACCCAGATCTCCCGCCGCATCAAGGGCGACCAGAGCAGCGCCCTGTTCTACCTGGTCAAGGTCGACAATGCCCGCTTCAGCGCGCCGGTGGTTCCCGGCGACCAGCTCCGCCTGGAGGTGACCCAGAAGCGCCTGGTGCGCGGGATGGGCCTGTTCGTGGCGCGCACCCTCGTCGACGGCAAGGAGGTGGCCGGCTGCGAACTGATGTGCGCCGCGAGGGCCAGCAAATGATCCACCCCACCGCGCTGATTGATCCCACCGCCGTCATCGGCAGCCGCGTCAGCATCGGTGCGTACAGCGTCATCGGTGCCGAAGTGGAGATCGGCGAAGGCACGGTGGTCGGGCCGCACGTGGTGATCGAGGGGCCGACCCGGATCGGGCGCGACAACCGCATCGTCCAGTTCGCCTCGCTCGGCGGCGACCCGCAGGACAAGAAATTCGGCGGCGAGCGCAGCGAGCTGATCATCGGCGACCGCAATCTGATACGCGAATTCGTCACCATCAACCGCGGCACCGGCGACGGCGGCGGCGCCACCCGCGTCGGCAACGACAACTGGCTGCTGGCCTACGTGCACATTGCGCACGACTGCCAGCTTGGCGACCACGTGGTGTTCTCCAACTACGCCGCACTGGCCGGGCACGTCGAGGTCGGTGACTGGACCGTGTTTGCCGGCTATTCCGGCGCGCACCAGTTCTGCAAGATCGGCGCGCATGCCTTCATCGGCATGGGCTGTCTGGTCGGCCACGACGTGCCGCCGTTCCTGACCATGGCCAACGAGCAGCAGGGCCGGCCGCGCGGCATCAACAGCGAAGGGCTGAAGCGGCGCGGTTTCGATGCCGCCCGCATTTCCGCGATCAAGCGCGCCTACCGCACCCTGTACATGGCGGGGCTGTCGCTACCGGAGGCACGCGAAAAGCTCGCCGAGCAGGCGCGGGAAAGCGAGGACGTGCGCTCGATGCTCGACTTCCTGGCCCGCAGCGAGCGGGCGCTGGCGCGCTGACATGCTCCCGGCGCCTCCTGGCGGACGCCCCTGCGGAATGAACCATGGCGGCTGAAGCGGCGGCCGCACCGCTGATCGCCATCCTCGCCGGCGAGGACTCCGGCGACCAGCTCGGTGCCGACCTGATCATCGCCCTGCGCCAGCGCTATCCCGAGGCGCGCTTCGTCGGCATCGGCGGCGCGCGCATGCAGGCGCAGGGGTTCGACTCCTGGCACGACATCCACGAACTGTCGCTGTTCGGCTTCAGCGAGGTGGTCCGGCACCTGCCGCGCCTGCTGCGCCTGCGCAAGGCGCTCGTCGCGCGCCTGCTGCGGGAGCGGCCGGCGGTGGTGGTAGGCATCGACGCGCCGGACTTCAACCTCGGCGTGGAAAAACGGTTGAAACAGGCCGGCCTGCGTACGGTGCACTATGTCAGCCCGTCGGTCTGGGCCTGGCGCGAGAATCGCGCCGGCAAGATCGGTCGCAGCTGCCAGCGGGTGCTGTGCCTGTTTCCGATGGAACCGGCAATCTATGCCAGGCACGGCATCGATGCCCGTTTCGTCGGGCATCCGCTGGCCGACCGCTTCGCGCAGGTCCCGGACCAAGCGGCCGCGCGCGAGCGGCTGCAGCTGCCGCGACAGGCGCCGGTGCTCGCCGTATTGCCCGGCAGCCGTCCCTCCGAGGTCGCGCGGCTGGGCCGGATCTTCATCGATGCCGCCGCCCGGGTTGCCGCCGCGTTGCCGGGGCTGCAGGTGCTGATACCGGCCGCCAACCCGCAGGTGCGGGCCCAGCTGGAACAACTGCTGGCCCAGGCCGCGGCCGAGGGGTTCAGCCCGCGGCTGCTGGACGGCCAGGCGCACGAGGCCATGCTGGCCGCCGACACCATCATGTTGGCATCGGGCACCGCCACGCTGGAGGCGATGCTGGCCAAGCGCCCGATGGTGGTGGGTTACCGGGTCGCGCCCACCAGCTATCGCATCGCGCGCGCACTGAACATGCTCAAGACCGACATCTATTCGCTGCCCAATATCCTGGCCCGCGCCGCCGGCCTCGGCGAGAGCCTGCCGGTACCGGAGCTGATGCAGGACGACTGCACGGCGCCCCGGCTGGCGGCGGCCACCGTGGCACTGTTCCACGACAACGAGCGACGTGACCGGATCGTGGCAACGTTCGAACGACTGCATCGCGAGCTGCGCGGCGATCTCCAGGGCAGTGCCGGGGAACGCGCCGCCGCGGCGATCGCCGGGTTGATCGATGAAGCCGCCGGCGGTGGCTAGGCCTTCCAGCCATCGGCGCGGATCGCCGGTGGACGAGAGCGGATTGCGGATCGCCGGCGTCGACGAGGCCGGCCGCGGGCCGCTGGCCGGCCCGTTGGCGGTCGCCGCCGTCATCCTCGCGCCGGACCGGCCCATCGCCGGCCTCAACGACTCCAAGAAGCTCAGCGAGGCCAAGCGCGAGGCGCTCTACCCGCAGATCATCGAACGCGCGCTGGCCTGGTGCGTCGTGCTGGTCGAACCGGCGGAGATCGACCGGCTCAACATCTTCCAGGCCACCATGGCCGGCATGAGCCGCGCCGTCGCCGGGCTGTCGCCGGCGGCGCAGCACGCGCTGATCGACGGCAACAAGCTGCCGCGGGACCTGCCCTGTCCCGGCCGCGCGATCGTCGGCGGCGACGCCCTGGAGCCGGCGATCAGCGCCGCCTCGATCCTGGCCAAGGTCAGCCGCGACCGGCTGATGGTGGCTCTCGAGGCGACGCATCCGGGCTACGGCTTTGCCGTGCACAAGGGTTACCCGACCCCGGCACACCTGGCGGCCCTGCGGCAGCTCGGTCCCTGCCCGCAGCATCGCCGCAGCTTCGCGCCGGTGCGGTCCATGCTGGCCCAGGGCGTGCTGTTCTGAACCGCTTCGCCGCCCGACCCGTCGCATCCCGCGATGGACCGGCCACACGCCAGCATTCGGCCAAGCGATCCCCCTGCCTGGATTCGCGCAAAGGCCGCACAAGTCAATCTTGCCGGCAGGCATGGTGACCGGTAGCCTTCGAGGACTGACTGCGTAAACCTGCATGACCGTCCGCTATACCCACCTGCACCTGCACAGCGAGTATTCGCTGGTCGATTCGACCATCCGCATCAAGGCGCTGGTCGCCGCCTGCGTGCGCGACGGCATCCCGGCGCTGGCGCTGACCGACGAATGCAACATGTTCGCGCTGGTGAAGTTCTACAAGGCGTGCAACGCCGCCGGGATCAAGCCGATCGGCGGCTGCGACCTGCACATCGCGTCGCCGGACGACCCGCGCCCGTGGCGACTGACCCTGCTGTGCCAGAACCGCGACGGCTATCTCAACCTGTCACGCCTGGTCTCGCGGGCATGGCAGGAGGGCCAGCACGGCGGCCGCGCCCTGACCGATGCCGGTTGGCTGCACGGCGACGCCTGCGGCGGGCTGATCGCGCTGCTTGGCCGCGAAAGCGAAGTGGCGCGCATCGCCCTGAACCAGGGCACCGGCGCCGCGCTGGCGAAGCTGCGTCCGCTGGCACAGCTGTTCCCCGACCGGCTTTATCTCGAACTGACCCGCTGCGGCCGCGAGGGCGAGGAAAGCTGGAATGCCGCCGCGCTCGCGCTGGCGGCCGAACTCGACCTGCCGGTGCTGGCCAGCAACGACGTCCGCTTCCTCAAGCAGGACGACTTCGATGCGCACGAGGCACGCGTCTGCATCAACCAGGGGCGCGTGCTGGCCGACCCCAAGCGCCCGCGCGACTACAGCGACCAGCAATACCTGAAAACGCCGCAGCAGATGGTCGAGCTGTTCGCCGACCTGCCCGAGGCGCTGGAGAACACCGTCGAGCTGGCGCGGCGCTGCAACCTGGAATTGAAATTCGGCACCTATTACCTGCCCGATTTTCCCGTGCCGCAGGGCTACGACCTCAACAGCTACATCCGCGAACTGTCGCGCCAGGGCCTGCGCGAGCGGCTCGCCGGCGCGCCGCTGGCGGCGGGGCACAGCCTGGCCGACTACGAGGCGCGGCTGGAGCGCGAACTCGACGTGATCGTCGAGATGGGCTTCCCCGGCTACTTCCTGATCGTTTCGGACTTCATCAACTGGGGCAAGCAGAACGGCATCCCGGTGGGACCGGGCCGCGGCTCGGGCGCCGGCTCGCTGGTCGCCTGGGTGTTGAAGATCACCGACCTCGACCCGCTGCAGTTCAACCTGCTGTTCGAGCGGTTCCTCAACCCGGAACGCGTGTCGATGCCCGACTTCGACATCGATTTCTGCATGGACCGGCGCGACGAGGTGATCGACTACGTGGCGCGCAAGTACGGCCGCGACAAGGTCAGCCAGATCATCACCTACGGCTCGATGGCGGCCAAGGCCGTGCTGCGCGACTCCGGCCGCGTGCTGAGCATGCCCTACGGCCAGGTCGACCGGCTGGCCAAGCTGGTGCCGCCGCGTCCGCTCGACCTGACCCTGTCCGACGCGCTCGGCCGTTCGGAAAAGTCGAAGAAGGAGCCCGATCGCGTCGTCAAGGAATTCTGCGAGGTCTACGAGCAGGACGAAGAGGCGCGCGCGCTGGTCGACCTGGCGTTGAAGCTGGAGAACCTCACCCGCAACGCCGGCAAGCACGCCGGCGGCGTGGTGATCGCGCCGACCGCGCTGACCGACTTCTCCCCGCTCTACTGCGAAGCCGGCGGTGGCGGCGTGGTGACCCAGTTCGACAAGGACGACGTGGAAGCGGTCGGCCTGGTCAAGTTCGACTTCCTCGGCCTGCGCACGCTGACCATCATCGACTGGGCGGTGAAGGCGATCAACCGGCGCCGCGCGGACACCGGCGAGGCGCCGCTGGACATCTCGCAGCTGCCGCTGGACGACCCGGCACCGTACGAGCTGCTGAAGAAGGCGCAGACGGTGGCGGTGTTCCAGCTCGAATCCTCCGGCATGCAGCGCATGCTCAAGGACGCCAAGCCCGACCGCTTCGAGGACATCATCGCGCTGGTGGCACTGTACCGCCCCGGCCCGATGGACCTGATCCCCAGCTTCGTCGCGCGCAAGCACGGCCGCGAGGACGTGGAATACCCCGACCCGCGCGTCGAGCCGGTCCTGCGCGAGACCTACGGCATCATGGTCTACCAGGAGCAGGTGATGCAGATGGCGCAGATCGTCGGCGGCTACTCGCTCGGCGGCGCCGACCTGCTGCGCCGGGCGATGGGCAAGAAGAAGCTCGAGGAGATGGCCAAGGAGCGCACCAAGTTCCGCGAGGGCGCGGCGAAGGACGGGCTGTCCGGCGAGAAGGCCGATTCGATCTTCGACCTGATGGAGAAGTTCGCCGGCTACGGCTTCAACAAGTCGCACGCCGCCGCCTATGCGCTGGTGTCCTACCAGACCGCGTGGCTGAAGGCGCACTACCCCGCCGAATTCATGGCCGCGACGGTTTCCGCGGACATGGACAATACCGACAAGGCCGTGATCTTCCTCAACGAGGCGCGCGCGCTCGATATCGTCGTGCAACCGCCGAGCGTCAACGCTTCGCGCTACATGTTCGTCGCGGTCGAGCCCAGGGTCATCCAGTACGGCCTGGGGGCGATCAAGGGCGTGGGCCAGGGCGCGTGCGAGGCGATCGTCGAGGAACGCGAGAGGGCTGGCCCCTACACCGACCTCGCCGATTTCTGCCGCCGCGTCGATCCGGGCAAACTCAACCGTCGCGTGCTCGAGGCATTGATCCTCTCCGGCGCGCTGGATGCGCTGGCGGCCAACCGCGCCAGCCTGATGCTGCAGTTGCCTGATGCGATCAAGGCCGCCGAACAGCACCAGCGCGACAGGCAATCCGGCCAGAACGACATGTTCGGCGCCGCCATGGGGGCGGCCACGCCGGTCGTCAGGATCGAGCTGCCCACGGTGGCCGAATGGCCGCTGGAGCAGAAACTGCAGGGCGAGCGCGACACCCTGGGACACTACCTGTCAGGGCACCCCACCGACCCGTGGAAGCACGAGCTGGGCCAGCTCTCGACCTGCCCGCTCGGCGAGATCGGCGACCGCTACCAGCCACCGAAGCCCCGCAAGAACGACAACGACAACGACGACGGCAACCGCTTCCGCCGCGGACCCGATGCGCCATGGACCGTGGCCGGCATGGTCACCGCCGTGCGCAAACGCGGCGACAGCGACGCCTTCGTGCGGCTGGAAGACGGCAGCGGCAGCATCGAGGTGAGCTTCTTCGGCGAGCTGTACCAGCAGGTCGCCCCGCTGCTGACCCGCGACCAGATGCTGATCGTCGAAGGCGGCCTGCGCATCGACGACTTTTCCGGCGGCGGCTTCCAGCTGCGCGCACGCGGCGCCAGCTCGCTGGCCGACGCCTGCCGCCAGCACGCGCGCCTGCTGCAGCTGAAATTGAACGGCGTCGGGCCGGATTTCCCGGCCCGCCTGCAGCACGCCCTCGCCGGCTATCGTGGCGGCCGCGCCAGCGTGATCCTGCACGGCTACCGCAACGCCAACGCCCAGGCCGACATCGAGCTGGGCGAGGACTGGCGCGTGGATGCCATCCCCGAGCTGCTGCGCGCCGTGCGCGCGCTGCCCGGCGTCGAGGCCGCGCGCCTGCGCATCGTCAAGCAGCAGAATTGAGCCACCACCCCGTAGGAGCCCGCTTGCGGGCGATGCTTTTTCGAATCCCGAATCCCGAATCCCGAATCCCGGCAAAAAGCATCGCCCGCCAGCGGGCTCCTACCGTTTGTTGCCCCGTTCCAGCATCGCCTTCAGGTCGGCGAACGGGTTGCCGGTGGCCGGCGGCGCGTCCTCCACCGCCAGCACGCCGCCGCGGACGTGGTCGATATGCCGCGAATGCTCGTTGTCGTGGCAGTACACGCACAGCAACTCCCAGTTGCTGCCATCGGCCGGGTTGCAGTCGTGGTCGTGGTTGCGATGGTGCACGGTCAGTTCCTGCAGGTTCGCACGGGTGAACTCGCGCGCGCAGCGGCCGCAGACCCATGGGTACATCTTCAGCGCACGCTCGCGGTAACCCAGTTCGCGCTGCTCGGCGTTGCGCCGGGCCTCGGCCACGATGCGGTCGAGCTTGGCGTTGTCGATGGTGGGCTTGCCGGGCATGTCTGGATCCGCTGCTGCAGGGTTCGATGGGGCGCACGATACCCCAAACCGGGGCGCCGCGGCGGGCGACGGCCCCCGCCACAGCCATACGGCGCCGTTCTCGCGTTTTCGTGCAGAACGGTATACTGCCCCGCTTCAGCTCCACGATAATGCAACGAATGAACCCCAACTTCCTCGATTTCGAACAACCCATTGCCGAGCTGGACGCGAAGATCGAAGAGCTTCGCCATGCCAGCCATGGTCAGGCGTTCAATATCGACGAGGAAGTCGGCCGCCTGCGCGAGAAACTGAAGCTCAAGACCAACGAGATCTTCCGCAACCTCAACTCCTGGCAGACCACGCAGCTGTCGCGCCATCCGGCACGCCCGTACACGCTCGACTACATCGGCGTGATCTGCGAGGAATTCCACGAACTGGCCGGCGACCGCATGTACGCCGACGATGCCGCCATCGTGGGCGGCCTGGGCCGCATCAACGGCCGGCCGGTGATGATCATCGGCCACCAGAAGGGGCGCGACACCAAGACCAAGGTGCGCCGCAACTTCGGCATGCCACGGCCGGAGGGCTATCGCAAGGCGCTGCGCCTGATGCAGATGGCCGAACGTTTCGGCCTGCCCATCCTGACCCTGATCGACACCCCCGGCGCCTATCCCGGCGTGGGGGCCGAGGAGCGCGGCCAGAGCGAGGCGATCGCGCGCAACCTGCTGGAAATGACTAAGCTGCGGGTGCCGATCGTGTGCACCGTGATCGGCGAGGGCGGCTCCGGCGGCGCGCTGGCGATCGGCGTCGGCGACCGCACCCTGATGCTGCAGTATTCGACCTATTCGGTGATCTCGCCCGAAGGCTGCGCCTCGATCCTGTGGAAGAGCCCGGACAAGGTCAAGGATGCCGCCGAGGCGTTGGGCATGACCGCGCCGCGCCTGCTCGAACTGGGCCTGATCGACAAGATGGTGCGCGAGCCGCTGGGCGGTGCCCACCGCAACCCCCGCGCGATGGCCATACGCCTCAAGGCCGTGCTGCTGAACCAGCTCGACGAACTGCAGGCCATGCCGATCGCCGACCTGCTCGAACAGCGCTACAAGCGCCTGCGCAGCTACGGCGCGTTCCAGGAATAAACGCGCCCCT
>JAGWIC010000068.1 GCA_028866435.1 Lysobacteraceae bacterium | reverse complement strand
TGTCGTAGTACTTGATGTTGGCGCTGGTGATGTCGCCCTTGAAGGTGCGGAAGGTCAGCGTCACCGGCTGCGTGGCGGTCGGTTCGGGCGCGCTGTCGAACAGCGGCCCCTGGTCGTGGAACAGGCCGTTCCACTCCACGTTGTTGTCGTTGCTGGCCGCCTGTGCGGGGCTGGCGATGCCGCCCGCGGCCAGGGCGGCGAGCAGGGCGATTGCCAGCGTGCCTCCCGAACGGGTGAAGGTGATTCCGCGCAACGTTTCAAGCTTGTTGAACATCGACCTACTCCAGTGATTGATCCATGCGTACATGGACCGGTCGGGAAGCATCGACGCAAGCGCCGTCTTCCGGCGCAGGCCGGAAGACCACCCCATCGCAGTTTCCCCGTTGCGGGCGCCGAAGGCGGCGAGGCCGCCTCGGCGCCCCCCCAAGTCAGTGCCCCCAGGTCAGCGCGATGTGCCGCGCAGTGGCCGCGTCCACCCGCACGTAGGTGACCGGGCCGAAGCGATCCTTCCCCCGTGCCCAGCCTTCACCGGCGCTGCCTTGCAGCGCCTGCAGGCTGTCGAATGCCTTCAACTCGCCATCGGCGGCGACCTTGTCCGCCGTCGCGCCGTGGATCTTCAGCAGGTAGTAGCGCAGCGCCGGCCTGAACGTGCCGCTGGCGGCGCCGATGTCGAACCGCACGGTGTCGGCATGCCGTTGCACGGCCAGCGTCTGGCTGAAGTACGCGCCGTGCTCGTAGGCGTAGGTGCTGCCGTCGTCGTCGTAGTAGTCGAAACGGCTGCGCTGGTCGCTGGGGAACACCTCGACGCCCACTTCGGTCAGCGGCTTCTCGCCGACGTAGTCCATCGCCGGCTGGGTCGGGATGATCGCGCCGGCGCGCACGAACAGCGGGATATCGCCCCAGCCCTTGCTGTCGATCGCCAGCTGGATGCGCTGGCCGCCCTGGTAGACCTTGCCGCTGAACCAGTCGGTCCAGCGACCGGCGGGCAGGTAGATGTCCTTGCGGGTCTGGCCCTGCTGCACCACCGGCGAGACCAGCAGGTAGTCGCCGAACAGCCAGCTGTCGACGTCGTTGGCGACCCTGGCGTCGTGCGGCCAGTCGAACAGCAGCGGCCGCACCAGGCCCACGCCATCGAGGTGGCGCCGGTATTCGTAGCTGTAGATGTAGGGGATCAGCGCGTAGCGCAGGCGGATCGCGTCGGTGGCGGCCTTTTCGGCGATGGGGCCGTATACCCACGGCTGGCGCTTTTCATCAAAAGTGCCGTGCACGCGGAAGATGGGCGTGAAGGCGCCGAACTCGATCCAGCGCGCGTAGTTCTCATCGGAAGGGTGGCCCTTGAAGCCGCCGCCGTCCATGCCCCACTGCATCGCCCCCACGTTGATCGCGCTCAGCATGCGCTGGCGCTGGCCGGCCATGCTGGCGAAGCCGGTGGGGATGTCGCCCGACCACAGGCCGTAGGCATAGCGCTGCGCGCCGAGGTAGAAATTGCGGTTGATCGACCACACGCGGACGTCGCTGACCGCGCGCTGCGCATCGTAGAGCGCGCGCTGCATGTTCATGAACTCGGTGTCGCTGCCGGTGGTGTCGGCCTCGTCGTTCCACCAGCCGGCGATGCCTTCGTCGAAGCCGTACTTGACCGCCAGATCGCCGAACCAGCGGCGCGCGGCGGGGAGGTCGAAGTTGATGTTCTTCACCGGCTTGTGCGAGAAGTAGTCGTCGCTGACCTTCTCGCCGGCGACCCAGAAGTCGTGCGCGGTGGCATAGCGGCCCTCGACCGTGTCGACGTGGATGCGCGGTTTCATGATGCCGGTGATGTGCAGGCCTTGCGCAAGCATCTGCCTGGCCAGCACGCCATTGGGGCCGTCGGGGAACTTCACCGGGTTCCAGCGGAATTCGCCGTCGTTGTCCTCGCCCCAGGCCTTCCAGTCGAAATCGAGGGTGAAGTTGTCGATCGGGATGTGCTTGCTGCGGTAGCTGTCGACGATCGACACCAGCTCCTTCTGGTCGATGCCCCACTGGCTGTTGGTGAAGCCCATCGCCCATTTCGGGAACAGCGGGCTATGGCCGCTGATCTGCGCCAGCGCGTCGAACAGCTGCGCCGGATCGCCGAGCAGGATGTAGCAGTCCACATCCTTGCGCGAGCTGTGGTCGATGACGATGCGGCCGGGCTTGAGCGTGAAGTCGGCGCCGAGGGTGTCGACCAGCACGCCGTAGCCGGCGGTGCTCCACACGAAGGGTGCGCCGGCATGGCCCTGCTCGCCGGCGATGGCCACCTGTTTGCCCTCGCGCAGCATGCCGGCGCCGGCGCGTTCGGTGGCGTCGTAGCCGCCGATGCCGTACAGCGCGTCCTGCGTGCCGTGCTGCAGCGACACCTCGCCGTGGGCCAGTGCCGCCAGATCCAGGCGCAGCAGCGGCGCGTGCTGCGCGTCCGCCACCACCAGCTGGCCGTCGCGCCGGTCCCAGTGCAGCGAATGGCCGCCGGCGGAGATGCTCGCGTCGTTGCCGGTGTCGGTGACCTGCGCGTCGAAGGCGGCGAAGCGGTGCTGGCGGTCGATCACCAGCGACGGTTCGCCGGTCACCCCGCCGGCCGGCTTGAACTGGACATGCACGATGCCCGGCGCGAGCAGGCGCACCGAGACGGTGTCCGGGCCCAGCGGGATCTCGATGCCCTGGTCGATCGCCTGCGAAGCGCTGGCGCTGGCCGTCGCGGCCGGCGCGGCGGCGATGGCGGCGATCGGGGCGCATGCTAGCGCGATGCACAACCAGATGCTGGAACGGCGGTGGCGCGGCGCGCGGGTGCGGCTGTTCATGAGCGGGAATCCCTCGGGTGGTGTGTTCACTGCACGATCGCCGTGCTGTACGGCGGCAATTGCAGCTGTCCATCTTTCAGCGCGACGCCGGCCTGGCTCTGCCGCAGCAGCGTGGTGAACCGCCCGGCCGGTTTGGCGGCCAGTCGCACCGATTGCGCGGCGCCCGACAGGTTGTGCAGCACCAGCACGCGTCCGGTGGCATCCTGCAGCGTGTAGGCAAGCAGCTGGCTTGCCGCCACCGGATAGGTCTGCACCTTGCCGTCGCGCAGCGCGGGGATGTCGATGCGCCAGCGGATCAGGCGCTGGTACAGATGCAGCAGGGAGCCGGGGTCGGCCTGTTCGGCGGCGACCGACAGGTCGCCGGCCTGGTTGGCGCTCAGCGCCTTCCAGTGCGTTTCACCGGGGGCGTCGGTGGCCGGCTGCCAGCGCATCGCCTCGCGCAGGTCGGGGTCGGGCTTGAGTCCGCGCAGGCCGAGTTCCTCGCCGTAGTAGATGAAGGGGTGGCCGGGCAGGGTGAGCAGGATCGCCGCCGCCACGCGCATGTGCTGCGCGTTGCCGTCGAGCTGGCTCATCACACGTTCCTGGTCGTGATTGGACAGGAACGGGGCGTCCACGCCATGCCGGCCGGCGACGGCGGCCAGCAAGGTGTCGGTATGCTCGAGCAACCGGCCCAGGCCGTGGTTGCGCTCGCGCCTGACGCTGTCGATCACCTTGTCGGCCAGCGGGAAATCGAACGCCGCGCTGAGTGGTTTGAAGTAGGGCGCGATCTTCTCGGGACTGTGCCGGGCGACCTCGCCGACGATGTACGCGCCGGGTTCGACCGCGTCCATGCCCTGGCGGAATTGCGACCACCAGGCCAGGTTCTTGGCCAGCACGCGCGGGTCGTCCTTCTGCGACTTGAAGTCGAAGTAGATGTGCTGCGCCGCGTCCAGGCGGAAACCGTCGACACCCTGCTTGAGCCAGTACTGGCCGACCTTGATCATTTCCCGGCGCACCGCCGGGGTGTCGTAGTCGAGGTCGGGCATCTCGGCGGTGAAGGTGCCCTCGTAATATTGCTTGCCGAGCTTGTGCCAGGCGGGGCTGCCGGTGGCGCTGATCGCCTTCAGGTCGGTGCCGGGCTTCGACCAGCTGTACCAGTCGTGGTACGGGCTGGCCGGATCGGCGGCCGCGATGAACCACGGATGCTGGTTGCTGGTGTGGTTGATCACCAGGTCCATGAT
Source organism: Lysobacteraceae bacterium (assembly GCA_028866435.1). Classification (GTDB taxonomy): domain Bacteria; phylum Pseudomonadota; class Gammaproteobacteria; order Xanthomonadales; family Rhodanobacteraceae; genus Rhodanobacter. The sequence goes on along the minus strand of JAGWIC010000068.1, from coordinate 15,164 downwards.
GACCTTGATGCCGCGTTTGTGCGCCTCGGCCAGCAGGTGGTCGAAATCGGCCAGCGTGCCGTATTGCGGATTGATCGCGTAGTAGTCGGTGATGTCGTAGCCGTGGTAGCTCGGCGACGGGTTGATCGGCATCAGCCAGATGCCGCTGACACCGAGCGACTTGAGGTAGTTGAGCTTGGCGGTGACGCCGTTGAGGTCGCCGATGCCGTCGCCATTGGTGTCGTACCAGCTGCGCACGAAGATTTCGTAATACACGCCGGAACCGCCGGCGGACTTTTCGCCTGGCACGGTCGGTGCCGGTGCCGGCGGAGCGGCAAGGGCGGCGGTGCACATGCCCGTGAGCAAGGCGGTGCCGAGCAAGAACGAGGAAAACATCCGGCGACGGAACATCGTGACTCCAGCGGTAGTGGAAAGTTTTTTGTGCAAGCCGTCGCCCCGCGGCGCCGCCCTGGCGTCGGCAGCCGAATCCTCCCCGCGACCGTTTCATGGTAGGTCGATGCGGTGCCGTGCGACCCGTTTCTGCATACGTATTCATGGCCTGCGCGCGCGTTTTTTCGTGCTGCGCTGCAAGGTAGGCGAATCTCCGGCGGACGGCCTTCGGCTACGCTTGTGCACATGCGCCGGCGTCGCCGTGCCGCGGTCGCGCCAGCGCGGCGGCAGGCACGGCCGCCCTGATGCAAGGCGCTTGCCGATGGGCGCGACGCGAGCTGCACCTGATGACGGATGCCACCCTGATCGAAGGACTACCGAGATGAGCGACCAACACATCCGCCGCATCGTCATCGTGGGCGGCGGCACGGCCGGCTGGATGACGGCGGCCGCGCTCGCCAACGTGCTGCAGGGCAGTTGCCGGATCGCGCTGGTCGAGTCGGAGGCGATCGGCATCGTCGGCGTGGGCGAGGCCACCATCCCGCCGATCAAGTATTTCAATCGCACCCTCGGCATCGACGAGAACGCCTTCCTGGCGGCGACCCAGGGCACCTTCAAGCTGGGTATCGAGTTCGTCGACTGGAGCCGCATCGGGCAACGCTACTTTCACCCGTTCGGCCAGTTCGGCACCGAGTTCGACGCCGTGCCGCTGCATCATTACTGGCTGCGCGAACGCGAACGCGGCGACGCGACGCCACTGCACGACTACGCGCTGGCCTGGGTCGCCGCCCGCGCCGGCAAGTTCGACCTGCCGGTGGCGGACCGCCGCCAGGTACAGTCCTCCCACGACTACGCCTACCACTTCGACGCCAGCCTGTACGCGCGCTTCCTGCGCCAGTACGCCGAGCAGCGAGGGGTCCAGCGGACCGAGGGCCAGGTGGTGGACGTCACCCTGCGCGGCGACGACGGATACATCCAGAGCGTGACGCTGGAAGGCGGCACCGCGATCGAGGGCGACCTGTTCATCGACTGCTCGGGTTTCCGCGGGCTGCTGATCGAGGGTGCGCTGAGGACCGGCTACGACGACTGGACGCACTGGCTGCCGTGCGACCGCGCGGTGGCGGTGGCCTGCACCCACCGCGCCGAGTGGACGCCGTACACGCGCTCCACCGCGCACGCGGCCGGCTGGCAGTGGCGCATCCCGCTGCAGCACCGGATGGGCAACGGCCACGTCTACTGCAGCCGCTTCATCAGCGACGACGAGGCCACCGCGACGCTGCTGCGCAACCTGGAGGGCGAGCCGCTGGGCGAGCCGCGGCCGTTGCGCTTCACCGCCGGGCGGCGGCGGCAGTCGTGGCACCGCAACTGCGTTGCGATCGGCCTGTCGGCCGGCTTCATGGAGCCGCTGGAGTCGACCAGCATCCACCTGATCCAGACCGCCGTCACGCGCCTGCTGGCGTTGTTCCCCGATCGCGACTTCGATCCCATCGCCGCACGGGAATACAACCGGCTCACCCAGATCGAGTACGAACGCATCCGCGATTTCCTGATCCTGCACTACCACGCGGTGCGACGCGACGAGCCGTTGTGGCGGCAGACCGCCGCGATGCCGATCCCCGACACCTTGCAGTACAAGATCGAGCAGTTCCGCCGTGGCGGCCGGCTGGTGGCGGAGGACATGGAACTGTTCCAGAACGCCAACTGGCTGGCGGTACTGGTGGGGCAGGAGGTCTGGCCGCAGCGCTACCATCCGCTGGCCGACCTGCGCGGCCAGGTCGACGCGGCGGAGCGCCTGCGCGGACTGCGCCAGGTGATCGAACAGGCCGTGCAGGCGATGCCCACGCACCGGCAATACATCGACCGGCATTGCCGCGCACTGCCGTAGGCCCGGCCGAAGCCACGACGGCTTGCCGCGGCGACACGCGCGCATATTCCCATGCAACCCACCACCGATTAAGCTGCCCGGTCATTGCTCCGGCTCGCCGCGCAGGTCGCCGGCATGCCGGAGTCGAACCACCGGCAGGGACGCCGTCCACGCAAAGTCCCCTTCACCGATACGCGCCATGGATTCCTGGATCTACAACATTGCACCTCATCTCGACCGGGCCATGCACGCACGCGACGGACATACCGCCCAGCACTGCGACCGCGTCGCCAGGCTGGCGGTCCGGCTCGGCGAAGCGATAAACCTCGAGCGTCACGACCTGCTGGTCGTTGCCGTGGCCGCGCGCCTGCACGACATCGGCAAGATCGACCTTCCCGATTCGATCCTGTTCAAACCCGGGCCGCTGAACGATGCCGAGTGGGCCGTCATGCGCACCCACTGCGCGCGCGGCGAAAGCTTCATCCTCAATCAACGCGACATACCCTTCCGCGAGGAGGTCGCGCGCGTCGTGCGGCATCATCACGAGCACTGGGACGGCAGCGGCTATCCCGACGGGCTGCGCGGCGAGGAGATTCCCCTGCTGTCGCGGATCGTGTCGGTGGCCGACAGCCACGACGCGATGACGTCGGGCCGTTCGTACCATCCGGGCCGCACGCAGGCGGCGGTCAAGTCGATCCTCGCCGTCGAGCGTGGCGTCAAGCACGACCCGGCCATGCTCGATACCTACCTCGCGAACGTGGCCCGGTAGCGCTCCGGCAAGCGCCGTCCGGCAAGTCGAGGTGCCGGCGGCGACCTGCGTCGACCGCCCGCGCCGGCTCAGGCCTGCACCTTGCAGTGTTCGGCGATGAAGCGTTCGTGCGGCGGCAGCGTGTCCGCGGCGCGGCCGACCAGGGTGCGGATATTGCCCAGGAATTCGTCGAACTGCGCCTGGTCGAGCGTATCGGCCAGCGGGTGATGCTGCCGCGGCACGATGCCCTGGCCGAGCAGCACCTGCAGCCAGCCGACCTCGGTGAACAGCTCGTCGGCATGGCGGAAGATGCTGCCGTTGCCGCGGAACAGCTCGATCCGCCGCGCCAGCGACTCGGGGATCTCCATCTGCGCGCAGTGCCGCCAGAACGGGCTGTCGTCGCGCTCGGTGGCCTTGTAGTGCAGGATCAGGAAATCGCGGATGCGCTCGTACTCGAAGCGCGTCTGGCGGTTGTACTCCGCGCTGAGCGCGGCATCGCAGTGGCGGTCGGGAAACAGTGCGAGCAGCCGGTTCACGCCGGACTGGATCAGGTGGATGCTGGTCGATTCCAGCGGCTCCATGAAGCCGCCGGCCAGGCCCAGCGCCACGCAGTTGCGGTTCCACGCTTGCCGGCGCATGCCGGCGGTGAAGCGCAGCTGCCGCGGCTCGCCCAGCGGCGCGCCCTCCAGGTTGCGCAGCAGCGTCGCGGCGGCCTCGTCGTCGCTGACGAAGCGGCTGCAGTAGACGTGGCCGTTGCCGCTGCGATGCTGCAGCGGGATGCGCCATTGCCAGCCGGCGGTGCGCGCGCTGGCCTGGGTGTACGGGCGCATCGGCGCCACCCGCTCGCTGGCCACGGCCAGGGCGCGGTCGCACGGCAGCCACTGCTGCCAGTCGTCGTAGCCGGTCTGCAGCGCGCCCTCGATCAGCAGGCCGCGGAAACCCGAGCAGTCGATGAACAGGTCGCCGGCCACGCGCTCGCCGCTGGCCAACTGCACCGATTCGATGAAGCCATCCCCGGCGCGCAACTGCACGTCGACGATCCTGCCCTCGATGCGCTGGACGATGGCCGGGTCGGTGTGGCGGCGCAGGTACTGGCCGTAGGCGATGGCGTCGAGCTGGTAGGCATACTTGATGCCGGTCAGCGGGCTGCTGCCGACGCGCTCCATCCGGCCGAACCGGTGCTGCCGCGCCACCGCCGCATTGAGCGAATAGGCCCACAGGTCCGGCACGCCGGCCGCTGCCGCGCCGGCGGCACTGGTGTAGCCCGGCCCATCGGCCGCTGCCGCGCGTCCTGCGCCGGCGGCACCGGTGCGTCCCTGCACGTCGCGCAGCCAGTAGTGATGGAAGCCAGCCAGCCCCAGCGGCAGGCCGATGTCGCCGAAGGCGTGCATGTACGAATCGCCCAGCCGGCGCCAGTCGTTGAATTCGATGCCGAGCTTGAAGGTGCCCTGGGTGGCGCGCAGCAGGTCGTCCTCGTCCAGGCCGAGAAACTGGTTGACCAGGCGGATCGAGGGAATGGTGGCCTCGCCGACGCCGACGACGCCGATCTCGTCCGACTCGACCAGCCGGATCTGTACCTGCGGCCCCAATGCGCGGGCGAGCAGGGCGGCGGCCATCCAGCCGGCGGTGCCGCCGCCGACGATGACCACGCGCTGGATGGAATTGGCCTGCATGTGCATACCCTGGATGCGTGAAAGCCGGTGACGGACGCGTCCCCTGCCTTGTAAAAAAAAAGCCCCGTTGAACGGATTCAACGGGGCTGGTGGGGGCAACTATGCTCCGGTTACAGGAACTTGTAGGAGACGCCCACCTCGTAGCGGCGGCCGTAGCTCTCCCAGTTCAGCACCTGCCGTGGATCGTTGTTCTGGTAGGTGACGAAGGTCTTGTTGGTGAGGTTGGAGCCCTGTGCGATGAGCGTGAGGCCCTGCAGCGGACCGTGGTCGAAGGTGTAGCTGACCTGCGCGTCGAACGTGCTGCCGCCCTTCAGGGTCTGCTCGATGCGCGTGGCGCTGATGCCCGACACCTCGCCCAGGAAGCTGGAGCGGTAGCTGTCGCTGACACGGGCCTCGAAGCCGCTGTGCTGGTAGTACAGCGTCCCGTTCGCCACCCACTTCGACAGGCCGGGCACGGTGATCGGGCTGGTGTTGCCGGCATAGACCAGCGAGCTCTTGGTGCGGTTGCCGGTCAGGATCGTGCCGAAGCCGTCGAGCACCGGCGTGATCAGGTTGAAGGGCAGGTTGAGGGTCACCTGCGCGCCCTTCACGTAGCCGTGGCCGTCGTTGGTCGGGCCGCTGACCACGCCCAGCGGGGTGCCGAGCTGGCTCAGCTGCGAAGCGGACAGGGTGAACGGCAGGAACGAGCTGAAGTCGTACAGGTAGGACGCGTTCGGGTTGATGTAGTCGTGCAGGTCGATGAAGTAGCCCGATACCGCGAAGTAGCCGCCACCGCCGCCGCTGCGGCACAGGTCGGAGTTCTTCTGGTCGGTCGAGTTGCACTGGAAGCCGCTGCCACCGGAGAAGTAGTGCTCGTAGCTGACGTTGTAGTTGTCGGCCATGGTGGGCTGCAGCTTGGCATTGCCGCCCGATGCGCTGAAGTAGGACTGGTTCGGGTCGGTGGACTGCAGGTGGGTGACGTTGCCGGACACGCCGAGGCTGGCGTTCATCTGATCCATGCGCGGACGGGCCAGGGTGCGCGCCGCGCTGACGCGCACGTCGTCATTGTCGGTGAAGCCGAAGATCAGGTTGGCGCTGGGCAGGTAGCGGTTGTAGCTGGTGCTGCCGACCACCGGGAGCAGGGTGATGCCGTTGCCGGTGATCACACTGCCGGGCGCCACGCGCTCGCCGGTCGAACGCTGCTCGGTGTGCTGCATCTGCATGCCGACGTTGCCGCGCAGGCTGACGTTGCCCAGGTTGGTGTCGATGTTGAACTGGAAGTACGGGGTGAGGACGTTCTCGTGCACCTTCCAGTCCGGCGGCATCCCGGTGTTGGAGCCGAAGGTGGGCACGTTCACCAGGGTGCCGTTGTCGATCAGGGTGAACGGGTTGTAGCAGAGCTGCGGACCGATGCCCATGAACGCCAGCGGGTCGCAGCTGGTGCCGCTGAACGGGGCGGTCTTGATCGCGCTGCCGCCGCTGAGGGTGCCGCCGCCCAGGGTCAGGAAGCTCTGGTCGATGTGGTAGGTCTTGTTGCGGCGGCTGTTGTTCACGCCGAACTCCACGCTGGAGAACGGACCGCTGGCGAAGCTGCGCTCCACCGAGAGGCGCAGGTTGGCGAGGTAGTCGACCGTGCGCGGCGCGTTGATGAAGCCGGCCTGCACCACGTCGTTGCCGGCGCCCCAGCCCTGCGGATCGGTCAGCGATACGCCCTGGGTGTAGTTCAGCGACGGGCTGAGGTTGAGCAGGCCGTTGCTGAGCTCGTTGAAGGCCACGGTGTCGAGCGCGCCGCCGCTGCCGCCGTAGCCGGTGCCGGAATAGCTCTCGAGGTTGACGTCGCGGCGGGTGGCGCGGGAATAGTTGCCGTCGACGTCGACCGACCAGTTCTCGTTGATGGTGAACTTGTTGTCCCAGTTGAAGTTGTAGACCCGGGCGCTGGTGCTGTTGTAGTCGTTGCGGATCACCGGCTTGACGTTGGTGTAGGTGCCGCTGGTGATCATGCCGTTCTGCACCGTGCCGCCGGGCTGCAGCTGCGCCGAACTCCAGAGCAGCGGGAACTCCATGCCCTTGGCCTGCTGGACTTCCTTGAAGTTGTCGTAGGTCATGTCGACCGTGCCGGTGTAGTGCTCGTTCGGCTGCCACTGGATGGTGCCGAGCAGGCCACGGCGGCCCATGGTGTCGGAGATGCCGTAGTTCTTCGAGCCGCCGATCACGGCGTTGCCGTTCGGGTCGGACGGGTAGCCCCACGGTGCCTGGTGCTCGATCTGTGCCGGGTTGGACTCCAGGTCCACGCCCAGGGTGACGCCGACGGTGTGGTTGGCAAACTGGTCCACCCACACGCCGTTGACGTTGTAGCCCTTGTCGCTCACGCCGGCGCCAGGGGCGAGCTCGGGCGAGCTGTTCCAGATGTAGTGGGCGTTGACCGCCCCTTCTTCCTTGTTCTTGGAGAGCGGGCGGATGGTCTGCATGTCGACCGTGCCGGCCAGGCCCTGGCCGATCAGGTTGGCCTGGGGGCTCAGATGCACCACGACGGCGTCGAACCAGCTGGAGGGATACTGGTCGAACTGCACGTCGCGGTTGTTGGAGGTCGACACCTGCTGGCCGCCATTGATCAGCGCGGTGGAGAAGTCGGGGCCCAGGCCATGGATGGTGATCACCTGCGGCCGGCCGCTGAGGGTCTGCACAGCCAGGCCGGGCAGGCGGCCCAGCGAGTCGGCGATGCTGGTGCCGGGCAGTTTGCCGATCTGCTCGGACGACACCGCCTCGACGATGCTGTTGGCGTTGCGCTTGATCGCGGTGGAGTTCTCGATACTGCTGACAAAGCCCGTGACTTTCACGGCAGCGAGTTTCTTCACGTTGGAGTGCCGGACTCCATCGGCCTTCTTGCTGCTGTCAGCAGAAGCCTGCGGCGCGGCCTGATCCTGTGTGCTTTGTGATGCGCCGGGTGCCGGCGTGGCGGTGTCGGCTGGGCTGGCGTACACCACGGCGGTGCAGCAAAGCCCCGCCGAAATCAAAGCCAGAGCCATCAGGTTGCGTTTCAGTAGCATGTGCTCGTCTCCCCACGAATAGTCGCCGTAATTCATGAACTCTGGCTGCCTGCGCTTTCGTCGGCGACGACCGTCGGCAGGATGCGCTGACCCACATGGGCCAGCACGTGGGGCGATGTTAAGGCCGCGTTTCGGTGTGATGCCCAAACCTGCATACGTATTCATGTTTGGCACGGACTGGTGGCAATCGCAGTGCAACATTTATCGCCATGGATCGGGTGCGACAGCGCGTTTTGCACTGCCACGTGGCGCTGTTGCTCGGCTTTTGCTGCGTGTACCCTTGCCGTTTCAGCAGGCTTGACGCCGCTGTCAGGCAAAAGGATTTTGCGGGTGCAGCATGCATGAATACGTATGCATGCCTGTGCGAGGCGGCGGGAGGCTGCGGCTAAGCTGGCGCCCTTCGCCAATCCCGTGGTTCGGACGGCGTACCAGGCCAAGGCTCAGGGGTTTCATGGCATGACCGATTCAAGCTGGTGGCGCGGTGCCGTCATCTACCAGATTTACCCGCGCAGCTTCCTGGATACCGATGGCGATGGCGTGGGCGACCTGCCGGGCATCATCGAGCGGCTCGACTACGTGGCCAGCCTGGGGGTGGATGCGATCTGGATCGCGCCGTTCTTCAAGTCGCCGATGGCCGACTTCGGCTATGACATCGCCGATTACCGCGACGTGGATCCGTTGTTCGGCACGCTGGCCGATTTCGATCGCCTGCTGGAGAAGGCGCATCGGCTTGGCCTGAAGGTGATGATCGACCAGGTACTGAGCCATACCTCGGTGGAGCACGCCTGGTTCAGCGAAAGCCGGCAGAGCCGCGACAACCCGCGCGCCGACTGGTACGTCTGGGCCGATGCGCGGCCGGACGGCACGCCGCCGAACAACTGGCTGTCGCTGTTCGGCGGCTGCGCCTGGCAGTGGGAGCCACGCCGCGGCCAGTACTACCTGCACAATTTCCTGACCTCGCAGCCGGACCTGAACTTCCATCATCCGGAGGTGCGCGCGGCAGCGCTGGACAGCGTGCGCTTCTGGCTCGACAAGGGCGTCGATGGAGTGCGCCTGGATGCGATCAATTTCTGCTTTCACGATGGCCGCTTGCGCGACAACCCGGCCAAGCCGAAGGAAAAACGCGTGGGCCGCGGCTTCAGCCCGGACAACCCCTACGCGTTCCAGTACCACCTCTACAACAACACCCAGCCGGAGAACCTGGCCTTCCTGGCCGAGCTGCGCCAGTTGATGGACCAGTATCCGGATGTCGCCGCGCTGGGCGAAATATCCTCGGAGGATTCGCTGGCCACGATGGCCGAGTACACCCGCCGCGGCCGCCTGCACATGGGCTACAGCTTCGAGTTGCTGACCGACGATTTCAGCGTCGACCACATCCGCGGCACGGTGCGGCAACTGGAATCGCAGATGATCGAGGGGTGGCCGTGCTGGGCCATTTCCAACCATGACGTGGAGCGCGTGCTGAGCCGCTGGGGCAATGGCGATGCGTCGCCGAAGCTGGCCAACCTGCTGACCGCCATGGTCTGTTCGCTGCGTGGATCGGTGTGCGTGTACCAGGGCGAAGAACTCGGTCTGACCGAGGCCGAGGTGCCGTTCGAGTCGCTGCAGGATCCCTATGGCATCGCCTTCTGGCCGCAGTTCAAGGGCCGCGACGGTTGCCGCACGCCGATGCCGTGGAGCGATGCCGATGCGCAGGCCGGCTTCAGCCGCGGCATGCCGTGGTTGCCGGTGCCGGAGGAGCATCGGCAGCGCGCGGTCGAGCAGCAGGATGCCGATCCGCAGTCGGTGCTCAACGGTTTCCGCACCTTCATGCGCTGGCGCAGGTCGCAGCCGGCATTGCGCTGGGGCGACATCCACTTCCTCGATACCGCCGAGCCGGTGCTGGCGTTCACCCGACGGCTCGGCGACGAGGCCTTGCTGGTGGTGTTCAACCTCGCCGATGCGGGCGTCGACATCGACCTGCCATCGCTCGATGGCGAGCTGACGCCGGTGGAAGGGCATGGCTTGCTGCAGGCCACGCGCAAGGGCGGGCGCCTGGCCTTGCCGGGTCACGGTGCCTGGTTCGCCAGGCTCGGCGGCAGCGCGTCGCGCTGACCGGCATTGCCGCTGGAGCGGGCGTCGGCGCGCTGGCGCCGGCCGGGGCGGCTGCCGCATCGACGGCCTCAGGCATCGCCGTTCCGATGCCATCGAAAAAAACACCACGACGCCGGCCCGGTGTGTTCCCCGGGCCGGCGTCGTGGTGCCGGATCAGACGGCGGCGTCCTTCAGCTTCTTCAGCGGACGCACCTTGACCTTGACCGTGGCCGGCTTGGCCGCGAAGGTCTGCTCCTCGCCGGTGAAGGGGTTCTTGCCCTTGCGCTTCGGCTTGGCCGGAACCTTCACCGCGTTGATCTTGAACAGGCCCGGCAGGGTGAACTGGCCGACGCCCTTCTTGTGCACCGAAGCCAGCACGGCGGCCTCGAGGCCGGCCAGCACGGCCTTGACGGCCTTCGCCTCGACGTTGGCGTGCGCGACGATGTGCGCGATCAGGGCCGACTTCGACAGCGCCTCACCCAGCGGCTTCACCGGCGCGGCCGTCTTCACGGCAGGGGCTTTCTTGGCAGCTTTGGCAGGAGCTTTCTTGGCAGTGGTTTTGGTAGCCATGGATTCCATCTCGGTAGTGGGAAACTCCGGCTTCGAAGGCTCGGAGGCCTGACGGCCTGCACAATGTAGCGAAATTTTGGGCGTTTGGCGCATTCCGTCCGCGCGAAATCGTTGTTTTTCAGGCATGCCGTCCGTGTGGGGTTCATCGAAGCGGCGCCGGCATGGCCCGGGCTGGTGGCATCGCTGCCCGGCATCGCCTCGCATGCCGGCGCCGTGCGGCCGCATCGAGTGCGACCGGCAACCGCGCCGGCGCCGCGTCGACGCCTGCCGGCGATACCTCGCCAGACGGCAAGTTGCGGGGGCTAACGCTCGAACCAGTGGCCGGTGCGGTTGACGATGCGCACCACCGACAGCATCACCGGCACCTCCACCAGCACACCGACCACGGTGGCCAGCGCCGCGCCGGAGCGCAGCCCGAACAGGCTGATCGCCGCCGCCACCGCCAGCTCGAAGAAGTTGCTCGCGCCGATCAGCGCCGACGGCCCGGCCACGCAGTGCGGCACCTTCAGCCAGCGGCCGAGGCCATAGGCGACGCCGGCATTGAAATACACCTGGATCACGATCGGCACCGCCAGCAGCGCGATGACCAGCGGCTGCCGCAGGATCGCCTCGCCCTGGAAACCGAACAGCAGGACCAGCGTCGCCAGCAGCGCCGCGGTGGACCACGGATCGATCCGCCGCAGCGTCGCCTGCAGCGCCGCCGGGCCGCGTCGGCGCAACAGCCACCCGCGCCACAGCTGCGCACTGATCACCGGCACCACGATGTACAGCAGCACCGACAGCAGCAGCGTGCCCCACGGCACCTGGATCGACGCCACGCCCAGCAGCAGGGCCACGATCGGCGCGAAGGCCAGCACCATGATCGTGTCGTTCAGCGCGACCTGGGCCAGGGTGAAGTTCGGCTCGCCGCCGCACAGCCGCGACCACACGAACACCATCGCCGTGCACGGTGCCGCGGCGAGCAGGATCAGGCCGGCGATATACGAGTCGTGCTGGTCCGCGGGCAGCCATGCGGCGAAGACGTGGCGGATGAACAGCCAGGCCAGCACGGCCATCGAGAACGGCTTGATCGCCCAGTTCACCAGCAAGGTGATGCCGATGCCCCGCAGCTGCCGGCGCACGCCGGCCAGTTGCGCGAAATCGACCTTCAGCAGCATCGGCACGATCATCAGCCACACCAGCGCCGCCACCGGCAGGTTGATGTGCTGCAGTTCGGCCGCGGCCAGCGTCTCGAACACGCCGCGGAAGGCGTGCCCGAGCAGGATGCCGGCCACGATGCACAGGCCGACCCAGAGGCTGAGGTAATGGGCGAAGAAGCCGATCCGCGGCAGTGCCGGTGCCGCGGCTTCAGTGGCCACGGGCGGTCCCGGTGCTGCCGATCGCGCGTAATTCATGCTGGCTGGCGAGGCGATCGAGCTTGTCCAGTGGCAGGGCCAGCAGCAGGTCGATGCGCTGGCGCAACATGATCGCCACCGACTCGAACACATGGCGGCGCTCGGCCTCGCTGCCCACGGCTGCGGCCGGGTCGGGCAACCCCCAGTGCGCGGTGAGCGGATGACCGGGCCAGATCGGGCAGACCTCGCCGGCGGCGTTGTCGCAGACGGTGATCACGATGTCGATCGGCGCTGCGCCGGGCCGGGCGAACTCATCCCAGCTCTTGCTGCGCAACGGCTCGCGGTAGCCGAACGAGCGCGCCAGCTCCGCCGCGATCGGCTGCACCGTGCCGCTGGGAAAGCTGCCGGCGCTGAAGGCGCGGAAGCGGCCTGCGCCCAGCACGTTGAGCAGCGCCTCGGCCATCACGCTGCGGGCGGAGTTGCCGGTGCAAAGAAACAAGACGTTGCGGATCCGGTTCGGCATGTCGTCCTCAGCAGCAGCTGCTGCCGGCATGGGCGCCGCAGCAGGTGGCGGTGGTGGTGGTGGCCGGGCCGCAGCAGCTACCGCTTTCGCCGTCCGCACCGGCGTTTGCGGCGCGGCTGTAGGTGGTCGCTTCGCCCAGCGTGCGGAAGCTTTCCCAGCGTACGCCTTGCGGGTCCTCGGCCCAGTACTTGTCCGAGTGGGCGTAGCAGCAGACGGTGGCCTTTTCCTCCAGCGCGAGCGCATCGGCCGCCTGCAGTCGCGCGCCGATCGCCTCGAGTTCGGCCTCGTCCTCGACCTGCATGCCCAGGTGATCCAGGCCGGCGGCGTGGCCGCGCTGGGAGATGGCGAAGTTGATGTGCGGGTCGTCCAGCATCCACTTGGCGTAATCCGGTTTCAGCACGGTCGGCGCCGCACCGAACAAGCTGGTATAGAAGCGGATGCTGCGGTCGAGCTGGTCGACGTTCAGATGCACATGGAAGCGCTTCATGGCTTGCTCCGGACAGGTTTGCAGGGGGTGGCGGGGGCGCAATCGGCGCCGGCCGAGCCGGCACAGCAGTTTTCAGTGAGGAAACCGAGCAAGGCGTTCATCCGCGGGTAGCCCGCACGGCACTGGATCACCCGCCCGCGGCGCTCGTCGCTGACCAGGCCGGCGCGGCGCAGCACATGCAGGTGGTTGGTCAGCGTGGCGCCGGCCAGCCCGGTCGCGGCTGCCAGCTCGCCCACGGCCATGCCCTCCGCGCCCGCCTGCACCAGCAGGCGAAACAGTTTCAGGCGATGCTCCTGGGCCAGGGCGTTGAGGCAGGCCAGCGCGTCAGTAGATTTCATGTTTCTAGAATTATGGAAATAACAGACGGCGTCAAGCGCGACTTCTGAGTGGTCGCGCCGGACCGATCAGACCTTGCGCGTGCGCCGCGGCCTGGCCTGCGAGGCGGCGATCAGTTGCTGCAGATAGGCGATGCCTTCCTCCTCCGGGAAAAAAGCCACCACATCCGCCACGGTCAGCGCATGCCGCTTGCGCAGCCCGAGGAACTCCTCGCGCGCCATCGCCAGCCGCTGCGCCTCCGCCTGCTTCTTGCCCAGGGGCCTGGCGGGCTGCTGTTTTTCCACCTTCTGCTCGAGCTTGGCCAGTTCTTCCTGGAACTGGCGGAAATCGTATTTCTGGGAGTTCATGGATTCGTGTTTGGCGGACGAGGCCACGATTTTCACATGTTGCGCCATCCCGGCGCAGCGGCGCGGGGCAGTCGCGGGGATCTTCGTGTGCCTGGGCGCTGCAGCCGGCGTCCGCTCGGTGTGGGGAATGCGATGCATGCCTGTGCGGTTTGCTGCGCTCGCGCCGACAACCCGCGCACCGGTCACCGTTGTTCGAGGCGGGTGCGGCTCAGGCCGCGGCCGACTCGGCATGCTCCATCTGCTGGCTGCCCGATCCGGTCGCCTTGCGGGAGCCCGCGGCTGCCGTCCGCTTGGATGCCGACGGGTGACGTGCGGCGGCATAGGCCTGCGCGAAGCGGGCCGAAAAACTGCCTTCCGCGGCAGGCTTCCGCGTGCGGCGCAGCACCGCCGCGGCAACCGGCTTGCCGGCGTCCAGCGGTGCCTGACGCACGGTCGTCGCCTCAGGTGCCGGCGGGCGGGCCGCTGGCGGTTGGCGATGCTGTTGCACGGCCGCGCCGGTCAGCATCCGCAGGCACTCCGCATGCCGCAGCAGGAAGCGGATGGCCAATTCTTGCGGTGAATCAGTGGCGGGGATTTCCACGGTGACTTCTCGATGTTGGCGAATCATTCGGGGTTTGCGGTAACCCGAGCAGAATTCGTGCCAAATCGGAAAGTCGCACGGCCAACGCCGGTGCGCGCGCGCCTTCGAGCCGCATACGCCACGTCCTGCCGCGATCGTAGTGCGCATGCCGCGCCACGACCCGGCGCCGAATACGACATTTCTGGTCACTGTGCGCTACAAGAAAGACGGAATGGTTGATGAAGGCGGCAGGTCCGACCATTCCAACCGAATGCTGTATTCCAGTCCCTCAGCCCGGCAACTCGTGCATGCAGCAACGGGCGCGATGGACGGAGATTTGGTGAGCCTTGACGCGATGGGCAAGCATCACGCCTGCTCGGATCGATCGGCTATATCCCACCGGCAGAGGCCGAGGCAAACTACTACCGGCAACTCGCCAGTCAGGCAGCCACGTGGAGGCCTGACTTAAACCAAACAGCCTCCACGGGACCCGGGGCGATTCACTACTTGGCGGGGGAGCGAGATCTTCGGGAGGCTCTGGATGCTGAGGCGAGGGAGCGACGCAGGGAGAGAGAGGCAATCAGGCGGGCGGAGGAGGAGAAAGCCGCTCGCAAGAGCGCCACGCTCGGTGCCCTACTGAACGCCTACGTTGGCCAGTTGGAGCGCGATGGAAAGGCGAGTGCCCGCGCTGTTGCCGCCTCGTTCAAGCGGCACATTTTCAACCCATGGCCCAAGCTGGCTACTAAATCTGCACATGATGTGGCCCTGGACGACCTTCTTGATGTGGTTGCCTTGGTCGCGGAGCAGGGCAAGCTCAATGAGGCGCGCAAACTCCGTTCGTACCTGAAGGCCGCGTTCAGTGCTGCTGTGCGGGCGCGGCAGGATGCCAGATCCGCTCCAGAGCTTCGCTCACTTCGTATCAGCGCAAATCCGGCCCGCGACATCGCCACCATCGACGGGGCCAGCAAGCCCGGCGATCGTGCGCTGACAGTTGGGGAACTGCGCTACTACTGGACGCGTATCTCGGGTATGCGGCACCCAAAAGGTGCTCTTCTCCGCTTTCACCTTCTCACGGGGGCTCAGCGCATTGCTCAGCTTGGGCGGGTTGTTGAGGCCGATCCAAAACTGACCCACTTTTCGAGCTGATGCCGACCGAAAATTGACCCGGGTACCCCAACCTTCCTGATGGTTTTTTGACCAGCAGGAATCTGAAGAGGTGTACCCCATGTCGATGATAGGAAAAGTGCGGCGGATG
>JAGWIC010000116.1 GCA_028866435.1 Lysobacteraceae bacterium | reverse complement strand
GGCGAGCGCGGCGAAGACCCATTTCCTGGCCACCCTGAGCCATGAGATCCGCACGCCGATGACCGGGGTGATGGGGATGGCCGAGCTGCTGCTGAGCACGCCGCTGGACGCGCGCCAGCACGACTACGCGCAGGCGATGCAGCGCTCGGGCACGCTGCTGCTGAAGCTGCTCAACGACGCGCTGGACCTGGCCCGGATCGAGGCCGGCAAGCTGGAGCTGGAGCCGGTGCCGTTCGATCCGCGCCAGCTGCTGCAGGACGTGGCGCAGCTGGAGCAGGGGCTGGCGCAGGCCAGGGGCTTGCGCTTCCTGCTGGAGGGCGCCGAGGCGTTGCCGGCGCAGCTGCTGGGCGACCCGCTGCGGATCAAGCAGGTGCTGCTGAACCTGGCCAACAACGCGCTGAAGTTCACCGAGCACGGCGAGGTCGTCCTGCGTGCCGAGCGGGTGGCCGAGGGCGTGCTGTTCAGCGTCAGCGACACCGGCCCGGGCATCCCCGAGGCGAGCCAGGCACGGCTGTTCCAGCGCTTCGAGCAGGAACAGGGGCCGCAGCGGCGGGCGGGCAGCGGGCTGGGCCTGGCGATCTGCCGCGAGCTGGTGGAAATGATGGGCGGCAGCATCGAGCTGCTGTCGCGGCTGGGCCATGGCAGCACGTTCCGCGTGCGGCTGCCGTTGGGTGCGCCGGCGGTGGTCTCGCCGTTGCCGGGGCCGGCGGTGGTGGCGGGGCGCTACCGGCTGCTGCTGGTCGAGGACGATGGCATCGTGGCGGCGGTGATCCGCGGGCTGCTGGAGCGGCAGGGGCACGCGGTGGTGCACGTGGCCAACGGGCTGGCGGCGCTGGCCGAGCTGGCGCATGGCAGCTTCGACGCGGTGCTGCTGGACCTGGACCTGCCGGGGGTGGACGGCTTCCAGGTGGCGCGGCTGATCCGCCAGCGTGAGCATGCCGGCGCGCACCTGCCGATCGTGGCGGTGACGGCGCGTTCGGGCGGCGAGGACGAGGCGCGTGCGCAGGCGGCGGGGATGGACGGTTTCCTGCGCAAGCCGCTGACCGGCGAGCAGCTCGGCGACGCGCTGGCGAGGATGGTCGGTTCGGCCGATGCGGTCGAGGCCGAGTCCATGCCGGCGCCGCTGCCGCAGGTCTGAGCCCCTCCGCCGCGCCTCGCGACGAACCCGGGCCGCCCCGGTCCGCTCGCGGCGGGGTGCCGCTTTTGGCATGATGGGCGTCGGGGTCAAAGGGGTGGCGGATGTTCGCGTCGTTGGTGCTGAATGCGGTACTCGCGATCGCGTCGTCCGGGACGCTGGCGGCGGGCACGGTCGCGGCGGCCGGCACGGCGCCGTCCCCGGCCGCCGCCACGACCTCGCTGTCGACGCCGCAATTCCGCCGCTTCGGCATCGCGGACGGGCTTCCCGGCGGCCAGGTGTATGCGGTGACCCAGGATCGCCGCGGGCTGATGTGGTTTGCGTCGGCCGGTGGCCTGGTCCGCTACGACGGCGTCGAATTCAAGGTGTTCCGCCACCCGGCGGGCGAGCCGGGTTCGTTGCCGTTCAACGCCCTCTTTTCGCTGATGGTCGATCGCCGCAACCGGGTATGGGCCGGCGGCGTCTCCGGCGGGCTGATGGTCTACGACCAGGCCGCGGACCGCTTCCGGCACTGGACGCATGACGACGCCAGGCCCGCCAGCCTCGCCAGCGACGAGGTCTGGAGCATCGCGCAGACCAGCGACGGCGCCATCTGGGTCGCGACCCAGGCCGGACTGGACCGGCTGCGCCCGGACGGCAAGGGTTTCGACCACGTGCCGCTGGCGGTCGGCGGCATGCATGCCGCCACCTTCGGCGAAACCCGCGCCCTGCTGGCCGAGCCGGATGGGCGGCTGTGGATCGCCGCCGCGAGCGGCTTGTATCTGCGTCATGCCGACGGCGTGCTGCAGCGGATCGCGCTGCCGCCGTCATTTGCCGGCGCCGTGCACAAGGTCTGGGCGATCCAGGGCGACGGCAACCAGGTCCGGGTGGCGATGGGTGGCGGCCTGCTGGCGATCGGCAGGGACGGCGTGGCGCGGGTGCTGGTCGAGGAGCCGCTGACGGCATCGCGCATCCAGAGCAGCGCGCGGGACCTCGCCGGGCGGCTGTGGATCGGCACCGCCAACGGGCTGTTGCTCGAGCACCGGGATCACCGGCTGCAGTCGATCCAGAGCCATCCGCTGCTGCCGGGCGGCTTGCCCGGGAGCAAGGTGTGGCAGACCTTCATCGACCGCGAAGGCGGGCTGTGGATCACCTTCGAGGAATCGGGCATTGCCTATCTCGCCCCCGGTTGGGACGGCTTTGCGCGCTTCACCCATATCCCCGATGACCCGACCAGCCTTTCCGACATCAGCCCGTCCAGTATCCGCATGGCGCGGGACGGCAAGCTGTGGGTGGGCGGCGACGCCGGCTGGGTGGACAAGCTGGATGTGCATACCGGCCAGGTCGAGCACACGATCAAGGGCCTGCGCGGCCAGGTGGTGGCCCTCGCCGAAGATAGCCGGCGGCGGTTGTGGATCGCCGAGCCGGGCGGCCTGCAGATGTTCGATCGCGGGGTGGTGCGCTCGATCGATATCGGGCGCGCCCATGTCAGCCGGCCGGTGTTGCTGGCCGCCGCGGACGACGGCCGGGTCTACCTGGCCTCGTGGGGCGAGGGGGTGTTCGTGATCGATCCCGATAGCCTGGCCATCACCCCGGTGCCGATACAGGGGGCGAGCACCGACCACGCGCTGTTGCTGCCGTCGCAGCTGAGCTTCCACGCCGGCAGCCTCTGGTATGCCAGCGCCGGCGGCTTGATGCGGATGCCGGCGGGCGGCCACCAGCTGGCGCTGCTGCCAGGCATACCGCGGAAGAACATCCCGGCCTTCGACTTCGATGCCGACGGCTTGTGGGTGGCCACGGACGAGCAGCTGGCCCATTACCGCTGCGGCAGCGGACAGGCGCTGAGCGACGATGTCGTCGACATCGGCCGGGCCAGGCTGGGCTCCGACCTCATCGCGGCGCGCGTCGGCGACCAGGGCGGGCTGTGGCTGTTCGGCAACCCCGGCCTGTGGCGGCTGGACAAGTCCAGCCGGCGGATCACCACCTTCGGACCCGCGCAAGGCCTTTCCAATGCCGCGTTCGGTGCCGGCGTCACCGACGCGGCGCCGGACGGGATGATCTTCGCGCTGGACAGTGACGGCGTGACCGCGTTCCAGCCCGGGCACCTGCTGCGATCCGCCAGGCAGCGGCCGCCGCCGCCGCCGCCGCTGAGCCTGGTCAGCCTCGCGGTACGCCGCGACGGCGCCCCGCACGGGCTGCCGCTGGACGGCCTGCCGGTGCGACTGGGCTGGCGCGACCGCGACCTCAAGGTGGTGGCACGTCTTGCCTCCTACATCAACCCGCAAGCCAATCGCTACCGCTTCCGGCTGGACGGATTCGACAGCGGCTGGGTCGACGTGGACAGCCGTGGCGAGCGCGATTTCGCCGGCCTCGGCGCGGGCGACTACCGGCTGGAAGTGATCGCCGCCGGTGCCGATGGCCGCTGGAGCCGGCTGGACGCGCCGCTGGAGATCCGCGTGCAGTCGCCGCCGTGGATGCGCTGGTGGGCCTGGCTGGGTTACCTGCTGCTGGGCGCGGCGCTGGTGTACCTGGGCCTGCGCGGCTGGCGCCGCCGCCTGGCGCAGCGGCACCACGTGCAGCTGATCGAGCAGCAACACCGGCTGGCCGAAGCGGCGAGCGCGGCGAAGACCCATTTCCTGGCCACCCTGAGCCATGAGATCCGCACGCCGATGACCGGGGTGATGGGGATGGCCGAGCTGCTGCTGAGCACGCCGCTGGACGCGCGCCAGCACGACTACGCGCAGGCGATGCAGCGCTCGG
>JAGWIC010000067.1 GCA_028866435.1 Lysobacteraceae bacterium | reverse complement strand
GCCAAGGGCGGCGGCGTGTTCCGCTCCGCCGACGGCGGCGCCAGCTGGACCCGGGTCAACCGCAACTGGAGCCTGCGCCAGCGCGCCTTCTACTACATGAGCATCTTCGCCGACCCGCGCGACGCCGACACGGTCTACGTGCCCGAGGTCGATGCGCTGTGGGTGTCGCACGACGGCGGCAGGCAGTTCGCCAAGCTGCACACGCCGCACGGCGACAACCACATCGTGTGGATCAACCCGGACGACCCCAAGCTGCTGCTGGAGGGCAACGACGGCGGCGCCACGGTGTCGCTCGACGCCGGCAAGACCTGGAGCACCGAGCACAACCAGCCCACCGGGCAGTTCTACCACGTGGCGCTGGACGGCCAGTTCCCGTTCCATATCTACGGCGCGCAGCAGGACGAGGGATCGTTCGAAGGCCCCAGCGCCACCTCCGCCGGGATGATCCCGCTGGGCGACTGGCACAACGTGGCGTACGGCGAAAGCACCTTCATCGCACCGATGCCTGGGGACTCCAACGTCACCTTCGGCAGCGGCTACTACAGCATCCTGCTGCGCTACGACATGGCCACCGGGCAGTCGCGCGAGGTCAGCCCGTGGCCGGACTACCAGGAAGGCGCGGCCTCCGGCGAGCTGAAATACCGCTTCGGCTGGACCCATCCGATCCTGTTCTCGGCCGCCAACGCCAACGAGCTGCTGCTGGCCTCGCAGTACGTGCTGACCAGCAGCGATGCCGGCGAGAACTGGACCCGCGTCAGCCCCGACCTCACCCGCAACGATCCAGCCACGGAACAACCCAGCGGCGGGCCGGTCGACCTGGACCAGTCCGGCGCGGAAATCTTCCCCGACATCTCGGCGCTGGCGGCATCGCCGCTGGACGGCAAGCTGATCTGGGCCGGCTCGGCCGACGGCCTGGTGCACATCACCAGGGATGGCGGCACGCACTGGCAGGCCGTCACGCCCGCGGACCTGCCGCAATGGGCGCAGATCAGCTCGATCGAACCCTCGCACGTGGCCAGGGGCACGGCCTGGCTGACGGCGTCGCGCTACATGTGGGACGACTTCCACCCCTACGTGTTCGAGACGACCGACTACGGCGCACACTGGACCGCTCGCAGCAACGGCCTGCCCGACGACCAGTACGTATTCGTCGTGCGGCAGGATCCCGGCGACCCGCAGCTGCTGTTCCTGGGCACGAAGAACACCGTCTACGCCAGCTTCGACGGCGGCGCGGACTGGCAGCCGCTGGGCCTGAACCTGCCCAAGGTGCAGGTGCGCGACCTGGCCATCAACAGCCGCCAGGGTGCGCTGGTCGCCGCCACCCACGGCCGTGCGTTCTGGGTGCTGGACAACCTGGCGCTGCTGGAACAGCAGGCGCAGCAGGGCGACGGGGCGACGGCCGGGGCGCAGGTGTTTGCACCGCAAACCGCCTGGCTCAGCCATGCCTATGGCCAGAGCGAATATGCCAAGCGCGTGCCCGCCGTGGGCAGCAACCCGCCGTTCGGCGCCACCGTGTTCTTCCGTATCCCGGCCGGCTACGACGGCAAGACGCCGGTGAGCCTCGCCTTCATGGACGCCAACGGACAGCTGGTCCGCCGCTTCGCCCTGCATCTGCAGCAGCACGCCGCCAAGCCCAGCGCCGTCGTGCGCGACAACCTCACCCCGACGCAGCAGCGGCAGGCGGCGCTGGCAAAGCTCACCGCCATCGCGCCCGGCATGAACCGCCTGCAGTGGAACCTGCGCTATCCCGACGCCACCGAAGTCACCGGCTTCCAGGCTCCGGTCGCCGCCGGCGGCCTGCCCGACAGCGTCGAGGGGCCGGTGGTGCTGCCCGGGCGCTATACCGTGGTGCTGGATTACGGCGGCCACAGCACGCAACAGCCGTTCGAGGTCGCGCTCGATCCGCGCCTGCATCCCGCCGCCGGTGCCCTGCAGCAGCGGCTGGCGCTGCAGCAACGCATCCACGGTGCGCTGGACACGCTGGACAGCACGCTGAACCAGGCCATCGCCATGCGCGCTCGGCTCGACGCCGCCATGGCCGGCGACAAGCTGGACAAGACCCGTGCGCAAGCCGCGCTGGCCGCGCTCGACCACGGCATCGGCGACCTGGTGCAGCTCGACATCCAGGCCAGCGAGGGCAGCCTGCTGCACGAGACGCGCCTGCGCAGCCACCTGGCGTATCTGGCCGCCGATGTCGACCTGGCCTACGACAAGCCGACCCCGGCGCAATACCAGGTGTTCGACCAGCTCGACCACCAGGCACAGGCCGGCGAGAAGCGACTGCAGGCGGCGATCACGCTGGCCAGGCCGCTGCTTTGAGCGCCCGGACCAGCGTCGGGATCAGCCGCGCAGGCTCTTCACCAGCATCAGGATCGCCACCGCGATGATCGCCAGCGCGAAGACCAGATGCAGTGCGCCGCGGGTTTTCGCCAGGCGCCTGGCACCGAGTGCCCCGAGCCAGCCGCCGACGATGCCGCCGCCGATGAATTCGGCGGCCATCGGCCAGTCCACCAGACCTGAAATGGCATAGTTGGCGGCGGCGGTGAGGCCGAACGCGCCCACCGCGAACAGCGAGGTGCCGATGGCGTGGATGATTTCCATGCCGCTGGCGAACATCAGCCCCGGCACGATCAGGAAGCCGCCGCCGATGCCGAAGAAGCCGGCCAGGCCGCCGGCACCGATGCCGACCGCGGCCAGCCGCGGATACATCCGCGGCAGCGGATAGCGATCGGGCCCGCTGCGACGCCCCCGCAGCATCAGCACGGCGACCACGATCATCAGCAGAGCGAACAGCGCCAGCAGATGGCGGCCGTCGATCGCCTTGCCGAGGCTCGATCCGATGAAGGCACCCAGCACGCCGGTGGCGGCGAACGCGAACGCCGGTTTCCAGCGCACGTGACCGGCACGTGCATGCGGGATCAGGTTGGCGAAGGCATTGAACGAAACGGCCAGCGCGCTGGTGCCGATCGCCAGGTGCGGATCGCGCACGCCGACCACGTACAGCAACAGCGGCACCGCCAGGATCGAGCCACCGCCGCCGATCAGCGCCAGCGAGAAGCCGACGGCCGAGCCGCACCCGACGGCGAGCAGGGCCTGCAGCGTCAGCAGGTGATTCATGCACGACTCCGGTTGACGCCGGCCGCAAACCGCCGCCGGCTGCACCGGCGCACGGCGGCGACTCAGCGGCGGTGCGCGGCGTCGCCGAGCCGCGGGCGCAGGGCCGACAGGTCGTAACCGGCCTTGCCTGCGGTGGCCAGGATGGCGTCGGCCGAGCCCTTGGCCTGCAGCGCCCACAACATGGTCGAGCGCGTGCCGGTGCGGCAGAACGCCAGCGTCGGCGCCGGCATCTCGGCCAGCGCGGCGCTGAACGCGGCCACCTGCGCATCCTGCAACTGGCCGGGGACGACCGGGATATGGCGGTATTCCAGGCCGGCCTGGCTTGCCGCCTGGGCCAGCGCGACGCTGCCCGGCTGGCCGGCCTCTTCGCCGTCGGGGCGGTTGTTGATGACGCTGCGGAAACCCCGCGCGGCCAGCGCGGCGAGGTCGGCGACGGCGATCTGGGTGGTCACGCTGAGTTCGCTGGAAAGGGGCTGAAGCTGCATCGGTGTTCTCCGGTGGGTCGTGGCTTGGCGGGTGCGGACTCAGAGCGTGTCCAGGGGAATCCTGAGATAGCGCACGCCGTTGTCCTCGGCCGGCGGCAAGCGGCCGGCGCGCATGTTCACCTGCACCGCGGGGAGCATCAGCTGCGGCACCGGCAGGCTGGCGTCGCGCGCCTGGCGCATGCTGACGAAGTCCGCTTCGCTGACGCCATCGCGCAGATGGATATTGTCGCGGCGCTCGGCGGCCACCGTGGTTTCATGCGCGAACGCGTCGCGGCCGGGGGCCTTGTAGTCATGGCACACGAAGATGCGCGTGCTGGCGGGCAAGGTGAATATCCTCTGGATCGAACGGTACAGCACCCGCGCGTCGCCGCCGGGAAAGTCGCAGCGGGCGGTGCCGCTGTCGGGCATGAACAAGGTGTCGCCGACGAAGGCCGCGTCGCCGATCAGGTGGGTCATGCAGGCCGGCGTGTGGCCCGGCGTATGGATGGCGATAGCCTCGATGCTGCCCAGCCGGTAGCGCTCGCCATCGCTGAACAGGTGGTCGAACTGGCTGCCGTCGCGACGGAACTCGCTGCCGGCGTTGAACAGGCTGCCGAAGCGGCGCTGCACGGCACGGACCTGTTCGCCGATGGCGAGCCGACCGCCCAGCGCGGCCTGCACCCACGGCGCCGCCGACAGGTGGTCGGCGTGCACGTGGGTATCGATCACCCACGCCACGCGCAGGCCCTGCGCCCGCACGAAGCCGATCATCGCCTCGGCCGACGCGCGCCCGGTGCGGCCCGACGCCGCGTCGTAGTCCTGCACCGCATCGATCACCGCCGCCTGTCGCGTGACCGTGTCCCACGCCACGTAGCTGAAGGTGCTGGACGCCGCGTGGAAGAACGCTTTCACTTCGGGACCTTGCATGGCCTGTTCCTCGGTTCGGCGGGTGGACGGCGGCGACTGGCGACGGCGGACGCCGGGCCAGCCGAACGGCGGGTCATATATTCGAAATTGTTAATATACGCAGATGTCGCCGCCGGCGCAACGCGGGCGGCGAGCCGTTTGCTGAAACAAAGATCGACTAGCACATATTTGCCTTGACAATTATATTTTTGGCAATAGAATGCCCGGCATGAAATCCCGCATCCCCACCCCCCAGCCATGCCCTGAACGCCCCGACGACGCGCCCACGCTGGGCATGCTGCTGACCATGGTGCGCTCGGAAATGGTGCGCGCGATCGAGGCCGAGCTGGCCGGCCAGGGCCTGGACATCAGCTTCACCCAGTTCCTGATCCTGAAGAAGGCGCAGCAGCTGGGCGCGGTGTCGGCCACCGAACTGGCCCGCGCGGTGGAGATCGACGGCGGCGCGATGACGCGCCAGCTCGACCAGCTCGAACACAAGGGCTACCTGCGCCGCGCACCGCATGCGCAGGATCGCCGCGCGTTGCGCATCGAACTGACCGAGGCCGGCCACACGGTATGGGGCAATACCGCCTCGGTCTGCAGCCAGCGCGTGATGAACGCCGCCCAGCGTTCCCTCGACCCGACCGAACAGGCCGCGCTGCACGACTACCTGGAGCGCGTGCTGCACGCGCTGCGCGACAAGACCTGACCCCGCAACCCCCGCTTTCCTGGACCTCCCCATGCGCCTGCACCTACTCGCGGCAGCTACCGCACTCACCCTCGCGCTGGCCGCCTGCGCCAGCGGCGGCAGCCTGCAGCCGAACGGCCGCGCGCTCGACGCGGCGTCGCTGCAGGCCGGCCGCAGCCTCGCCGGCGTGCGGCTGTCGCCGGCCGGCTGGCCCACCGCCGACTGGTGGACCGCGCTCGGCGACCCGCAACTGGACGCGCTGATCGACGAAGCGCTGCAGGACAACCCCGGACTGGCCGTGGCCGACGCGCGGGCGCGCGGCGCCCAGGCCCAGGTCGGCATCGCCGACGCGGCGCGCGGGCCCGACCTGAACGCCGGCGCCAGCGTGGCCGGCGCGCGCCTGCCGGCGTCCATCCCCCTCGGCAACGGCCATTTCGGCCTGGCCAAGTACGCGGACCTGAGCTTCAACTGGGGCATCGACCTGTGGGGCGGCAAGCGCGACGCCTGGCAGGCCGCGCTGGGCGCCGCGCGCGCGGCGCAGGTCGACGCGCGGGCCGCGCGCATCGAACTCTCGGGCAACGTGGCCCGCGCCTACGCCCGGCTTGGCTACGCCTTTGCCCAGCAGGATCTGGCCGCGGGCGAACTCAAGCGCGCCAGGCAGTCCCGCGAGCTGACCCGGCAACGGGTGAGCGCGGGCATCGACAACCGGATCGTGCTGCAGCAGGCCGATGGCGAGGTGGCCAGCGCCGAGCGCGACGTGGCGGTGACCGCGCGCGCGGTGGACGCGGCGCGCTCCGCCTTGTCGGTGCTGCTGGGCAAGGGGCCGGACCGCGGCCTGGCGATCGGCCGCCCGCGCGTGCTGACCCCGGCCGAGCTGGCAGTGCCGGCGAACCTGCCGATCGGCCTGCTCGGCCATCGCGCCGACCTGGTCGCCGCGCGCTGGCGCGTCGAGGCGGCAGGCAAGGACATCAAGGCGGCCAAGACCGCGTTTCTGCCGAACATCAGCATCGGCGCGATGGCCGGCGTGATCGCGCTCGGAGGCGGCAGCCCGCTGTCGCTGCCGTCGCGGTTTTTCGAGCTCGGCCCGTCGCTGAGCCTGCCGATCTTCGACGGCGGCCGCCTGCGCGCCAACCTTGCCGGCCGGGACGCCCAATACGACCTGGCCGTGGCGCAGTACAACCAGACCCTGGTCGGCGCGCTGAACGAGGTCGCCGACGACGTCTCCGCACTGCAATCGCTGCAGCGCCAGTTGCAGGCGCAGCAGCGCGCCCAGGCCGCCGCCCGGCAGGCCTGGGAGCTGGCGCTGCAGCGTTACCAGGCGGGCATCGGCAGCTACTTGGAGGCGCTCAGCGTGCGCCAGCAGCTGCTGCTGGCCAACCGCGGCATGGCGGCGCTGCAGGCCGAACAGGTCGACCGCTCGGTACTCCTGATCGAGGCCCTCGGCGGCGGCTACCAGCCGCAGGCCGGCGCGCCCGCTCCCCCGTCTTCCACCCCTTCACGTTCCTGAGGCAGCCCATGTCCAGCCAGACCCCCGAAGCGACCGCCGCGACACCGGCCGCCCCCTCCCCGAACAAGAACCCGCGCGGCCTGCTGCTGCGGGCGCTGGGCGCCTTCGTCCTGCTCGCCGTCATCGGCTGGGCGCTGTGGTACTACCTCGACGGCCGCTGGCACGAGGGCACCGACGACGCCTACGTCGACGGCAACGTGGTGCAGATCACCCCGCAGATCGCCGGCACCGTGGTCAGCATCGGCGCCGACGACGGCGACCTGGTGCACGTCGGCGACCCGCTGGTGCAGCTCGACGCCGGCGATGCCGACGTGGCGCTGAGCGAGGCCAAGGCGAACCTGGCGCTGACCGTACGCAAGGTGCGCGGCCTCTATTCCAGCGTCACCGGGGCGCAGGCCGACGTGGCCGCGCGCCGGATCGCGGTGGAGAAGGCGCGGGCCGACTACAAGCGCCGCGTGGCGCTGGCCCGGAGCGGGGCGATTTCGGCCGAGGAGCTGTCGCACGCCAGCGATGCGCTGACCAGCGCCGAGAGCGGCCTGATCGCCGCGCAGCAGCAGTACCAGACCAGCAAGGTGCTGGTCGACGATACCGTGGTCGCCTCGCACCCGGACGTGCAGGTGGCCGCCGCCAAGCTGCGCGCCGCCTTCCTCGACGACGCGCGCACCGTGCTGGTGGCGCCGGTGGACGGCTATGTGGCCAAACGGTCGGTGCAGGTGGGCCAGCGGGTGATGCCGGGCGCCCCGCTGATGGCGGTGGTGCCGCTGCATGACGTGTGGATCGACGCGAACTTCAAGGAAACCCAGCTGACCCGGATGCACATCGGCCAGCCGGTGCAGATCGACTCGGACGTGTACGGCAGCAAGGTGGCCTACAAGGGCAAGGTGGAAAGCCTCGGCATCGGTACCGGCAGCGCGTTCTCGCTGCTGCCGGCACAGAACGCCACCGGCAACTGGATCAAGATCGTGCAGCGCATCCCGGTACGCATCGTGTTCACCGATCCGGCCCAGTTGCAGCGGCACCCGCTGCGGCTGGGCATGTCGCTGAACGTGGACGTGAACCTGCACGACCAGAGCGGCCCGACCCTGGCGCAGCACGCGCCGACCGAGCCGGTTTTCAGCACCGACATCTACAAGCGGCAGCTGGTCAAGGCCGACGCGGCGATCGCGCAGATCATCCACGCCAACATGGCCGGCAACAAATAGGCCCCGTAGGAGCGCACCCTGTGCGCGATGTTTTTGCGTCGATGTGCCGAAAGCCATCGCGCACAGGGTGCGCTCCTACCCTTATTTCATAGAATCCGATGACCACTGCATCATTCCGCCCGCCCAACCTGGCATTGAGCACGTTCGGCCTGTCGCTGGCCACCTTCATGCAGGTGCTCGACACCACCATCGCCAACGTGTCGCTGCCGACGATTGCCGGCAACCTCGGCGTCAGCAACGACCAGAGCACCTGGGTGATCACCTCGTTCGCGGTGAGCATGGCGATCTCGCTGCCGCTGACCGGCTTCCTCACCCGCCGCTTCGGCGAGGTGCGGCTGTTCACCGCCTGCACCCTGCTGTTCGCGCTGACCTCGTTCATGTGCGGCGTCTCGCAGAGCATGGGCATGCTGCTGATGTTCCGCGCGCTGCAGGGCGCCGTGGCGGGGCCGATGTACCCGATCACGCAGAGCCTGCTGATCGGCATCTACCCGCCGGCCAAGCGCGGCATGGCGCTGGCGCTGCTGGCGATGGTCACCGTGGTGGCGCCGATCGCCGGCCCGATCCTCGGCGGCATGATCACCGACAACTACTCCTGGCCGTGGATCTTCTTCATCAACGTGCCGATCGGCATCTTCGCCAGCGTGGTGGTGGCCGAGCAGCTGCGCGGCAAGGTCGAGAAGACCGAGCGGCCGAAGATCGACTACGTCGGCCTGGTCACCCTGATCATCGGCGTCGGCGCGCTGCAGATCGTGCTGGACAAGGGCAACGATGCCGACTGGTTCAACTCCAACTTCATCATCATCACCAGCATCGTCTCGGCGGTCAGCCTGGCGATCTTCCTGATCTGGGAGCTGACCGACAAGGATCCGATCGTCGACCTGCGCCTGTTCCGGCACCGCAACTTCGCCGCCGGCACGCTGGCGCTGGTGCTGGCCTATTCGGCGTTCTTCTCGATCGGCCTGCTGGTGCCGCTGTGGCTGCAGCAGCAGCTTGGCTATACCGCGACCTGGGCCGGCTACGCCACCGCGCCGCTGGGTGTGATCCCGGTGCTGCTGACCTTCTTCGTCGGCAAGTACGCCACCCGCATCGACCTGCGCATGCTGGCCGCCACCGCCTTCCTGGTGATGGGCCTGACCTGCTTCATGCGCTCGGGCTTCGACCTCGACGTGGACTTCGACCACGTGGCGATGGTGCAGCTGCTGCAGGGCCTGGGCGTGGCGCTGTTCTTCATGCCGGTGCTGTCGATCCTGCTGTCGGATCTGCAGCAGAACGAGATCGCCGCCGGTTCGGGCCTGTCCACCTTCCTGCGCACGCTCGGCGGCAGCTTCGCCGCGTCGATCACCACGCTGCTGTGGACACGCCGCGCGGTGGTGCACCACGAGCAGCTGGCCGAGCACATCACCGCATACAGCCCGGTGAGCCAGGCGGCGATGCAGCAGCTCGGCCACGGCGATGCGCAGGTCGGCGGCAGCGTGATCAACCGCATGATCACCCAGCAGGGTTTCCAGATTTCATTCAACGAAGTGTTCCACGCGCTGGGCTGGATCTTCCTCGGCCTGATCCTGGTGATCTGGCTGGCCAAGCCGCCGTTCGCCGCCAAGGCCGGTCCGGCCGCCGGCGGCCACTGAGCGCCCGCCGCGAACGGCGCCGCCTCAGGTCCCCAGCGCGAGGCCGACCACGGCCATGGTTTCGCCGGTATTCGGCCGGTGCAGGCCGCCATTGGAAATGTGCCTGAGGGCGAAGGTGAAGTGCCTGGCCTGCCAGCCCAGCGTGCTGACGAACTGATAGTGGCTGGACAGCGCGCGGCTGACCCGGTCGGTGGCGGCAAGCTGCTCGCTGAAAAACAGGGGCTGCAAGCGGCCAGCCGGATCGGCGAGATGGAAACGGGCGCCGGCCGCCACCAGCCCCACCGCCTGCTGCGGGCGATAGCGCGCGAAGCGGCTGCCATCGGGCCGCAGGTCGCGACCGTCGATCCATCCGGCGGAGACATCCGGCGACCAGCTGAACCCGGTGCGGGCCAACGGCCGCGGCGCGAACGCCGCTTCGACGAAGCCGACATCGGTGTCATGGCTTTCCGCATAACTGCTCCCCACCTGCAGCTCCAGCCGCGCGGCGGTGGCGGGCAGGGCGGCGGCGAACAGGGCCAGGGCGAGGATGCGGCGGGCGGGAACGGGGATCGGCATGGGGAAACCTGCGGAAGGTAATTTGTGTACCGATCAGTGTAGTTCGGCGCACACCGCGGCAGACGCCGTTTTTGGGCTGCCATCGCGAACGAAATGTTCGCGCCTGCGCACCCGGGGACACCCGGCGCGGCGACCGGGTCCGCCACGGAAGCCGCCCCGGCCGCGGCTTACTTGCCCGGCGCGGCGGCCTGCAGGCTGGGGCTGTCCAGGTCCAGCGCGGTGGATTCCAGCAGCACCGCCTTCGGGTGCTCCTTGCCGATCGCCGCGGCAAAGGCGCCCGCATCCCCCACCACCACCACGCTGGCGTGCCGCGCCAGATGCCTGCGCGCATAGTTTTCGATCTGCCTGAGGGTGACCGCCTGCACCTGGGCGCCGTACTTGCCGAGCTCGTCCAGGCCGATCCCGTGCACCGCCAGCGCGGCCACCTCGGCGGCCAGCCCGGCGGTGGTCTCCAGCCGGCGGCCGTAGGTGCCGACCAGGGTGGCCTTGCGCGCGGCCAGCTCGGCGGCCGGCACCGGGGTGCTCGCCAGGCGCTTGAACTGGCCCAGCATCAGGTCGAGCACCTGCGCCGCGGACGGGTTCTTGGTCTGCGCCGCGGCCAGCCAGATGCCCCCGCCCGCGAAGGCCCGCAACTGGCTGCCGGCGCCGTAGGAAAGGCCGCGCTTGATGCGGATCTCCTCGTTCAGCCGCGCCGAGTAGGAGCCGCCGAGCACCGCGTTGGCGACGGTGCCGACGATGTAGTCCTGGTCGCCGCGCGGCGGCGCCGCATGGGCCGCGACCACGCCCGCCTGTCCGGCGCCGTGCTGGTCGATCAGCAGGATCGGCGGCAGCACCCCGGCGGTGGCGCCGGCGGGGCGGGGCGGCAGCGGTGTCGCCGGCTTGCGCCAGTCGCCGAAGCTGGCCTGCGCCAGCTGCTGCGCCTGCGCCGGGGTGATGTCGCCGGTGAGGATCAGGATCGCGTTGTCCGGCCGGTACAGCGCCTGGTGCAGCCGCCGCACGTCGAGACGATCGATCCGCGCCAGCGAGGCCGGCGTGCCGCGACGCGAGTGGCCATAGGCACCGCCGCCGAACACTGCGCGGCTGGCCGCCAACGCGGCCAGCGCGGTCGGCCGGCTCAGCGCCAGGCGCAGGTCGTCGACGGCCTGTGCCTTGGCGCGCTTCAGCTCGGCCTCGCTGAAGTCCGGCTGGCGCACCACCTCGGCCAGCAGGGCCAATGCCGGCGCCAGCTTCGGCGTGGTCACGGTGATCCCCACCGTGCTCTGGTCCCAGTCCGCGGCGGCGTCGAGCGAGCCGCCCAGCGCCTCGGCGGCGGCGGCGATCTGCGGCGCGGTCTTGCCGGCGGCGCCCTTGTCGAGCAGCTCGGCGGTGAGCTCGGCCAGGCCGGCGAGCCGCGGCGGGTCCATCTCGCCGCCGCTGCGCACCACCAGCTGCGCGGTCACCAGTGGCAGCCCGGCGCGGGTCACGCTGATCACCTGCAGGCCGTTGGCCAGAGTCTGCACCCACGGCGTCGGCAGCTGCAGGGTCGGCGCGGGGCCGGCGGCGGGCGGTGTCGCCGGAAAGTCGTCGACGCCGGCCAGCACATGACCGGCGAACACGAGGGCGGCGGTAAAGACGGCCAAACGCGGCGCCGTGCGCCGGCAGGTGCCCGAACGGCTCATGGCGTTGCTCCCGTGGCGGAGGCCGGCTCGGCCTTGGCCTGCGGCAGGTAGTCGATGGTGACCTGCTTGGCGCCGGTGACGTATTTCTGCAGCACCCGGTGCACGTCCTTTTCGGTGACCTGCTGCAGCGCGGCGAGGTCGGTGTTGACGTGGTCCACGCCGCCGTCGAGCAGGGCCGCCTGGCCCAGCGCGAAGGCGATACCCTGCGCGGTCTGGCGCTGTTTCAGCTCGCGGGTCAGCAGCTGCGTCTTGACCTTGTCCAGCTCCGCGGCGGGAATCGGCTGGGTCGCCAGCCAGATGATCTCCTCGTCGAGCAGCTTCTCCGCCGCGGCCGGCGGGTGGCCGCTGGCGAGGATCGCGTAGGCGGTGAACAGGCCCGGCCCGACCCGCGTGTCGGCCTCGGCACCGACCTGGCGGGCAACCTGGTGGCGATACACCAGCGACTGGTAGAAGCGCGAGGAATCGCCCTGCGCCAGCAAGGCGGCGGCCACCTGCAGCGGGATGCGGTCGGCGCTGTCGGCGGCCGGCGGGATCAACCAGGTCATCGCCACGGCCGGCAGCGGCGCCGTCTCGCTGGTGACGGTGTAGCGCCGGTTCTTGCGGCGGCGGGGCTCCTGCGCGGTGACCTGCGGGACCGGCGTGGCCGGCTTGGGGATCCAGCCGAAATACTGGTCGACCCAGGCGTCCAGCTGGCGCGGGTCGAAGTCGCCGGTGACGATCAGGGTGGCGTTGTCGGGCCGGTAGTAGGTGTGGTGGAAGGCGATCACGTCCTGCAGCGAGGCGGCCTCGAGATCGGCGATGCTGCCGATGGTCGGGCGCTTGTACGGGTACACCGCGTACGACTTCGGGTCGATCGCGTTGAAGAACTTGCCGTAGGGATTGGCCAGCACGCTCTGGCGGTACTCCTCCTCCACCACGGCACGCTCGGAGCTGAAGTTCTTCTCGTCCACGTTGAGGTTGGACAGCCGCTCGGCCTCGGCCCACAGCAGGGTCCGCAGGTAGTTGGCCGGCACGATCTCGAAGTAGTTGGTGACGTCGTCGCCGGTGGAGGCGTTGTTGGCGCCGCCGACGTCCTCGGTGAGCCGGTCCATCTGCTCGGCGTGCATGTGCCTGGTGCTCTTGAACATCAGGTGCTCGAACAGGTGGGCAAAGCCCGAGCGGCCCCGCGGATCGTCCCTGGAGCCTACGTGGAACCACATCTGCACGGCCACGTTGGGGCTGGAATGATCCTCCGCGCTGATCACCTGCAGGCCGTTGGGCAGGGTCCGCTGCTGGTAGCGGATCGGCGGGATGGCCAGTTCGGCGGCCGTCGCGGGCGATGGCGAGCCGACGGCGGCGATCAGGAAAACGGTGGCCAGCAGCATGGCCGGGCGCAATCGCTTGGTCATTCCCCACCCTTCGGTTCGGCTGTGTCCGCCAACCATAGCAAGCGAACCGGGCGGGCGGACATGACCTGCGACATCGTCGACACGGATATTGCCCGGGTATATTGACTCTGTATTTGATCCGGGTAATATGCGCCGACCACTTGCCGGGACGACCACCATGACCACCCCGGACGACGCCAGCTGTTGCGCGTTCGACCACCACCGACTGATCGCCCGCGGACCGCTGGCCGAGGTGGCGCGCGCGGCCAAGCGCGCGCTCGACGCCGGCGCCGACGGCCCGGTGCTGGTCTTCGACGAGCGCAGCAGCCGGCCGATCGAGCTGGATTTCCGTGGCTCGCCCGCTGACGTGCTGGCCCGACTGGCGCCGCTCGGCGCCGCTCCCGCACCGGCGAACCGCGGGCCGGGCCGGCCGAAGCTGGGGGTGACGGCGCGCGAGGTCACCCTGCTGCCGCGTCACTGGGACTGGCTGGCGCAGCAGCCCGGCGGCGCCTCGGCGGTGCTGCGCCGGCTGGTGGAACAGGCGCAGCGCGGCGATGCGCCGAAGCAGCGCGCGCGGCAGGCGATGGAGGCGGTCGATCGCTTCATGAACGCGATGACCGGCGACTTCGCCGGTCACGAGGAAGCGTCGCGGGCGTTCTACCGCGGCGAGCGCGGCCGATTCACCCTGCTGGTCGAGCACTGGCCCGCCGATGTGCGCGATCATCTGCGCCGGCTGGTGGCCCGCGCATGGGACGAGCAGCCGCCATGATGCCCACCGCCCCCGCGAGTCCATGCCCATGATCGTCCACCCCCCAAGCCGCTCGCCCTGGCGCATGCTGTTCACCCTCAAGGGCTCGATCGTGCCGGTGATCTGGCGGCGGGTGCTGGCGATGATGGCGCTGGCCACGGCGGTGGTGGTGCTGGCCCACGACCTGCCGCACGACTCGCTGGCGCTGGGCGCGGCACCGCTGACCCTGATCGGCCTGACCCTGGCGATTTTCCTGGGCTTTCGCAACAGCATCGCCTACGAACGCTGGTGGGAGGCGCGCACCATGTGGGGCGAGCTGCTGAACGTGGTGCGCAACCTGGCCCGGCAGACGCAATCCCTGCTGGAGCGGGCGCCGGCGGCGCAACGGCGCGTGCTGGTGCATCGCCTGGTAGGCTTTGCGCATGCCCTGCGCCACCAGCTGCGCGGCACCGATCCGGCGGCCGAGCTGGCGCGCTGGCTGCCGGCGGAGGAAGCCGCCGCGCTGGCCGCCTCGCCGAACCCGCCCAACGCCCTGCTCGGCCTGATCGGCAAGCACTACGCGGCACAGCACCGGGAAGGACGGCTGGACAGCATCCTGCTGGCCAGCATCGACGCGCAGATCACCCGCATGTCGTACGTGCTGGGCGGCTGCGAGCGCATCCGCGGCACGCCGATTCCGTTCGCCTACATCCTGCTGCTGCATCGCACGGTGTACGTGTACTGCCTGCTGCTGCCGTTCTGCCTGGTGGACAGCGTCGGCTGGCTCACCCCGCTGATGGTGGGCATCCTGTCGTACACGTTCTTCGGGCTCGATGCGCTGGGCGAACAGATCGAGGACCCGTTCGACCGGCTGCCCAACGATCTGCCGCTGGACAGCCTGTGCCGCAGCATCGAGATCAGCCTGGCCGAGCTGCTCGGCGACGGCGAACTGCCGCCGCCGCTGGTCCCAGTCGACGGCGTGCTGCCATGAACCCTGCCCCGCATCCACCGGCGCGCCGGCGCCGCGGCTGACAGCTGCCACGGACCGGCACCACCCACGCCCCTCGATCCACACCCGCCAAAAGGATTGCCCATGCCCAGGCCACTCGGCGACTCGGTGCTCGCCAACCGCAATTTCCGCCTGCTGTACGGCGGCAGCACGATCTCGATGCTGGGCGACCAGTTCACCCTGGTGGCGCTGCCGTGGCTGGTGTTGAAGCTCAGCGGCGACCCCGCCGCGCTCGGCATCGTGCTGGCCACGATGGCGCTGCCGCGCGCGGCGTTCATGCTGATCGGCGGCGCGGTGGTCGATCGGCTTTCCCCGCGCAAGGTGCTGCTGGCCGCGCGCGGCATCAATGCGCTGCTGGTCGCCCTGCTGGCCGGCCTGGTGCTGCTGGGCGACATCCGCATGTGGCTGATCTACGGCATCGCGCTGGGCATCGGCCTGGCCACCGCGTTCGCCTACCCGGCCGGTTCGGCGATCCTGCCGCAGCTGGTCAGGCCCGAGCAGCTGCAGCCGGCCAACGCGCTGGTGATGGGCATGCGCCAGCTCAGCATGTTCATCGGCCCGGCGCTGGCCGGCGTGGTGATCAGCATCGGCTCCCATGGCGGGCACCGTGCCGGCGTGCAGGACGCCGCCGGACTCGGCCTGGCCTTCGGCATCGACGCGATCAGCTTCGCCTTCTCGCTGGCTTCGCTGCTGCTGATCCGCGTCCACAGCGATTTCCACCCCAAGGCCGTGGCCGGCAGCGTGCTGGGCAACGTCGCCAGCGGCGTGCGCATGATCTGGGCCGACCTGCCGCTGCGCGCGTTCATGCTCTACGCCGCGGTGGTCTCGGTCTTCGTCGGCGGCCCGCTGCAGGTCGGCCTGCCGGTGCTGGCCGACACGCGGATGGACCTGGGCGCCGCCTCGCTCGGCATCCTGATGACCGCCAACGGCGGCGGCATGCTGCTGGGCAGCGCGCTGTCGGGCTTCGCCGGCCGCTTCGTGAAGGGTCGCCTGGGCCTGATGGTGCTCGGCATCGACAGCCTGGTCGGGCTGGCCCTGTGCGCCCTCGCGCTGGTGCATTCCACCGCGGGCGGCGCGGTCCTGCTGGCCTGCACCGGCGTGTTCGGCGGCATCGTGCAGATCGCCATCGTCAGCTGGATCCAGCGCCGCGTGGCGCCGCAGATGATGGGCCGCACCATGAGCGTGCTGATGTTCACCTTCATGGGCCTGGGTCCGCTCTCCGCCGCCCTCGCCGGCAGCCTGCTGAACGTGGTTCCGCTGCCCGCCCTGTTCATCGGCGCCGGCCTGCTGCTGACCGCCATCGCCCTGGGTTGCATGAGCAGCCCCGCGCTGCGCAGCATCGGCGCGGCGCGGACGGAAACCGCGCCGGCGGCTTGAGTTTGGCGCCTCTCGTTCCGGCAACGCCGGGGAGAGTGATGCTTGGGTGGGATCCTGGCGGTCTTCGCAGCGGTTCCAGAAAGCCAGAGCTTTCGTCCTTCTGCGGAGGGCGGGTTACCTTTCTCCTGCGTGGCCAGGAGAAAGGTAACCCAAAGAGAAGGGCACTCCATTTGGCGTTTGGCGAGCATCCATGTCCGCCAAGTCCGCGAGCGCCGGCCTGCGGGCCTGTCGTCCGCCACTCACCACCGCACAGGGGCCCCGGACAAAGCAGCGCGCATCCTGCGCGCGGAGCCGAGCCGCGACGTACCTACGCCACTCGCTCCAACCCGACGGACGGGCTAACCTGGTGCGGCTATCCAGGGACAAAAAATGGCCAACGCAGTCTTCACCTTCTCGGAAAGTTCGGCGTACGACGACCTCCCGGAAATTCGCTGCCACTTCCCCCGAACCCATCGCCTTCGCCAGGGACTCCGTCCGCGGCGTCACCCAACGCCCAAGAGATGCCGATCGCGGCTTCACCTTCGCAGGGCACCCGTTGCGGCTTCCCGCAAGGCCTGGCCGATCCGCTCCAGCGTGAGCGAGCGGACCGCGGCGTATTGCCAATACAACGGCACATCCAGCCAGCGGTCGGGGGCGACGACGACGATCCTGTTCGTTTTCTGCGCCCGCGCCACCAGGGAATCCGGCGCGACGCACCAGCCGAGGCCCAGCGCGGCGGCCTCGACGAAGCCGGTCGATGTCGGCAGGTAATGCATGGGCGGCGCGAGCCGGGCGCGCGTGATGCGCCGCATGAAGCGCCACTGCAGGGCGTCCTTGCGGTTGAACACGATCATCGGTGCCGTGGCCAGCGCGGCCGCGTCGAGCCCGCTGGCGAAATGGCGCCGGGCAAAATCCGGCGAGGCGATGGCGCGGTAGCGCATGACACCGAGCGCCTGCACGTTGCAGCCCTGAAGCGCCCTGGCTTCCGCGGTGACCGCCCCGAGCACCGAGCCGTTGCGCAACATCTCCAGGGTGTGGTCCTGGTCGTCCACACGGACGTCGAAAAGGTAGCCATGCTCGCGATGAAGCCGCGCCAGCGCCTCGACGATCCAGGTGTGCAGCGAGTCGTCATTGCAGCCGATGGCCACGGCTTGTGCGGTGGCGGCGTCCTCCAGCGGGAGGAAGTCGGCCAGGGCCTCGGCCTCCAGCGCCCGCATGGCACGTACCCGCCGCAACAGCCGCTCGCCGGCCGGTGTCGGCCGGCATGGCGCCTGGCGTACCACGAGGACCTGGCCGAGGCGGTCCTCCAGCGCCTTCATCCGCTGCGACACCGCCGAGGGCGTCACCGAAAGCCGGCGGGCCGCCGCGTCGAAACTTCCTTCTTCGAGGACGGTGGCGAACGCGGCAAGTTGCGGATGAATGAGGTCCATGGCCCCGACCGAAATTAGAATTTCTTTATATCCTACAGAATAAATAGTTTTTCTTATGATCGGCGAAACGGCAGGATCGGCCTCTCCGTTCTTCCGGGCTTCGCCATGATCCTTCTCGCCGCCGCCTCCGCCGGCTTCGTCGCCAGCGCCAGCCTGATCATCGCCATAGGGGCGCAGAATGCCTACGTCCTGCGCCAGGGCCTGCAACGACGCCATGTCGGCCTGGTGGTGGCGACAAGCGCGCTGGGCGACATCCTCTGCATCACCTGCGGGGTGGCCGGCATCGGCGCCCTTGTGCACCAGTGGCCCGGGCTGCTGCAGGGACTCCGCTTCGGCGGCGCGGCCTTCCTCGCCGCCTATGGCCTGATGGCGGCGCAGCGGGCCTGGCGCGGCGGTGAGACGCTGGCGCCTCGATCGGACGGGCAAGCCAGCTGGCGACGTGTCCTGCTGGCCTGCCTGGCGTTCTCGCTCCTCAACCCGCATGTCTACCTCGACACGATGATCCTGCTGGGCAGCCTGTCCACCCGTTATCCCGGACCGGCGCGCTGGGCGTTCGCCATCGGCGCCTGTTGCGCCAGCGTGCTGTGGTTCTCGACGCTCGGCTATGGCGCGCGCTTCCTGGTGCCGGTATTCCGCGATCCGAAGGCCTGGCGCGTGCTCGACGCCTCGGTCGCGGTGTTCATGCTGGTCCTCTGCTCGCTGTTGCTGCTGCACCCGCTGAACTGATCCATCGCGGCCCCATGGGCTGCCATTGAACGTCCCCGGTGCAGCCCAGCCGTCGCAGGTGGCGCACAGGGTGCGCTCCCGTTCGTGTCGACGCCGGGGTGGTGCGGCGCCCGGCCCTCACCCCGCCGTCTGCGCCTTGCCGCTCGCCTCCAGGCGCCTGTCCTCCGCCCTGGCCGCCTTGCGCGCGGCGCGGCCGGCCTTGCGGATCTTGCGGTCGTGGTTCCACAGGTAGATGGCGGGCGTGCTGAGCAGGGTCAGCAGCTGCGAGACGAGCAGGCCGCCGACGATGGCGATGCCCAGCGGCTGGCGCATTTCCGAGCCGATGCCGAAGCCGATCGCCAGCGGCAGCGCCGCGCCCATCGCCACCAGGGTGGTCATGGTGATCGGACGAAAGCGCACCAGCGCGGCCTCGCGGATCGCCTCGGGCGCGGACAGGCCGTGTTCGCGCTCGCGGACGAGGGCGAAGTCGACCATCAGGATCGCGTTTTTCTTGACGATGCCGATCAGCATCAGGATCGCGATGATCGCCATCAGTGACAGCTGGGTCTGGGTCACCAGCATGGCGAGGAAGGCACCGGCGCCGGCGGCCGGCAGGGTCGACAGGATGGTCAGCGGGTGGCCGAGGCTTTCGTAGAGGATGCCGAGCACGATGTACATCGCCAGGATCGAGCCGAGCAGCAGCACCATGCCGTTGGAGCGAGCCTGTTGCAGGCGCTGGTTGGCGCCGGTGTAGTCGACCCTGACCCCGGCCGGCAGGCCGACCGCGTAGGCCGCCTGGTTGACCAACGCGATGCCGCGGTCCTGGCTGACACCCTTGGCCAGGTTGTAGCTGATGGTGACCGCCTCGAGCTGGTTGTGGTGGCGGATGCGCAGCGGACTGATCGCGGGTTCCATTCTGGCCAGCGCGGACAGCGGAATCATCTGGCCGGTGTCGCTGCGCACGCGCACGCCGAGCAGCGACTGCGGGCTGAGGTTTTCGTTGGCGCTGCTGCTGAGCACCACCCAGTACTGGTTGATGTCCGAGTAAATTTGCGACACCTGCCGCTGGCCGAACGAGCTGAACAGCGC
>JAGWIC010000066.1 GCA_028866435.1 Lysobacteraceae bacterium | reverse complement strand
TTGCCGCCGGGTGCGCCGCCTGCGCCAAGGCAAGCCGAAGCCCGGCGACCCGAGCGGGCTCGCCGCGCCGGTGGTGTGGCCCATGCGGGATTTCGCCGTGGCGGGTTCGCTCAGCGGGAACCGGCCGCGGCGATCAACTGCGGCGACGGCTTGAGCTTCTCCAGCGTGCCGTCGTCGTCCGCCACATACAGCTCGCCGTCACGCTGCACCAGGCCACCGGCATCCTTCACGCCGCGGCTGATCCGCAGACGCTGCAACAGGCGGCCATTGGCAGCGTCGTAGATCGCCACCTCGTCGGCCTTGCCGTCGGCCACCACCAGCCAGTCCCGGCCGGCCTGGCGCCAATGCGCCAATGCATTGGGCACGGGCGCGTCGCCCATACGGATCCGCGGCGAACGCGGCA
Organism: Lysobacteraceae bacterium; assembly: GCA_028866435.1. GTDB lineage: Bacteria > Pseudomonadota > Gammaproteobacteria > Xanthomonadales > Rhodanobacteraceae > Rhodanobacter. The sequence continues at coordinate 19,034 of JAGWIC010000066.1, read as the reverse complement.
GGCCGAAACCGGCCAGCACCAAGGCCACCAGGGCCGCCGCTGGCAGCCAGGCACGGACAGGGGGGATCGTTGCGCATTCCATGCCTGCCATGCTGCTCCCGCCGGATGACGCGATCATGACGCCGCCGGGGTCCGCCGGCAGCGTGGGCTCAGTCGCCAGGCAGGCGCAGCGAAAGGCCCAGCGCGATCCAGGCCGCGACGAAGGCGAGCCCACCCAGGGGCGTGATGATGCCGACCCAGCGCGGCGCGCCCAGCGCCAGCGCGTAGAGGCTGCCGCAGAACAGCACGATGCCGACGGCGAACGCCACCGCCGCCACCCGGCCGCTGCGGCCCCGGCCCCATGCCACCGCCAGCGTCAATGCCAGGGCATGCCAGAAGTGGTACTCCACGGCGGTATGCCACAACGCCATGCTGCGCTGATCCAGCACGGTACGCAGCGCATGCGCGCCGAACGCTCCGGCCAGCACCGCGCTGGCTCCCGCGGCGGCGACCCATGCGCCAGGACGGGCGTGAACGGCTGGTCGTGCCATGCGCATTCCTCGACAGGGTGGAAGGGGAGATCGATCGCAACGGGTGGCGTATGCTTGGGCGGTTGAAGCCGATGGATTCTCGCATGAAGTGCCGCCCGCTTTTGTTGACCGCAACCGCCCTGCTGCTGGCCGCCTGCATGGTGCTCGGCGGTTGCCAGAACGCCACCCCGCTGCCGTTCCGCCTCACCAACGTGACCGGCCACATGCCTCCGCTCGAATTCAGCCTGACCAACGATCAGGGCAAGCCGGTATCCGCGGCAGACTACACGGGCAAGGTGGTGGTGCTTTATTTCGGCTACACCCACTGCCCCGACGTATGCCCGCTGACCATGGCCCACCTGCATGTGGTGATGCAGCGGCTTGGTGCACTGGCCGACGGCGCGCGCATCCTGTTCGTCAGCGTGGACCCGGGCCGCGACACGCCGGCGGTGCTGCATGCCTACGTCAACGCGTTCGATCCGCGTGCCGTGGGCCTGACCGGCAAGCCGGGGGACATCGAGGCGCTGGTCAAGCGCTATCGTTCCGCCTTCACCCGCGAGCCGGCCAGCAAGGACGGCAGCTACGAAGTGAGCCACAGCTCGGCGATCTACGTGTTCGACCGGGATGGCAAGCCGCGCGTGTTGTTCACCCCGGCCGATTCACTGGACGACCTGGTCCACGATCTGCATCTCCTGTTGAGCAGCGGAGCCCACTCATGAAATCGTCGTTCGCCACGCTTTCCCTGTTGACCGGCCTGCTGCTGGCCAGCGCCCTGCATGCCACGGCGGCCGAGCACATCCGGGCCAGCCATGCGTGGATCCGCGTACTGCCGGGCGACCTGCCGGCGGGCGCCTATGTCACGCTGGCAAACGACGGCGACCAGGCGGTGGCGCTGAGCGGCGCCAGCAGCACGGCCTACGCCACGGTGATGTTGCACCGCAGCTCGATGCAGGGCGGCATGAGCCGCATGACGATGGTCGATTCGCTGGCCGTGCCCGCGCATGGCAAGGCCGTGCTGGCTCCGGCGGGCTACCATCTGATGCTGATGCAACCGCGCAGCCCGGTGAAACCCGGCGACACCGTGCAACTGCTGCTGAAATTCAGCGACGGCAGCACCCTGCCCGCCAGCTTCATCGCGCGCCCGGCCGACGCGCTGGGCGCCGGTGACGGCAGCGGCGCCGGGCACTGAACCAGCGCCCGGATCAGTTCGGAGCGGCGGACACCGGTTGCGGCGGCGATCGTGGCTGGCGTCTGGGCAGCCGCCCGTTGCGCGCCAGGCGCAGCCACAGGCGCAAGGCCATCAGGCCGCCGATCGACTCGATCAGTGCCGCCGGCACCCAGGTGATCAGGCCGCCCAGCAGCTGGCCGGTCAGCACGTTGAAGGTGAATGCCCGGCCGCAGATCTCGAAAATCGGATAGAGATCCGTCTTGGAGAAGGTGACGATGGCGCCGGCGACGATCTGCGGCGTCATGGTGATCGCCGGCGACAGCACGCGCATCCCCGCCACCATCCTGCCCGGTGGATGGGGCCGATGGTCGAGTACCAGCGCCCAGTAGGCAAACCCGCTGATCAGCATGGTCCAGTTCATGAAGCGATAGACGCGCCAGTCCAGCATCGCCAGCGTCTGCAGGTCCGGCACCAGCCAGATCAGCACGAACACGATGAACAGCACGGTCGCCACCGTGGGCTGCATCAACACGCCGGCGACCAGGCGCCAGGGCCATGAACGCTGCAGCGGCCGCAGCACCCGGCAACGCCAACGCAGCGGCAGGCCCGCGCGCAGGACGCTGGCCGGGTACGCCGCAACGATCAGCAGTGGCGCCAGGTGGTGCAGCAGCAACTGCTGCAGGCGGTGCATGAAAAACTCGTGCTCGGCGTAGTAATCAAAATAGGTGTGCAGGGACAGGTAGATGATGGCCATGCCGACCCAGAACCCGATCCGGCGCGACAGCTTCACCCGCTGCCGCCGACATCCCCGCAGGTACAGCACGCAGACCAGCGTGAAACAGGCGAGCAGCACCCACGAAAACTCCCACGGCACCATCCATTTCAGCAGCGTTGCGATCACGATCCCGATACCCGTACCCGTGCCGGCCAGCGCCAGCGAAGCCGGACCAGCATAATGCGGCAAGCTGCCGGCGTCTGCCCGCCTGCCTTCGCAGGCATGCTGCGGTTTGCCACGCTCAACGGCTCTGCCTGCTGCGACGGCTGCGCCGCCAGCCATACAACAGACCGAACAGCACCACCAGACCGGGCACCAGCACGATATTGATCACCTTCAGCCGCAGCCCGAGCGCGTCGATCTCGGCATTGAGCTGATGCTGCACCTCTCGCAGTTGCTTGTTGATCACCAGCTGTCGCTGGCGGAACTGCTCGATCTCCCGGCGCTGCTCGGCAGTCACCGTGCTGCTGTTGTCGTCCTTGGCCGGCTGCAGCTCATCCAGCCGGCGGCGGGTATCGGCAAGCTCCTGCTCCAGCTCGCGTTCCTTCTGCAGGAATTTCTGGTCGGCCACATTGCGCAGCGCCTCCACCCGGGTGAACGGCCGTTGCGAGGCGGCACGTCCGCGGATCGACAACAGGGCCGAGGAACCACTGAGGTTGTCCACCAGGTTGGTGACGAAATCGCCGTTGTTGGCGAACACCCGCATCATCGTCTGGCCGAGAACGGTCTGCTGCTCGACCCATAGCCGGTCGCTGAGCAGGTCGGTGTCGGCTACCAGGACCACCTCGCTGTTCGGTGCCGAGTGGGCAAGATGACCCTTCTCGCCCGCGCGCTCCGGAAAGGCGCTGTCGAAGGTGCCGCGCAATCGCGCCGCCAGCACATAGTGCGCATTGTCCGGCTTGTAGTTCTGCAGCAACTGGGTGGGGTCGCCGCTGGCATCGAGCACCCGCTGGGTCGGCACCACCTCGGCGTCGGCGCTGCTCTGCAACAACGGGATCAGCCGCGTGCGCGCCGTTGGCGTCAGATCGAAGCAGCCGATGGTCGATACGTTGATCCGCTGCAGGCTGGCGGTCACCGCATCGCTGCGGTTGAGCTCCTGGTCGCCCAGGCCCAGCATCGCCGGGTGATTGAAGCTGTTTCCCCCCAGCTCGATCTGCAACGCCCGGCTGCGGTCGAGCACCACCTTGTCCGGGCTGTAACTCACGCCCCAGGCCGCAAACAGGCGCGGAAGATCGGAGCCGTGGCTGGCGGGCGCGCCGCTGTCGCCTGCCGGGAAGGTACTGTCGAGCTCGGCATCCGGGTCGACGAAGACCACCAGGTGGCCGCCGCGCAGCACGTACTGGTCGATGGCGTACTGGGCGTCGGCCGACAACTGCTTCGGATCGATCAGCAACACGACCTTCAGCCTGTCGTCGATCTTTTCGAGCTTGTCCGCCGCGAGCATCTTCACGTCGAACAGCTGCGCCAGTTGCTGCATCACCGCCCACGGCTGCTCGTTGAGCGCAGCATTGCCGTTCACCTGCAGCGAACTGATCACCCCGATCGAAGGCTTTTTCACCTGGTTCAGTTCGTAGACCAGCTTGGCGAGGTCGTATTCGAGGAAGGCCTCGCGGGACAGATCGAAGAAGGGGATCGACAGGCTCTTTTCCGCGGCACGCTCATCACCCGTGTCGCCATCCGTGTACATGACGCTGCCGACCAGCCCGAAAAACACCCGCTCGCCATTGCTGCCGCCATTGACCGGGGTCAGGCCGCTCCCCAGCGCACTGGCCTCGTCATCGGAATACGGCACCGGGTCGATGATCCGCAGGCGGATACGGCCGTGCGCCCGCGCCACCATCTCCTGCAGCATTTCGCTCACGCGCTGCTCATAGCTGCGCAGCCGCGGCAGGTCGCGCGTGGCGTGCTCGGAAAAATACAGGGTCAAGCGCAGCGGCCGCTTCAGGCTACTGACGATTTGCAGCGTGCCCGGCGTCAAGGTGTACAGATGGTCGGAGGTGAGATCGATGCGCCCTCCATGCCGCCAACGGCTGCCCGCCACGATCAAGGGCACGAACACCAGCACCAGCAACGCCAGCGCGAGGTACAGCCTGGCCCGCCGACCGAGCGACAGCGGTGCGTGAAAGAATGCGGGCAGACGCAGGCGGCGCATGGATCAGCGGGTCCGCTTCAGGTCGAGCAGCAGCACGCCGGCAAGCAGCCAGCCGATGATGCTCAAGAGGAAATACAGCAGGTCGCGCAGGTCCAGCACGCCGCGGGAGATCGCTTCGAAATGCCGCAACATGGAGAGATAGCCCACCGCGTTGATCAGCCGCCGCGGCCAGCCGCCCTGGAACAGATCCAGCACCTGCGGCTGCCCCACCAGGATCAGCAGCACGCAGACCAGCGCGGTAAGGATGAACGCCACCACCTGGCTGCGGGTCAGCGCCGACAGGCAGGCGCCGATCGCGATGAAGGTGCCCGCCATCAGCCAGCTGCCGAGATAACCCGCCACGATGATGCCGTTGTCCGGCGAGCCCAGATAATTGACGGTGACCCAGATCGGGAAGGTCAGCGCCAGCGCCAAACCGATGAAAAGCCAGGCCGCCAGGAATTTCCCCAGCATCGCCTGCCACAGGGTCAGCGGCAGGGTCAGCAGCAGTTCCAGCGTGCCGCCCTTGGCTTCTTCCGCCCACATGCGCATGGTGATCGCCGGCACCAGGATCAGGTAGAGCCATGGCTGCATGATGAAAAACGGCTGCAGGTCGGCCTGCCCGCGCTCATAGAAATCGCCGACGTAGAAGGTCAGGATGCCGGCCAGCACCAGGAAGATCACCAGGAAGACATAGGCCACCGGGGTCACGAAGTAGCTGCGCAACTCGCGCCTGAGCACCGCGTTGACCGGACTCATGCCTGCGCCCCCGCGTAACGGTCGGCATGCTCGCTGCCGGTGGTGATCTGGCGGAACACTTCATCCAGCCGGCCGCGCTCGAGCTGAATCTCGGACACCTCGAGCCCCTGCTCGCGCAGCAGGGTTTCAACGGCATCCAGGATGCGCTCGCCAGGCTTGGGAAACACGGTGATGCGGCCATCGAGCGGATCCACCTCGATCGCCGCGACCTGGGGCAAACGACCCAGCATTTCCTGCGACATGCCGCCGCCCGGCGCGCTGAATGACACCGCGCCATGATAGCGCGAACGCGCCTCGAGCTCGGCAGGCGTGGCATCGGCCAGCAGCTTGCCGCGCGCGATGATCACCACGCGGTTGCACAGCGCATGGACCTCCTCCAGCAGATGCGTCGAGATGAGGATGGTGCGATCGCGCGCCATCATGTCGATCAGCTGGCGGACCGCATGTTTTTGATTGGGGTCCAGACCGTCGGTAGGCTCGTCCAGCATCAGCACCGGTGGATCATGCACGATGGCCTGGGCCAGGCCCACCCGCCGACGCAGCCCCTTGGAGAGGCTGTCGATGGACACGCCGAGGACGTCTTCCAGTTGCAATTGCTGCACCACTGCATGGAAGCGCCGGTAACCGGCGTCCTGCGAAAACCCGCGCATGCGCACGATGAAGCGCAGGAACTCCCTGACCGTCATCTCGCCGTAGCTGGGCGCGCCTTCCGGCAGGTAGCCGAGTGCGCGCCTGGCCTTCAGCGGCTCGCGGCCCACGTCGTACCCGCACACGCGGGCGGTTCCCGAGGTGGGCGCCAGGAATCCCGAAATCATGCGCATGGCGGTGGTCTTGCCGGCACCGTTCGGGCCGAGCAGGCCCAGCACCTGACCGGGCTCGACACAAAGGCTCAATGCGTCCACCGCCGTCAGGCTGCCATAGCATCGGGTGAGTCGGTCGGTTTCGATCATGTCCGGTGACGGGCGGAGGGCGGCTGCACGGGCAGGCGCGGGAATGCCGGCGCGGCAACGCCGCGGGGCGCCATGCAATGTACCGCAAGACCGGCCTAAAGTTCGGCCCCCGGCCCGGTACCTGGCGTCCCAACGAAAAGGCCCTTCCGTGAAGAAAGGGCCTTTCGAAGGACGATGCGGTCGCCGCCCGGTTACTTGGCGGCGCTGCTCGCCGCGGCCGGGGCGGCGGCCGTTCCGGCGGCGGCCGGGGCATCGCCGCTGTCGCCGGGCTGCGGCTGCGGAATGCCGGCGGCCTGCTCCGGAGTCTGCGTCGGCGCGTCGCTCAAGGGCAGGTAAACCGCGTACTCCGCATAGCTGGTGATGTTGCCGCCGGCATCCTTCACTTCCGGCTTGACCTGCACGTCGTAGGCGCGATGGACCACGTCGTCGAACTTGTAGCCATGGGTCTGCGCATAGGCCTTCAGCATGTCGCGGGTCAGCGGCACGCCGGCGTAGGTGCCGTTCCAGACGCCCTCGAGGGCCGCCCCACCGAACGCCAGGGTGGCGCGCACGTTGCCGTCAACCACCAGGCGGCCATGCTGATCGCGGCTGCCGACGGCGAGCTTGGTCGCGTCCTTGGTGGTACCCGCGGCATCCGCGGCGCTGCTGGCCTCGGCCGGGGCGGTCAGCGAGGGCGGCGTCGCGGCGGTCAGCTGTTCGCTCTGGCCGTCGACCGTAAGGGTGCTGGAATCGATCGGCAACGCGACGTCGAAGCTGTAGGTCTGGTCGCCGTAGTTGGTGGTGATCAGGATGCGCGGGCCGGTCACGTTGACGCCCAGTTTCTTGGCCGCGGCCTGGATCTGCGCGGTGGCCGTGTTGACGGCGTCGTCGAGGCCGTCCAGACCGTCCTTGCGGGCGATCGAGGTGGGCACCACCAGCAACGGGGTCGGCTGGGTCTGCTTGATGTACGGAACCAGCTGGCTGTAGTCGACGTTCGGAATGCCCGCCAGCACGTTCTGCAGGTTGTTCAGGCTGCCCTGGATGAACGTGTCCGGATCGCCATGGATATAGAGGTTGGCGAAGCGGTTGACCAGGTTCCAGCCGTAGGTCACGTCATAGGACCAGGTCACCTGGGTCAGCTGGCCCCGGCTGCCCTTGCGCTCGAGGTCGAGCGTGAAGTGCTTCTGCAGGCCGCGCCAGTTGTTGTCCAGATTCCAGACGATGGTCGCTTCCTTGGTGTTGCCGTCGATCTTGTCGAAGTCCGGCGTGGCGCTGGCGATGGTGAGGCCGCCGTTGCCGAGCTTCGAATCGCTGCTCTGCCAGCTGATTTCCGCACCGGGGCCGAAGGCCTTGCCGGACAGCTTGAACTGCACCGAGGGATCGAGCGCGCGCAGCACCGAGTAATCCGGCAGGCGGCGCATGTTGTCGACGACGTCATAGACCTGGCGCAGATCCTTGCCGATCACCAACTGGCGCTCCACATGACCGCTACCGGGCATGACCACGGCTGCCAGGACACCGAGTGCGACCACGATGACCAGTGCAACAAGAAATTCAAAGACACGCATCATTCCAGAGTTCTCCGAAGCGCCGTTACGCCATACCGAAAAGTGTCGCCCCTACCGCCGCAAGGGCCTGCCCCGGGGACCGGACAGGGGGTCGGCAAACGCCGAAGCTAGGGATGTTACTTGCTCACGCGCTGGAACGCCATCTGCCCGGCACGCCCCCTGAAAACACCCGCCAGCGGCCACCGGAGCCGCCGCCGGGGGCTCAGACTATACCCATCTCGAGCGCTTTCAGCACCGCCCGCGTGCGGTCGCGCACACCCAGCTTGGAGAGGATGTTGGACACGTGGTTCTTGACCGTGCCCTCGGCGACTTTCAGCGAATTGGCGATTTCCTTGTTGCTGTAGCCGCCGGACAGCAGGCGCAGGATCTCGGTCTCGCGCTCGGTCAGCGGATCGGGCTGCTCCAGGCTGGTGAACTGGTTCTGCATCCGCGCCACCCCGGCCATCAGCCGCTGGGTGACCATCGGCGCGACCAGCGAGCCGCCCGCCGCCACCGAACGCACGGCCTCGACCAGCTGCTCCAGCGAGACGTCCTTCAACAGGTAGCCGCGCGCGCCGGCCTTGAGCCCCTGCAGTACCAGCTGATCGTCGTCGAACGTGGTGAGGATGATGGTCGGCGGCAATTCGTTGCGGGCGGACAGCGCCTGCAGCACCTCGAGACCGCTCATGTTCGGCATGCGCAGGTCCAGCAGCACCACGTCGGGCTTGATCCGGGGAATGTCCTGCACGGCCTGCGCACCGTCGGCACATTCCGCTACCACGCGGATATCCTCGGACAGGTCCAGCAATGAGCGAACACCTTGCCGCACCAGATTCTGGTCGTCGACGAGACAAACGGAGATCATCGCGAATCCTCGGGCACAGATGAATGGATTGCCGAAACGGTGCAGCGCCAACGCCCGGCGCACGCCGGTGCCGGCCAAGCCACGACATTACGACACATTCAGGGCCGGCGGTTCAAATCGGGATGGTGCGTGCGCCAGCGCCGTCTGCTCGCCCAGCGGCAGCTGCACGGTGAGCCCGAAGCCCCGGCTGAGGCCGGCATCCAGGGTCAGGCTGCCGCCGAATTCGGCCAGCCTCTCGCGCATGCCGGACAGGCCGTTGCCGGGCACCACGTGCACCGCGCCGCGGCCGTCGTCGCGCGCGTGCAGACCGAGCAGGCTGGCCTCCGCGTAGGCGAAATGAAGCCAGAGGTTGCGCGCGCCGGCGTGCCTGGCCGTATTGGTGATGATTTCCTGGGCGCAACGCAGCAGCACCTGGGCGCGCCGCGGATCCTCCACGCTGAACCGCGGCGGCATCACCACGTGCACGCTCAGCCCGGGAACACCCTCGGTGAGGCTGTTCAGGGCCTGGGTCAGGTCGATGGCGTCGTCCTGGCGCAATTCGCTGACCACCTCCCGCACGTCCGCCAACAGATGCCGCGCAGTGCTTTGCGCGCTGCGCACATGGGTCGCGGCGGGCTCGCCGCTGAGGTGGCTGGCCACCTCCAGGTTCAGGCTCAGCGCCGTCAGGTGGTGGCCGATCAGGTCGTGCAGGTCGCGGGCGATGCGCATGCGTTCGGCGATGCGGCTGGACTCGGCCAGCAGCGCGCGGGTCGCGCGCAGCTCGGAATTCAGCCGGCGTTGCGCCTCGCGCTGTTCGGCCTGCTGGCTGGCCACCGTCGAGGTGACGAATACCAGCACCGAGATGCCCAGATAGATGCTGGCCTGCAGGAAACCGAGCGCAATGCTGTGGTCGTATTCGGGAAAGGTGGCGAAAATCGCCACCAGGGTCAGGTGCTGCAGCACCAGCCAGAAAGCCGCCAGCCACAAGGGCAGCATCCACGGCAGCACCAGCGAAGCCACCACCATCAGCATGGCCGACAGCCCGCTGTGGCTGTACCAGCCCACCGCCACGGCCGCCGCGGTCATCAAGGCGAGCCCCAGCAGCTTCAGCACCGGGTAGCGACGCGAGCCGAGGTTGCTGGTGAGCAGCCAGTACATCAGGCCGAACACCAGGTAGCACAGCGTCCACAACAACAGCGAGAAATTGGGCCGTTGCAACTGGCTCAGCCGCTCGGTCGCCCAGTTGGTGATCAGCGGCGTGCCCACCGACAGGTAGGTGAAGAAGCCGGCATAGCGCAGCAGGCGGATATGATTGAAAAATGGCCAACGCATGGGCGCATCATTGGCCGTGGCGAGATTTCGCGCAATGCGCGAGAAGTCATGCCTGGCGGCTCGATGCCCACTTTGGAAGGAATGCCGCGGGCGAGCCCGGCGCGGGCGGCATGGTGCCGGCCATCGCGTCGTTTAAGGAAGCTTTTACATCTGCCGACGGCGTATGTAAGGCCACGGCCGCATGTCATAATGAGGCCTTGTGCAGGGCCGGCACGTTCGGTCCTGTCCTTGGCATTCAACCTGGCGGAGCAACGAATGGCCCTTGCCATCCGCGACGTGCGCGAACAAGACCTGGATGCGGTGCTGGCGCTCAACAACGCCGCCGGCCGCTCCATCCTCGCCATCGACAGCAGTCACCTGCGTTATTTTTTCGAGCATGCGGAGTATTTCCGCGTGGCCGAAATCGACGGTCAGCTGGCGGGCTTCCTGATCGCGTTGCGCGAAGGGGCGCACTACGACAGCCCCAACTATCGCTGGTTCTCCGAGCACTATCCGCAGTTCCTGTACATCGACCGCATCGTGGTCGCGAACAACTACCGTCGCCACGGCCTGGGCCGCATCTTCTATTGCGACGTGCACAGCTACGCCGAGGTGCGCGTGCCCCTGCTCACCTGCGAGGTCTTCCTGGAGCCGCGCAACGATGTGGTCGTGCTGTTCCACGGCACCTATGGCTTCCAGGAGGTCGCCCAGCAGAAGATGGGCAGCGACGGCCCGCAGGTCAGCCTGCTGGCCAGGGACCTGTCCAGCTACGGCTATGTGCGCGAGACCTGGCTGGACCACGGCGGCCTGCCCGACGCGCCCTGGCTGGCCGAGCGCCTGCGTACGGCGGCCGCTGCGCCCGGCCGCAAGAAGTCGGCGGGGGCGCCGCATCCATGAACGTGCAGATGGATACGTCCGATGCCTGCGACCTGCGTTTCGGCCAGGTCGGCATGGCTTGCGTTCGCGTCCGGCGGGTGGATGCGGCCGCCCTGTGCGACGAACTCGAACGGCGCGTGCGCACCGCGCCGCAGATGTTTTCCCGCGCCGCGGTGGTACTGGACCTCAGTCACCTGCCCGAACTGCCCGACGACGGCACCGTCGACGCCCTGCTCGAAGCGGTGCGCAGCGCCGGCATGCTGCCGGTCGGCCTTGCCTATGGCACCAGCGAGACCGAAGCCCTGGCCAAGCGCATGGGGCTGCCGCTGATCGCCAAGTTCCGCGCCGCCTACGAGCCCGCCGGCGGCAACGCCGCCGTGGCCGATATCGCCACCCGCGCCGAACCTGCCGCGGCGGTGCAGCGCGAACCGATCCTCTCCTCGCCGGCCCCCGGCGGCATGCAGGGGGCCCAGCATCACGCCGGGTCGGTGCGCTCGGGCCAGCAGGTCTACGCCCGCGACCGCGACCTCATCGTCACCGGCGCCATCGCCAACGGTGCCGAGGTCATCGCCGATGGCAACATCCATGTCTATGGCAGCCTCCGCGGCCGCGCCATGGCCGGCGCGCAGGGGGACGAAAGGGCACGCATCTTCGTCTCCGACTTTCGCGCGGAGCTGGTGGCCATCGCCGGCCACTATCGGGTGTTCGAAAAAATTCCCGGCGACCTCGAAGGCCAGTCCGTGCAATGCTGGCTCGACGGCGAAAAACTGTTGATCGCCAAGCTGTGATCATCCACAACAAGAACAATCATGCGGAGATGGACCCTTGACTGCTGAGATTATCGTTGTCACTTCCGGCAAAGGCGGCGTAGGCAAGACGACGACCAGCGCCTCGCTCGCCACCGGCCTGGCCATGGCCGGGAAAAGAGTCGCCGTCATCGACTTCGATGTCGGCCTGCGCAACCTGGACCTGATCATGGGCTGCGAGCGGCGCGTGGTGTACGACTTCATCAACGTCGTGCACGGCGAGGCCACGCTGAAGCAGGCGCTGATCAAGGACAAGCGGCACGACAATCTCTACGTGCTGGCCGCCAGCCAGACCCGCGACAAGGACGCGTTGACCCAGGAAGGCGTCGAGAAGGTGCTCGAAGGCCTTTCCGAGGACGGTTTCGACTACGTGGTGTGCGACTCGCCGGCCGGCATCGAGAAAGGCGCCCACCTGGCGATGTATTTCGCCGACCACGCCGTGGTGGTGGTCAACCCGGAGGTTTCCTCGGTGCGCGACTCCGACCGCATCCTGGGCCTGCTCGCCAGCAAGACCCGGCGTGCGGAGCGCGGCGATGCGCCGATCACCCAGCACCTGCTGCTGACGCGCTACAACCCGGCGCGCGTGGCCATCGGCGAGATGCTGAGCGTGAAGGACGTCGAGGAAATCCTCGGTATCGAGGTGGTCGGCGTGATCCCCGAGTCGGAGAACGTGCTGACCGCCTCCAACAACGGCATCCCGGTGATCGTCGACGCCAACTCGAACGCCGGCCAGGCCTACAGCGACACGGTCGCCCGCATCCTCGGCGAGCAGCGCCCGCTGCGCTTCATCGACGTGCCCAAAAAGGGCTTTCTCCAGCGCGTCTTCGGAGGTTGATCACGATGGGCATTCTTGATTTCCTGAAGCGCAAGCCCGAGGCCACCGCCAGCGTGGCGCGCGAGCGCCTGCGCATCATCGTCGCCCAGGAGCGCTCCACCCGTGGCGCGCCCGACTACCTGCCGATGATGCGCAACGAACTGCTCGAAGTGATCAAGAAGTACATCCACGTCGACCTCGACGCGATCAACATCAACTTCGAGCGCGACAGCGGCCACGAAATCCTCGAGCTTTCCGTCACCCTGCCGGACACCGGCGCGACGTCCAGGGATTCGGTCCACACCGGCTGAATGCCCGCGCCGACCCAGTCCAGCCGTGGCGGCATCGGGCTGGTCTCCGGTCGGCCGGACGCCACGCCCGCAACCACCGCACCGCGCCATCGACACGCCCCATGCACACTGGATCAGACACCCCGGCGGCCGGCCACGATCCCGCCGACAGCGTCATGCGGCTGCATGACATCGGCTTCGCCGCCCCGACTGCCCTGCTTGCCGGCTTCGGCCTGACCCTGCAGCGGGTCGCCGCCGGGCAACCGATCCCGGGCAGCTTCTGGGGCGACACGGAAGCCGGCATCATCGGCAACACGGTCTACGCACGCGACGACACGCCCGTCCATTCGCTGCTGCACGAGGCCGGGCACCTGATCGTGCTGCCGCCGGAGCGGCGGGACGTGGTGCACACCGACGCCACCGACTCGATCGAGGAAGAAGACGCCACCTGCTATCTGCAGATCGTGCTGGCCGGACGGCTGCCCGGCGTCGGCCGCGAGCGGCTGATGGCGGACATGGACGCATGGGGCTACACCTTCCGGCTCGGTTCGGCCCGCGCGTGGTTCGAGCGCGATGCCGACGAGGCCGCCCGCTTCCTGGCCCAGCGCGGCCTGGCCTGACCCGGCGGGCGTACACCGCCGGCACTGGCCGCCACCGCGGCGTGGCCCTAAAGTCAAGGCTGTTCTGAGCAACCGCAACGCGGGCGCACCGTACGGGAGGACAGCATGAGCAGCCGCCGGCTGGTGCTGCTTTTTGACGGCACCTGGAGCAGGCCCGAGTCGAACACCAACGTGGGGCGCCTGCGCGGGCTGATCGCGCCGCGCGATGGCGCCGGCAATCCGCAGTTGGTCGATTACATCGCGGGCGTGGGGGTGCGGCGCGGCATCGGCCACCTGCTCGGCGGCGCCTTCGGCTACGGCCTGTCGACCAATGTGATGGAAGGCTACCGCTGGCTGTGCGAAAGCTGGCGCCCCGGCGACGAGGTGTTCCTGTTCGGCTTCAGTCGCGGCGCCTTCGCCGCACGGAGCCTGGGCGGGATGGTGCGCAAGTGCGGCCTGCTCCGCTGCGACGCCTCCGGCAAGGTCGGCGAGGCCGGGGTTCGCGCCGCCTACGCCTTCTACCGGGAGCTGGGCAGCCGGCCCGGCGACCGCGCCGCCCGCCAGTTCCGCGCAAGCCGCTCGATCGAGATCGACATTCATTTCATCGGCGTCTGGGACACCGTCGGTGCCCTGGGCATACCCGGTACCGCCGCATGGTTTCCGTACGCACGCGCGCGCTACCAGTTCCACGACACCGAACTGAGCAAGATCGTGAAACATGCCTACCAGGCGCTGGCCCTGGACGAGCATCGCGCCGACTTCCGGCCGGCGATCTGGACGCGCAACCCGGACACGCTCAAACCCGGCCAGAGCGCGACCTCGAAGAAGCCCGAGCAGGTGGAGGTCGAGCAGCGCTGGTTCATCGGCGCGCATGCCGACGTGGGCGGCGGTTATGACCGCGACGGCGACGGCCGCCAGCCGGACCCCCTGCCCGACCTGCCGCTGGCGTGGCTGCAGCACAAGGCCATCCGTGCCGGCCTCGCCTGCAGCGGACAGCTGTTGCCGGCGGACGACGCCTGGCGCGGCGTGCCGCGCGACTCCTACGCCGAGTTCATGTACGGCCTCTACAAGGAATTCAGGTCGCCGTTCGACCGCCGCGTGGGTGAAGGTGTCAACGAGACGATCGACGACTCGGTCTGGCGCCGCTGGCTCGCCGACACCGGCTACCGCTCGCCCAGCCTGGTCAGCGCACTGGCACGTGCCACGGTGATGCTGTCGGTGGAGTCGATCACGGTTGCCGCGGCGATCGATCCCGCCGCAACGCCCGCGCAACACTGAGTCGCCAGCGGATCGGTCAGCGCGGCTCGACGATCTCGGTCTGCATCACCACGCCGGCGTCCCGATTGGCCAGCGCACGCTCCAGCGGACGGCGCGTGATGTGCCCATAGCGCCACCAGGCCAGCGCCCCGCACACGGTCAACGCCGACGCCCCCAGCGCAAGGTGAAGCATGTTGCCGGAAAGCAGCGGCGACAGCATGCCGGCCACCACGCTGCAGACCAGCAGGCTGGCAAACGCCTGCACCGAGGAAATGCCGCCGCGCTGCTGCGGAAACCGGTCGAGCAGCAACAGCGTCAGGGTGGGGAATGCCAGCTGCACGCCGACACCATGCAGGATCAGTGGCAGCACCGACCAGGGCAGTCGCGCCAGCGGGAACTTCAACGCCAGCAGCACGTGCAAGGCGCAGGCCAGCAGCAGGGCCGCGTAGCCCACGTTCATGGTCAGCCTGACGCTGGCCCACCCGGCCATCCGACCCGACAACCATGCCCCGCCGACCAGCCCGGCCACCACCGGAATGAACAGCCAGGGGAATCCCTGCGCCGACAGGTGAAGCAGGTTGCGCACGATCTGCGGCGCCGAGGAAATGTAGAGGAACAGTCCGGCGAAGTTGACCGAGCTGGATATCAGCAACGGCCAGAACACGCGGTCGCGGCCAAACGCGGCGTAGCTCGCCAGCAGCTGCCGCGGCGCGAAGGCCGTGCGGCGTTCCGGCGGGTGGGTTTCCTCCAGCAGCACGGACAGGGCCAGCGACAGCAGTGCGGTGAACCCGGTGAGCACCCAGAAGATGCCGTGCCAGCCGCTGAAGGTGAGCAGCTGCGCGCCCACCATCGGCGCGATCACCGGCGCCACCCCGAAAATCATCATCACCCGCGACATCAGCTGCTGCGCGGCCGCCCCCTGCAGGCTGTCGCGGATCAGCGCGCGACCGACCACCAGGCCGGCGCCGGCGCACATGCCCTGCAAGCCGCGACACGCCAGCAGCATGGCGAACGAGGTCGACAGGGCGGCACCGATCGAGGCCAGCGCATACACCAGCATGCCGGTGACGATCACCGGCTTGCGCCCGATCGCGTCGGAGATCGCGCCATGGAACAGGCTCATCGCCGCATAGGTGACCAGGTAGACGCTGATCAGCTGCTGCAGCGCCGCCGCATCGACACCGAAATGCGCACCGACCAGCGGAAACGAGGGAAACACGGCATCGATCGAGAACGGCCCGATCATCGACAACGCCGCCAGCAGCCATGGCAGGCTTCGGCGAACAGGACGATGGGTGGGGTTCATGGCGGCCAGGGCAGCGTCGGCGGGCCCGCAGTATAGAGCCCCGCGCTTGACGGGTAGATGGCCCCATCGACTACGATGTCGGTCCGGGAGATGGCATGCCTCCCGTTTCACGAATGCGATGGTGTACTCGCGAAGCAAACCACCTCTCGCCCGACGTTGAGGTTGATGATGCCTGCACCACCGGCTTCCGGCGGCGCAGGCGTGCCTGCCAGCGCGGAAACCGGACACTTTGATCCCGTCAGGAGAAGCGCTCGTGGGTGTCAGTGGATTTGCAGCAATCGGATTGGGCGGCGCGATCGGCTGCTGGTGCCGCTGGGGGCTGGGCGTGCTGTTCAACCCGCTGTTCCCCACCGTGCCGCTGGGCACGCTGGCGGCCAACCTCACCGGCGGCCTGCTGATGGGATGCGCGATCGGCCTGTTCCGGCACTTCCAGGCGGTGTCGCCGGAACTGCAGCTGTTCGTGCTCACCGGCTTCCTCGGCGGCCTGACCACGTTCTCCACCTTTTCGGCCGAAGCCAGCGGCCTGCTGCTGCGCCAGCAATACCTGTGGTTCGGCGGCCACGTGCTGGCGCATGTCGCCGGCTCGCTGGCGATGACCGTACTCGGCCTGAGCATCACCCGCGCCGTGCTGCACCACTGAACCGGAGTTCGAGATGACCCGCGAAACCCTGCAGCAAGGCGTCAACCTGCACTTCTACTGCCACCTGCGCGCCAGGCACGACGGCATGCTGGTATCGGACTGGCTGCTGACCAAGGCGCGCCAGCACGGCATCGGCGGCGGCTCGGCGTTTCGCGCCATCGCCTGCTTCGGCCGGCATGGCGTGCTGCACGAAGAGCAGTTTTTCGAACTGACCGATGACCTGACCATCAAGGTGGAATTCCTGCTGCGCGAGGAGCAGGCAGAACAGCTGCTGCAAGTCGTGCGCGAGGCCGGCGTCGATGTCGTCTATGCGCGCTCGCCCACGAGCTTCGCCGCGACAAGCGCATCCTGACACCACCACATCCTTTTCCCGACGGCATCGCGCAGCGAGGCTGAGTTGTGAACCAGGACAGCCTGAAAACCCGCGCCAGCGAACTGCTCGAACAGGCTGGCATACGCATCAACGGCACCGCGCCCATCGACTTGCGGGTGCACGACGAGCGGCTGTACGCGCGGGTCTTCGCCCGCGGTTCGCTGGGCCTGGGCGAGGCCTACATGGAGGGCTGGTGGGATGCGGACGACCTGCCCGGCCTGTGCACCCGGCTGCTCACCGCCGGGCTCGACCAGGAGCTGAAAACCCTCGACACCCTGCTCGCCCACCTGAAGGCGCGCTTCATCAACCGGCAGCGCGGCGAACGGGCCTTCGAGATCGGCAAGGCGCACTACGACCTCGGCAACGACCTGTTCCAGGCCATGCTGGGCCGGCGGCTGGTGTATTCCTGCGGCTACTGGGCCACCGCGGACAATCTCGACGATGCGCAGGCGGCCAAGCTCGACCTGGTCTGCCGCAAGCTGCGGCTGCAGCCGGGCCAGCGCGTGCTCGACATCGGCTGCGGCTGGGGCGAGGCGCTGAAGTACGCGGCGGAACACTACGGCATCGAAGGCGTCGGCATCACCGTGTCGCAGCGACAGGCCGACTACGCGCGCACGCTTTGCGCCGGCCTGCCGATCGAGATCCGCCTGCAGGACTATCGGGAACTCACCGAACGCTTCGACGCCGTCTATTCGATCGGCATGTTCGAGCATGTCGGCGGCAGGAACTACCGCAGCTATTTCGAAACGGTGCGGAACTGCCTCAAGGACGATGGCCTGTCCGTACTGCACAGCATCGGCAGCAACAGCGCACCGGCGCAAACCGATGCCTGGATCGAGAAATACATCTTTCCCAATTCGATGATCCCTGCCGCCAGCCAGGTCAGCGCGGCACTGGAGGACCTTTTCGTGGTCGAGGACTGGCACAACTTCGGTGCCGACTACGACCGCACGCTGACGGCCTGGCGCGACAATATCGAAGCGGCCTGGCCGCATCTTCCCGCCAGCTACGACGAACGGTTCCGGCGCATGTGGCGCTACTACCTGGCGGTCTCCGCCGGCGTGTTCCGCAGCCGCCGCGACCAGCTGTGGCAGATCACGCTCAGCCCGACCGGCGTCCCCGGCGGCTATCGGGTGCCGCGTTGAGCGCACGCCGGCTTGCGCCAGGCCGGGGCAGGCGCCGCATTGAATTCCCCCCCGGCTTGCCGCGACACTGCCCGGCATGAAAGCAAAACCGTTCGCACGGCTGCTGCTGTGCCTGGCCCTGCTGCTGCCGGCCGGCGTCCTGGCACGCCCGGCGCTGTGGGTGGTCAAGCATGCCGACACCACGATCTACCTGTTCGGTACCGTGCATCTGCTGCCGCACGACACCAGCTGGCGCTACCCGGCGCTGGAGCAGGCCCTGGCAAAGAGCCAGACCCTTTACATCGAATTGACCGACGACGACCAGGCCACCGTATCCGCCCTGGTACTGCGCTACGGGCTCGACCCGGCGCACCCGCTGGGCAGCCTGCTGGACGCCGCCCAGCTGCGGCAAGTGCAGCGCGCGGTCGCACAGGCCGGCGTACCGGGCGGCATGCAGGCCGTCGGCATGATGCGCCCCTGGCTGGCGGCGCTGACGCTGACCACGGCGCCACTGCTGAAGGCCGGGCTCGATCCGCAACAGGGCGTGGACAGGCAACTGCAGGCGCAGATGCTCGCCGCCGGCAAGCCGGTACTCGGCCTGGAAACCGCCGACCAGCAGATCCACCTGCTGGCCGACATGCCCGACACCTTGCAACTGAAATTTCTGCAGGCCACCTTGAAGGATGCCGACAAGGACGGCAGCGAGCTGACCGGTCTGATCGACGCCTGGAAGGATGGCGACACCGGGCGCATCGCGCGAATCGAGGCCGAGGACCTGCGCCAGCAGGCCCCTGCGCTGTACCAGCGCCTGCTGGTGCAGCGCAACCGGACCTGGGCGGCAAGAATCGCCGCCATGCTGCAGCAACCAGGCACCACCTTCATCGCCGTCGGCGCCGCCCACCTGGCCGGCCCGGACAGCGTGCAGGCGCAGCTGCGCCAGCTGGGCATCGCTGTGGTTCGGCAGTGATCCGTTCCA
>JAGWIC010000065.1 GCA_028866435.1 Lysobacteraceae bacterium | reverse complement strand
CCAGGGTATCGCCCGCCCATTGCCGGCCGAGCTGCGGCCCCATCTGCGTCATGTCGGTGCCGTCGGGCTGGTAGACCACGAAGGCGTAGGGCGAGCGGACCGCCTTCAGCGCGTAGGTCCGGGCCGCGGCCGGGTCGTGCATGGTGTTCGGGTCGAACGCCGGCAGCAGGTAGACCCCGGCCCGCCCGGCCAGCCCTTGCTGCAGGCCCGCCAGCGCCGCGTTTTCGTTGACCGGCTGCCTGAAGCCGGCCTCGCCGAAGCCCAGCGCCATGTGCGCCGTGACACCCCAGATGAACATCACGATGCCGCCGATCAGGCCTGCGATGAGTACGCGCATGATGCTGTCCCTGGGAATGGTCGGTTCAATCTAAGCCGGATGCCGCACCGGCGGCAAGGGTCGCCGTAGCAAGCTACTCCCCGCGCGCCCTGGCCCTGGCCGCACGCAGTGCCAGCAGCTTTTCGCGCAGCTGCGCTTCCAGGCCGCGCTCCACCGGCTCGTAGAACGTGGCGCCGACCAGGGCGTCGGGCAGGCATTGCTGGTCCAGCGCCACGCCGCCCTCGACGTCGTGGTCGTACTGGTAGCCCTTGCCGTAGCCCATGCCCTTCATCAGCCGGGTCGGCGCGTTGCGCAGGTGCATCGGCACCTCCAGCGTGCCGCCTGCGGCGATCGCCGCGCGCGCCTTGTTGTAGGCGAGGTAGGCGGCATTGCTCTTGGGCGCGATCGCCAGCCAGATCGCCAGCTGGGCCAGCCCCAGCTCGCCCTCGGGGCTGCCCAGGCGCTCGTAGGTGTCCCAGGCATCGAGCGCCATGCGCCACGCGCGCGGCTCGGCCAAGCCGACGTCCTCCACCGCCATGCGGGTCATCCGCCGGGCCAGGTACGACGGGTCGACGCCGCCGTCGAGCATGCGGCACAGCCAGTACACCGCCGCGTCCGGGTCGGACGAACGCACCGACTTGTGCAGCGCCGAGATCTGGTCGTAGAACTGCTCGCCCTGCTTGTCGAAGCGGCGGCTGCGGTCGGCCAGCACCTGGCTCAGCGTGCCGTCGTCGATGACCCCGTCCTGCGCCAGCTCGGCGGCGATTTCCAGCAGGGTCAGCGCACGGCGCACGTCGCCGTCGGCGGCCTGCGCGATCGCGTCCAGCGAGCCGTCGGCGACCTGCAGCCGCAGTTCGCCCAGGCCCCGCTCGCCGTCGGCCAGCGCCCGCTTCAGCGCGGCCACGATGTCGCCGTCGGAAAGGGCATCCAGCACGTGCACGCGGCAGCGCGACAGCAGCGCGGAGTTCAGCTCGAACGAGGGGTTCTCGGTGGTGGCGCCGATGAAGATGATCACGCCGCGTTCGATATGCGGCAGGAACGCATCCTGCTGGGTCTTGTTGAAGCGGTGCACCTCGTCCACGAACAGCACGGTGCGCCGCCCCTGCGCGAAATTCACCTCGGCCTCGGCCAGCGCCTTGCGCACGTCCGGCAGGCCGGACAGCACCGCCGAGATCGCGCGGAAATCCGCATCGGCGTAGCGCGCCACCAGCAGCGCCAGCGTGGTCTTGCCGCAGCCGGGCGGCCCCCACAGCACCATCGAGTGGATCTTGCCCGCCTCCAACGCGCGCCTCAGCGCCTGGTCGGGGGCGATCAGGCGCCGCTGACCGACGATCTCGTCGAGGCTGCGCGGACGCATCCGCTCGGCCAGCGGCTTGAGCTCGGCAGGTTCGGCGAACAGGCCGGGCGCGGGCGAGTTGGGGAAACGGGGCATCCGGGCATGATACGGCATGCCCCGCGCCGCGCCGAGACGTACAGGGCCGCGGGGTTCTCCATTACACTGCGCCAACGGAGCGGTCGCGACCGGCGATTCAGTGCAGGAGCCAGCAGCCACGTGAAATCGAAGATGTCCAGTTCCGGGATGGCGCCCGGCATCGTGAAATCCGGCACCTGCGGCAGGCACGGCGTCGCATGACGGGGCAATGGCAACGGATTGTCCGGCCCTGGTTTGTTCTGAGCTGGTTGCTGATGCTGCTGGCCACCGCCAGCAGCCGCGCCGGCGACAACCCCCAGCCCCAGTCCGACCCCTGGCAGCCGTTCGAGACCCCCTGGTTCGATACCGTGTCCAGTGCCGAGGGCATGCCGCCGGCGATCGTCACCGCGCTGGCACAGGATCATCGCGGACTGATCTGGGTCGGCACCATGGTGGGCCTGGCCCGCTACGACGGCTACCGCGCCCAGCTTTTCGACAGCCGCGGCGCCGATGGCGAGCGGATGCCCGACGCCTATGTGCGCTGCCTGCTCGTCCTGCCCGATGACAGCCTGCTGATCGGCACCAATGCCGGCGGCCTGATCCGCTTCGACCAGCGCGGTTCGCGGTTCCAGCATTACCCGATCGGCAACGACGGCACCTCCGGCCGGCAGATCTACGGGCTTGCCGAGGACCATGCCGGCGGCGTCTGGATCGCCACCGACAGCGGGCTGGACCACCTGGACCTGCGCAGCAACCGGATCACCCATGTGAAGACCGGCGCGGCAACCGCGCGGCTCAATTTCAGCGTGCTGCAGGACCGGGCCGGCAACCTGTGGCTGGGCAACGACCACGGGCTGTTCGTGCGCTACGCGGGCAGCAAGGCGTTTGTCCTGCCCAGGCATGCCGATGGCGTCGTGGCCACCGTGCTCGACAACCAGATCTGGACGATCAGGGAGGATGATGCCGGACGCCTCTGGGCCGGCAGCGGCCAGGCCGGCGCGGCCTACCTCGACACCGATGGCCACTGGCATGCCGTCCCCGGTTTCAGCGGCTACGTGCACGGCAGCCAGCAGGCCACGGTGCGCGATTTCCTGCCGCTGGCCAACGGCACCATGTGGATCGCCACCGACGGCAACGGCGTGCTCAGCTACACCCCGGGTGGGGCCAGGGCCATCGTCATCCGGCATGACGCGGCGATCGCCTCGTCCCTGCCCGGCGATACCGTGCGCGATCTGCTGCAGGACCGCACCGGCAACATCTGGGCGGCCACCGACCTCGGCCTCGCCCACACCGACGTGAATGCCCGCACCGCGTTTTCGCTGCTGCCCTCGCCGCTGCAGCAGAACATGCTCAGCAACGGCAGCGTGCGCGCCATCTTCGTGGACACCCGCAAGCGGATCTGGCTGGGGCTGGGCGCCGGCCACATCGACATGATCGACCTGCAGGCCGGCCGCATGACCCACCTGCAGCTCGGCGGCAACCAGGTGCACCGCGACGTGCAGTCGTTCGTCCAGACCGCGGACGGCGCCATCTGGGTCGGCACCCAGGGCCTGGCCAGGATCGACCCGGACACGCTGAAGATCCAGCCGTCGATGGTGCCCGCGCTGGAGAACACCCCGGTGCTTACCCTGCAGCGCGATGGCGACCTCCTGCTGATCGGCACCTACGATGGCGTGTACCGCTACGACATCCGCTCGCGCGTGCTCACGCGCATACGGCATGACCCCAAGGATCCCGGCAGCCTGGTCGGCAACACCATCCGGCAGATCGCGCGGATCGGCGATACGTGGTGGTACTGCACCACCCGCGGCATCAGCATCGCCGGCAACCCGCAGCAGCAAACCGGCTTCCACAACATCACCGCCGGGGCCGACTCCACCCTGCCACAGGACTACATCAGCTCGGTGCTGCTGGACAGCGCCAGGCAACTGTGGGTCACCACCTTCGGCGGCGTCGCCACCACCCGCTACGCGCCCGACGCGACCACCTGGCGCTTCACCCGGATCGGCGTCGGCCAGGGCCTGAGCAGCGACAAGGTCAGCAGCATCCTCGGCGACGGCCTCGGCCACGTCTGGGTCAGCAGCTCCAAGGGAGTATCCCGGATCGACAAGCGCACGCTTGCCGTGGCCAATCTGGGCGCCCGCGACGGCCTGCACCTGCAGAGCAACCTGTTCGCGGGCGCCGCCGCGCGCGCCCCCGGCGGCGAGCTGCTGTTCGGCGGGCTGAACGGCCTGACCGTGATCCGTCCGCAGCAGGAAACGTCGCCGACGGCTGCCGCGCCGCTGGCGGTCACCAACGCGCTGGTGAACGAGAGCCCGCTGCCGTTCGGCGAGCTGCCCCGGGACGGCGGATCGATCCGGCTGGACCAGAACAGCCGCAACCTGCGCCTGGACTTCGCCCTGCTCGACTACCAGGCGCCGGAGCAGACCGCCTACAGCTACCGGCTGGAGGGCCTGGACAAGAACTGGATCAAGCTGCCGATCGGCACCCTGCCCAGCGCCAACTACACCAACCTGCCCCACGGCAGTTATCGCCTGCAACTGCGCGCCGTCGCCCAGGGCATGCACCCGTACACGGTCGATTCCAGCGTCGAGGTCGAGGTGGAGCCGCGCTGGTACCAGAGCTGGCTCAGCAAGTTCATCGAAGTGCTGCTGCTGGTCGGCGCGGTGATCCAGCTGGTGCACGTCCGCACGCTGTACCTGCGCCGGCAGGCCGGGCGGCTGCAGCTGCAGATCGACGAGCAGACCCGCGACCTGCGCGCCGCCAACCGCCGCCTCGACGAACTTGCCGCCACCGACGGGCTCACCGGCGCCTACAACCGCCGCCGCTTCATGGAGCTGGTCACGCAACAGCACGCGCAGGCCAGGGAGGGTTCGATCTGCATCGCGCTGTTCGACCTGGACCGGTTCAAGCAGGTCAACGACACCTACGGCCACCTGGCCGGCGATGCGGTGATCCGCACCACCATCGAGGTCGTCAAGCAGCACACCCGGCAACACGACCTGGTCGGCCGTTACGGAGGCGAGGAGTTCGTGCTGTGCCTGCCCGGCACCACCCTGCAACAGGCCATGGACACCGCCGAGCGGATCCGCGCGGCACTGGCCCGCACCGCCGTGCTGCACGAGGGGAAAACCATCTCGGTCACGGTCAGCATCGGCGTGGCCGCGCTGCAAGCGGGCGAATCGCTCGAGCAATGGCTGTCGCGCGCCGACAGCGCCATGTACAAGGCCAAGCGCAGCGGCCGCAACTGCTGCGCCGCGGCCTGATCGACGCCGCCGCCCGACCGGCGGCCAGGGCGGCAGCGGCCGGCGCGGTTCAGCGCGCCCGCGGCTTCCGGGCGGCGGCCGCGCTCTTCTCGGCGGTGAGGTTGTATTCGCTTTGCCAGGAGTGCCCGGACTTCTGCTCGATATAGTCGCGGATCAGCTGCCGCACCACCTGCGAGGGGGTGGTGTCTTCTCCGGCACACAGGCGTTCGAACACCGCCTTCTTGCGTGGGTCGATCAGGATGGTCAGGCGGGCCGTGCGATTTTCTGTTGGCATGCAAGTATCATCGGTCGTACACTTGACACTCATTCTATGATAATAAAATTATCATGACAAACGTCCCCGCGACGCCGCGCCGGCGCCGCTCAACCAGCAACGCGGCCGGGTCCACGACATGAACCTGGCGAGTGCATTGGCGACCATCACGCCGCTGACGGCGCTGCTGTTCCTGGTCGCTTCGTGGTTGTCGATCGGCGCGCTCGGCCTGGTCCAGCCCAACCGCATCGGCTGGGTCGCCCGCACGCTGTTCCCGCTGGGCGCACTGGTTGCACTGGCCGTGGCCGCGATGGGCGCCATGTCCCTGCTGCCGGGCTTTGCCGTGCAGCGCGCCGTGCTGGCGCTGGGGCTGCCGAACATGCCGTTCCACGTGCGCCTGGATGCCTTGTCGGGCTTCTTCCTGCTGCTGCTCGGAAGTGCCGGGGCCGGCATTTCGATCTTCGCCGCGGGCTATTTCCGCCAGGGCGAAGGCACCGCGCCGGGGCTGCTCTGCCTGCAGTACCACGTGTTCCTGGCCAGCATGGCGATGGTGGTGCTGGCCGATGACGCCTACCTGTTCATGGTGGCCTGGGAAACAATGGCGTTGAGTTCGTATTTCCTGGTGGTGACCCAGCATCGCATCCCCGAGATCCGTCGCGCCGGCTTCCTGTACCTGCTGATGGCCCACGTCGGCGCGCTCGGCATCCTGCTCAGCTTCGGCGTGCTGCAGGGCGGCAGCTGGCAGATGACCTTCGATGCGATGCGCGCGGCGCAACTCACGCCGGCCTGGGCCAGCGCCGCGTTTGCGCTGGCCCTGTTCGGCTTCGGCGCCAAGGCCGGCCTGGTACCGCTGCATGTGTGGCTGCCCGAGGCCCACCCGGCCGCGCCCTCGCCGGTGTCGGCCATGATGAGCGCGCTGATGCTCAAGATCGGCGTTTACGGCCTGCTGCGGGTCAGCTGGGACCTGCTGCACGCGGGGCCGTGGTGGTGGGGTCTGCTGACCCTGGGCCTGGGCCTCGGCACCGCGCTCTATGGCGCGATTTTCGCCGCGGTGCAGACGGACATGAAGCGCCTGCTGGCCTACTCCTCGATCGAGAACATCGGGCTGATCTTCGCCGGCATGGGCCTGGCCCTGCTGTGCCGCAGCTTCGACATGCGCCTGCTCGCCGCGCTGGCGCTGGCGGCGACCCTGATCCACGCGTTCAACCACGCGTTCTTCAAGAGCCTGCTGTTCCTGGTCACCGGTTCGGTCATGCACGCCACCGGCGAGCGCAGCCTGGGCAAGCTCGGCGGGCTGATCCGCTACATGCCGTGGGTGGCGGCGCTGGCGCTGATCGGTTCGCTGGCGATCGCCGGGCTGCCGCCGCTGAACGGGTTCGTCTCCGAGTGGCTGCTGCTGCAGGCCTTCCTGCAGACACCGCGGATCCCGCATGCCTTCCTCAACATGATCGTGCCGCTGGGCGCGGCACTGGTGGCGCTGACGGCGGCGCTGGCCGGCTACGTGATGGTGAAGTTCTACGGCGTCGTCTTCCTGGGCCAGCCGCGCGAGCGGGCGCTGGAGCACGCGCACGACGCGGGCTGGCTCGAGCGCCTGGGCCTGGCCTGGCTGGCGCTGGGCTGCATCCTGATCGGCATGTTCCCGCAGGCCGCGCTGGATGTGGTGGGCCGGATCACCCTGCAACTGGTCGGCACGGCGGTGCGGCGCGGACCGTCGCCGTGGTGGATGACGCCGGTCACGTCGAGCCAGACCTCGTACAGCGGCCTGTGGCTGTGGGTGGGCCTGTTGCTGGCGATCGGCGCCACCTTCGCGCTGGTCCGTCGCATCTACCATGGCCGCGTTCGCCGCACGCCGCCGTGGGATTGCGGCTACCCGTGGCAGACCCCGCGCATGCAGGATTCCTCCGAGGGCTTCGGCCAGCCGGTCCGCCACCTGTTCGGCCCGGTGTTCCGGATGCAGCGCGAGCTGCCCGCGCCGTCGGATTCGAAACCCCACTACCACGTGCAGGTGCAGGAACACCTCTGGCACCGGCTGTACCTGCCGCTGGCGCGGCTGGTGCAACGCACCGCTGAACGCGTGACGATCCTGCAGGGCGGGCGGCTGTCCACCTATCTGCTGTACAGCTTCATGACCCTGATCCTGCTGCTGGTGTGGGTGCTATGACCGCCTATGTCTGGCAAGTGAGCGAGTGCCTGCTGGCGATCGCCCTGGCGCCGCTGTTCGCCGGCTGGGTCGGGCAATGCCGCGCCTGGCTGCAGAACCGCTCCGCGCCGCCGCTGTGGCAGCCGTACCTGGTACTGCGCAAGCTGTTCCACAAGGACGCGGCGCTGGCGACCGACGCGTCATGGCTGTTCCGGCTGGCTCCCTACGTGGTGTTCTCCACGATGGTGGTGGCCGCGGCGATCATCCCCTCGGTGACCACCGACCTGCCGCTGGCGCGCGTCGCCGACGCGATCGCGCTGGTCGGCTTGTTCGCGACCGCGCGCGTGTTCATCTCGCTGGCGGCCATGGACGTCGGCACCGCCTTCGGCAGCATGGGGGCGCGGCGCGAGATGATGATCGGTTTCCTGGCCGAGCCGGCCCTGCTGATGGTGTTGTTCAGCGCCTTCATGACCCACGGCAGCACCGCCCTGCCCGAAATGGTGGAGGGCGTGCTCGACCAGCCGCACATCGTGCTGCACCCGAGCCTGTTCTTCGCCGGCGTCGCCTTCGTCATGGTGCTGCTGGCCGAAAATGCCCGCCTGCCGGTCGACAACCCGTCGACCCATCTCGAACTGACGATGATCCATGAGGCGATGATCCTGGAATACTCGGCGCGCCACCTGGCCCTGCTGGAGTGGGCCTCGTGGCTGAAACTGTTCAACTATGCCTGCATCGGGTTCGCCCTGTTCCTGCCGTGGGGCATCGCCCTGCACGGCGCCGGCGTCGGCCTGCTGGCACTGGCCATTGCCGCCGTGCTAGCCAAACTCGCGGTCGCCGGCGCCGCGCTGGCGCTGTTCGAGACCCTGTCGGCCAAGCTGCGCCTGTTCCGCGCGCCGGAATTCCTGACCATGGCCTTCCTGCTCGCCGTGCTGGGCCTGCTCGTCTACCTGCTGCTGGGAGCGTGAGCCGATGCCTCCGGTAAACCTGTCCACCCAGGTCGTCCAGATGCTGGCCGGCGCCCTGCTGCTCATCTCGTTCGCGATGCTGGCCGAGCGGCGCAGCCGCCGGCTGCTGATCCTGCTGATATGGCAGGGCGTGGTACTGGTGGCCTCGACGGTGATCGTGGCCGCCTCGGCCGGCCTGACCCACCTGTATTTCTCCGCCGCGCTGACCTTGCTGCTGAAGGTGTGCGTGCTGCCGCTGGTGTTGTTCCGACTGATGCGCAAGCTCGGCATCGAGCGCGACAACGAGCCGCTGGTCAACGTGCCGACGCTGATGCTGGTGGGCCTGGGCCTGGTGATCTTCGCCTTCGGCCTGGCGCAGCCGGCCAGCGCGCTGGCCACCACGGTGCTGCGCAAGACGCTCGGCATCGCGATCGCCGTCATCCTGCTGTCGTTCCTGATGATCCTGGCCCGGCGCAAGGCATTTACCCAGGTGATCGGCTTCCTGTCGCTGGAGAACGGCCTGTTCTTCGCCGCCACCACCACCACCTACGGCATGCCGATGGTGGTGGAGCTGGGCATGGCGCTGGATCTGCTGGTCGCCGTGTTCATCTTCGGCATCTTCTTTTTCCATATCCGGGAACAGTTCGACAGCCTGGATCTGGACCAACTCGAATCTCTCAAGGAGGACTGACGTGGAGATCCTGCTGGTCCTGGGGTTTCCCCTGCTCGGCGCGGCCCTGCTCGCCATCGTGGGAGCGAGGCGCTACGCCGCCGAGGTCAGCGTGGCGGCCAGCCTGGCCACCTTGCTGGCGTCCGCCCTGCTGGTGCTGCGGATCATCCGGCACGGGCCGATGACCGCCTGGAACGAAGAGTTTTTCATCGACCCGTTCAACGTCTTCCTGGTGGCGCTGACCGCCCTGGTCGGCTTCACCACCGCGGTGTTCTCGCGCCCCTACATGCGCATCGAGGCCAGCCACGGCCGGCTCACGCCGGGGCGGCTGCGGCTCTACCACAGCATGTACCAGTTGTTCATGGCGGCGATGCTGCTGGCGCTGACCACCAACAACATGGGCTTCATGTGGGTGGCCATGGAGATGGCCACGCTGTCGACCGTGCTGCTGGTTTCGCTGTACCGCACGCGCGGCAGCATCGAGGCGGCCTGGAAGTACTTCATCCTGTGCGGCGTCGGCATCGCGCTGGCGCTGTTCGGCACCGCGCTGCTGTACACCGCCGCCGAGGACCTGCTCGGCGGCGAAGGCATGGGCGCCCTGCTGTGGACGCACCTCGACGCGGTCAAGGGCCAGCTCGAGCCACGCGTGATGGGCATGGCGTTCGTGTTCCTGCTGGTCGGCTATGGCACCAAGGTCGGCCTGGCGCCGCTGCACAACTGGCTGCCCGATGCCCATGCCGAAGGCCCGACGCCGGTCTCGGCGGTGCTTTCCGGCCTGCTGCTCAACGTGGCGCTGTATGCGGTGATCCGTTGCAAGATCCTCACCGACGGCGCGCTCCATTCGGCACTGCCGGGCCACATGCTGATGGGTTTCGGGCTGTTGTCGACGCTGCTGGCGAGCTTCTTCCTGTGGCGCCAGCGCGACATCAAGCGGCTGTTCGCGTACTCCTCGATCGAGCACATGGGCATCATCACCTTCGCCTTCGGCATGGGCGGGCCGATCGCGAATTTCGCCGGCCTGCTGCACATGACCATGCACTCGCTGACCAAGTCGGCGATCTTCTTTGCCGCCGGTCATGCCACGCAGTTGTCCGGCACCCAGCGCATGGACAGGATCCGCGGGCTGCTGACGATCCACCCCAGCGTCGGCTGGGGACTGATGCTGGGCGGACTGGCGATCCTCGGCATGCCGCCGTTTGGCGTCTTCACCAGCGAATACCTGATCCTCATCACCGCGATGCGCGACCACCCGTGGGCCACGCCGGTGCTGCTGCTGGCGCTGGCGGTTGCCTTCGGCGCGATCTTCAGCCGCCTGCAGCCGATGGTCTATGGCGATACCGACGACCAGCCGCTGCCGCATACCCCGGCGCTGGTGCCGGTGTTCGTCCACCTCGGCATCGTGCTGATGATGGGCGTCTACATCCCGCCGGCATTGGCCGAGTGGTACCGGCTGGCGGCCCAGCTGATCGGTGGTTGACGGGATGACGACATGAACCTCGATTACCTCCCGCAAGCCGCGCTCCAGTTGCCCGCCAACGTGCCCGCGCAGCAGGTCGTGGTCAATGCCGCGCAGTGGAGCCACAGCGCCTTGCGCCTGCGCGACCACGGCGCCGTCCTGCTGTCCCTGTGGGGGGCGGACGACCGCGACCGCGACGGCCGGTTCCGCGTGTATGCCGCGTTCCTGTTGCCGCAGCAGGTGGTGGTGCTGGAACACTCGCCGACCGGAGGTGCGGCCGGCTACCCCTCCCTGACGCACTGGTTCCCGGTGGCCGATCGCCTGCAGCGCGCGCTGTACGACCTGCTGGGCATGGAGGCGGACATCGGCGATACCCGCCCCTGGCTGCGCCATGACGGATGGCCCGAACACGGGTTCCCGCTGCGCCGCGACGCGGCTGCGGCCGAGCCGCAACCGCAGCCGGGCAGGCCCTACCCGTTCGTCGCGGTGACCGGCGACGGCGTGCACGAGATCGCGGTGGGTCCGGTCCATGCCGGCACCATCGAGCCGGGCCATTTCCGCTTCTCGGTGGTGGGCGAGAAAGTGCTGCGGCTGGAAACCCGCTTCGGCTACGCGCACAAGGGCATCGCCAAGCGCTTCGAGGGCCAGCTGCTGCACGATGGCCACCGCCTGGCCGCCCGCGTCAGCGGCGACAGCACCGTGGCCTATGCGTGGGCCTACTGCGCCGCGCTGGAATCGATCACCGCCACCGTCGTGCCGCCACGGGCCGCGGCGCTGCGCGCGCTGGCGCTCGAGCGCGAGCGCCTGGCCAACCACCTCGGCGACCTGGGTGCGCTGGGCAACGATGCCGGCCTGGCCTTCGGCCTGGTGCAGTTCTCCAGCCTGAAGGAACAACTATTGCGACTGAACCGGCAGGTCTTCGGCCAGCGCTACCTGTTCGACTGGGTGTTGCCCGGCGGTGTCGCCACGGACATCGACGCGCCGGCGGTCCGCGCCCTGCTCGATGAAGCGTCGATGCTGGAGCAGCGCGTGGCCGGGCTGCGCGCCATCTACGAGAACCATGCCGGCGTGCAGGATCGTTTTCGCGACACCGGCGTGCTCAGTACGGCATTGGCCAAGGCCCACGGCGCCCTCGGCCTGGTGGCGCGCGCGGCCGGCGTGGCGGGGGATCTGCGCGTGGACATGCCATGGCCGCCGTACGAGCAGTTGCGCCCGCGCCTGGTGCTGGCGGCCGGTGGCGACGTCGCCGCCAGGGCCCGGCTGCGGTTCGACGACATCGTCGAGTCGCTGCGCCTGTGCCGCGCCCTGCTCGAGACGCTGCCGCCGGGGCCGAGCCTGGCCTCGGTCCCCGCGGCGGCGCCCTACCGGCTGGGACTTGGCCTGGTCGAGGGCTGGCGCGGCCCGGTGATGATTGCGCTCGAAACCGCCCCGGACGACCGCGTGCGACGTTGCCACGCGCATGACCCGTCATGGCAGAACTGGCCACTGATCGAATACGCGATCATCGGCAACATCGTGCCGGATTTCCCGCTGATCAACAAATCGTTCAACCTCGCCTACAGCGGCATCGACGGATGAACCGCCATGTTTGACATCCTGCGCACCATCCGCCGCAACGGCCTGCTCGACCGCGACCTGCCCGAGCCCGAGCCCGAGGCCGGCGCCGCACCACTGGACCAGTTGCAGCGGCAACTGCAGACGGTGTTCGGGCGCGCCTTGCGCATCCGCCAGGTCGATGCCGGCTCGTGCAACGGCTGCGAACTGGAGATCCAGGCGCTCTCCAACCCGTACTACAACCTCGAGGGCAGCGGCATCGCCTTCGTCGCCAGCCCGCGCCATGCCGATGTGCTGCTGGTCACCGGCCCGGTCTCGGTCAACATGGAGCAGGCGCTCAGGCGCACCTACGCGGCGATGCCCGAGCCCAAATGGGTCCTGGCGACGGGCGACTGCGCTGCCTGCGGCGGCGTGTTCGGCACCAGCTATGCCACCCGCGGCCCGGTCAGCAGCATCATCCCGGTCGACGCCGTGGTTACCGGCTGCCCGCCCACGCCGCTGGCGATCATGCAGGGCCTGCTGCGGATCACCGCCAAGCGCCCGGCCTGAACCCCAGCGGGCCGGGCGGCCGTGCGCCGGCGCGGGTTCAGTCGTGCAGCGGTTCGGTGGTCAGCACCGGCAAGTCGCCGATCACGTCGGCGCCCTTGGGCGGCACGAAATTGAAGGTGCTGTCGGGAATGGCCACGTTGCGCCGCAGGTTGGAGAAGCGGATGTCCGTGGTCGAGCCGAGCCGGTCGCGGAACCTCATGCGCACCAGGCCGCTGGCATCGAACCCGAGGTCGGCATGGTCGAACTGCGGATCCTTGGCGGTCGAAGTCATCCGCAGCCAGAGCAGCCCGTCGTGGGCACCCTGCTCGGTCACCTTGAAGTCGCGGTCGAGCTGCTTGAGGTCGGTCAGCACGGTGAGCGGGCTGTGCGATTCCTCGGTGCTCTGCCGGTTCACGGTGACCTGCTCCAGCTCGGGGTCGTACATCCACACGCGGCTGCCATCGGCGACGATGGTCTGCTTGTACGGGGTCAGCGTGTTCCAGCGAAATTCGCGCGGCGCCAGCAGCACCAGCGTGCCGGAGCTGGTCTTGCCCACCTGCCCGTCGGCGCCGGTGAGGGTCTGGCTGAAGTCGCCGGTCAGCGAATGCAGGCCGCTGGCGAAGGCATCCAGGCGCGCGCGCGCCGGGCCCACGGCCGCGACCGCCGTCGCGTCGAGCGAGAGCAGCAGCACGAGGAAGGTCAGGGCAAGCATCAAGCGTTTCATCGGATTCCCGGAACGTGAGGATGAGGGTGGATTGTGGACAGCGCCGGCTTAACCGAACCGTAGGAGCCCGCTGGCGGGCGATGCTTTTGTTCTGATGTCTCGATGGGGGAAATCAAAGCAAAAGCATCGCCCGCCAGCGGGCTCCTACGGGTGGCGTCAATTCTTCGGTGGCGGCGGCGCCAGCACTTCGCGGTTGCCGTTGTGCTGCGGGGGGCTGACCACGCCGTCCTGCTCCATCTGTTCGACCAGCCGCGCGGCGCGGTTGTAGCCGATGCGCAGGTGGCGCTGCACGCCGGAGATCGAGGCGCGCCGGGTCTGCGTGACGATGGCGACGGCCTTGTCGTACAGCTGGGTATCGGCGTCGCCGCCTTCCTCGCCCTCCTGCGGCAGGCCGGCGTCGTTGATGAACTTGCCGTCGCCGGTGGCCTGCACCTCCTCCAGCACGCCCTCGATGTAGTTCGGCGCACCCTGCGATTTCAGCCAGGCGACCACGTGGTGCACCTCGTGATCGTCGACGAAGGCGCCGTGCACGCGCTCGGGCGTGGCGGTGCCGGGCGGCAGGTACAGCATGTCGCCGTGGCCGAGCAGGGCCTCGGCGCCGCTCTGGTCGAGGATCGTGCGCGAGTCGATCTTGCTCGACACCTGGAACGCGATGCGGGTGGGGATATTGGCCTTGATCAGGCCGGTGATCACATCCACCGACGGGCGCTGGGTGGCCAGGATCAGGTGCACGCCGGCGGCGCGCGCCTTCTGCGCCAGGCGGGCGATCAGCTCCTCCACCTTCTTGCCGACGATCATCATCATGTCGGCGAATTCGTCGATGATGATCACGATGTAGGGCAGCGGCTCCAGCGGCTCGGCCATCAGCTGCGGCATCTCGGGGTTGGCGCGGAACAGCGGGTCCATGATCGGCTGCCCGGCGTTCTCGGCGTCCTTGACCTTCTTGTTGAAGCCGCCGAGGTTGCGCACGCCCACCGCGGCCATCAGCTTGTAGCGGCGCTCCATCTCGGCCACGCACCAGCGCAGCGCGTTGGCGGCCTCCTTCATGTCGGTGACCACCGGCGCCAGCAGGTGCGGGATGCCCTCGTACACCGAGAGCTCCAGCATCTTCGGGTCGATCATGATCATCCGCACGTCTTTCGCGCTGGCCTTGTACAGCAGGCTCAGCACCATCGCGTTGACCGCCACCGACTTGCCCGAGCCGGTGGTGCCGGCGACCAGCAGGTGCGGCATCTTGGCCAGGTCGACCACCACCGGCTTGCCGCCGATGTCCTTGCCCAGCGCCAGCGCCAGCGGCGACTTCAGCTGGTCGTACTTGTCCGAACGCAGGATCTCCGACAGGTAGACGATCTGCTTCCTGGTGTTGGGGATCTCCAGCCCGATCACGTTCTTGCCGGGGATCACGTCGACCACCCGCACGCTGACCACCGACAGGCCGCGGGCGATGTCCTTGTCCAGGCTCGACACCTGCGAGCCGCGAATACCCGGGGCCGGCTCCATCTCGAAGCGGGTGATCACCGGGCCGGGATAGGCACCGACCACCTTGGCATCGATCTTGAAGTCCTTGAGCTTGAACTCGACCTGGCGCGAGAGGACTTCCAGCGTCTCCTCGTTGTAGCCGGGCCCCTGCTCCGGCGCCTCGTCCAGCAGCGACAGCGGCGGCAGCTCGCCGGGCGCGGCGGCACCGACGAACAACGGGATCTGCGTTTCCAGGCGGGCGCGCTCGCTCTTGGTCACCGGCGCCGGCGGCGCCTCGATCCGCACCGGCTCGCGCCGGGCCTGCTTCACCGCGTCCGCCTTCTTGACCACCTCGCGCTCGGTGCGCGCCTGTCGCGCCGCCAGCAGCTGCGGCGCCTCCTGCAACTTGCCGCGCACCCAGGCCAGCAGCTGCAGCACCGTCCGCCCGGTCCAGTCCATCAGCCGGAACCAGGACAGCCCGGTCGCCAGGGTCACCGAAATCAGGAACAGGGCCAGCAGCAGCAACGGCGCGCCCTTGGCGCCGAACGCGCGCAGCAAGGCATCACCGACCCATACGCCGATGATGCCGCCGACACCTTGCGGCAGCACCGGATCGTCGTGGAAATTGAGGTACAGCAGGGCCGGCCCGGTGATGAAGAAGAACACGGAACCGGCCAGCCGTAGCGCCGGCTCCCACGGGTGCTGCACCTGCTCGTGGCGCTGGCGCAGCACCTGCACGCCCAGCAGCAGCAGCAGCAGCGGGAAGCAATAGGCCATCAGGCCGAAGATCCAGCGCAGCAAGTCGGCGACATGGGCGCCGACGGTGCCGCCGAAATTGTGCGCGCGCGGGAACTGGCCGGCATTGGTCCAGCTCGGGTCGTGCGGGTTGTAGCTGAACAGGCACACCAGCAGGTACACCGCCAGCGGCAGCAGCAGCAGGGCGCCGGCTTCGCGCAGCCGCCGTTTCATCTCCTCGCTGAGGCCTTCCCTGGGTTGTTTCTTCATATTCGCGCTGCGCGCCACCTGGGGTGCTCCCTTCCTGTCGGCCAAGGCTCAGAGCATACCTTGCGGGGCATCCCGCTCAAGCGTCCCGCCTGCGGGATGGGCAAGCGTGCGCCGGCCGGCCATCCCCGCGCCACGTGGTGCAGCGGCTGCGCCGGCGGGCCGGTGACTTGAATCGGCCCGGTGCATTCCCCATGCTTGCCGGGATCGCCCGCAAACCTCAAGGATTATACCCACCATGACTACCCCCAAGCACAGCCGCCTGCTCATCCTCGGCTCCGGTCCGGCCGGCTACACCGCAGCGGTGTACGCGGCCCGCGCCAACCTCAAGCCGACGATGATCACCGGCCTGCAGCAGGGCGGCCAGTTGATGACCACCACCGAGGTGGACAACTGGCCCGGCGATGTCGAGGGGCTGCAGGGGCCGGCGCTGATGCAGCGCATGGCCGAACATGCCCAGCGCTTCCACACCGAGATGATCTTCGACCACATCCACACGGCGGACTTGAAGCAGCGCCCGTTCCGGCTCAAGGGCGATTCGGGCGAATACACCTGCGACGCGCTGATCGTCACCACCGGCGCCACCGCCAAGTACCTGGGCATTCCCAGCGAGGAGAAGTTCAAGGGCAAGGGCGTGTCGGCCTGTGCCACCTGCGACGGCTTCTTCTTCCGCGACCAGGACGTGGTGGTGATCGGCGGCGGCAACACCGCGGTCGAGGAGGCGCTGTACCTGGCCAACATCGGCCGCAAGGTCTACCTGGTACATCGCCGCGACAAGCTGCGCGCCGAGAAGATCATGCAGGACAAACTGTTCGAGAAGGTCGCCGCCGGCAAGATCGAACTGGTCTGGAACCACGGCATCGACGAGGTGCTGGGCGACGACACCGGCGTCACCGGCGTGCGCGTGAAGGACGTCAACTCCGGCGCCACCCGCGACATCGCCGCCACCGGCTTTTTCGTGGCGATCGGGCACACCCCGAACACCGGCATCTTCGAAGGCCAGCTCGACATGCACGACGGCTACATCAGGATCCACAGCGGCCAGGGCGGCATGGCCACGATGACCTCGGTGCCCGGCGTGTTCGCCGCCGGCGACGTGGCCGACCACGTCTACCGCCAGGCGATCACCTCGGCCGGCTTCGGCTGCATGGCCGCGCTGGACGCCGAGCGCTGGCTCGACCAGCAGACCCCGGCCGGCTGATGCGTGTAGGAGCCCGCTCGCGGGCGATGCTCTTGCTCTGAATCTCCGTATTCAAATCAAAGCAAAAGCATCGCCCGCGAGCGGGCTCCTACATGGCCAGACCATGCACGAGATCCGCTTCCATGCCGCGATCGCCGAGCTGCCAGCCGGGGAATGGGACGCGCTGCGTGCCGAGGCGAACCCGTTCGTGTCGCATGCCTTCCTGGACGCGCTGGAGCGCACCGGCTGCGTGCGGCCGGACGCGGGCTGGCAGCCGCACCACCTGGGTCTCCATGAAGACGGCAAGCTGGTCGCCGCCGCGCCGTTGTACCTGAAGGGCAACTCGCACGGCGAGTTCGTGTTCGACTGGAGCTGGGCCAGTGCCTGGGAACGCGCCGGTGGCGAGTACTACCCGAAACTGCTCAATGCCGTGCCCTACTCGCCCGTGCCCGGCCCGCGCCTGCTGGCGGGTCGCGACGAACGCACGGCGGCGCGGCAGCGCGCCCTGGTCGAGGCGATGCGCGCCGAAGCGCAGCGCCTGGGGCTGTCCTCGGTGCACGCCAACTTTCTGCTGCCCGAAGAACTCGATGCCTTCGGCGAGCCGTGGCTGGCCCGCTCGGACCTGCAGTTCCACTGGCACAACCGCGGCTACCGCCATTTCCCCGATTTCCTGGCCACGCTGAACCACAAGAAGCGCAAGAACATCCTGCGCGAACGCCGCCAGGTCGAGGCCAGCGGCCTGAGCATCGAGTGGCGCGGCGGCGACAGCCTCGACCGCGAGCAGTGGCGGCAACTGCATGCGCTGTACGCGGCCACGTTCGACGCCAAGGGCAACCACGCCGCGCTGACCGGCCGCTTCTTCCAGCGCCTGGGCGAGCTGGGTCCGCTGGCCCAGCTGGCGCTGGCCCGCCACGGCCGGACGATCGTGGCGATGGCGCTGTTCATCCAGGGCGGCGGCGTGCTGTACGGACGCTACTGGGGCGCGTCGATGGACGTGCCCGGGCTGCACTTCGAGCTGTGCTACTACCGCGGCATCGAGTACGCCATCGCGCAAAAGCTGAGCCGCTTCGAACCCGGCGCCCAGGGCGAGCACAAGCTGGCGCGCGGATTCCTGCCGGCACGCACGCATTCGCGGCATTACCTGGCAAATCCCGGCTTTCGCGCGGCGGTGGCGGCTGCGCTGGCGCGCGAGGCGCCGGCCGTCGATGACTACGCGGAAGCATTGCTCGAACACAGCCCCTACGCCAGCCGCACCGGCGAGACGCCATGATCCAGCTGCCCCTGCTCGACCCGCATGCACCGGACAGCTTCCCCGACCCGCGGCTGGCACTGGAACAGCCCAACGGGCTGCTGGCGTTCGGTGGCGATCTGTCGGTCGAACGGCTGCTTGCCGCCTACCGGCGCGGGATATTTCCGTGGTACGGCGAGGGCGAGCCGATCCTGTGGTGGTCGCCGGACCCGCGCTGCGTGTTCCGCACCGGGCGGCTGAAGCCGAATCGCAGCCTGCGCCGCCAACTGGCCGGCAAGGCGTGGCGGGTCACCGTGGATCACGCGTTCGACGACGTCATCCGCGCCTGCGCCGCGCCCCGCGGCGACCACATGGGCACCTGGCTGCTGCCGCCGATGATCGATGCCTACCGGCAATTGCACCGGCTCGGCCATGCGCACAGCGTCGAGGTGTGGGACCGGGACAAGCTGGTCGGCGGCATCTACGGCGTGGCGGTCGGCCGGCTGTTCTGCGGCGAGTCGATGTTCAGCGCCGAGAGCGGCGGCTCCAAGCTGGCCCTGACCACCCTCGCCCGGCTGTTGCACGAGCGCGGTTACCCGCTGCTCGATGCCCAGGTGGCCAATGCCCACACGCTGGGACTGGGCGCGATCGAAATCCCGCGCGGAGAGTTCCTGCAGCAGGTCGAACGGCTCACCGCGCAGCCGGGTCACATCGGCAGCTGGGC
Source organism: Lysobacteraceae bacterium (assembly GCA_028866435.1). Taxonomy (GTDB): domain Bacteria; phylum Pseudomonadota; class Gammaproteobacteria; order Xanthomonadales; family Rhodanobacteraceae; genus Rhodanobacter. Next base: position 940 of record JAGWIC010000065.1, on the reverse strand, counting down.
CGCCGTGGACCCTACGTGCGGATTGCCGTAGCGAAGGACTTCAGCCGGCACGCATCGTGTAGGTGCGCGCGACATAGTCATCGAGGATGCCGATGAATTCGCCGGCGATGTTGTCGCCGCGCAGGGTCATCGCCTTCTGCCCGTCGATGAACACCGGCGCCGCTGGCGCCTCGCCGTTGCCCGGCAGCGAGATGCCGATGTTGGCGTGCTTAGACTCGCCCGGGCCGTTGACGATGCAGCCCATCACCGCCAGGGTGAGGTTCTCCACGCCGTCGTACTTGACGCGCCACAGCGGCATCTGCTCGCGCACGTGCGCCTGCACGGTCTTCGCCAGCACCTGGAAGAACTCGCTGGTGGTGCGGCCACAGCCGGGGCAGGCGGTGACCAGCGGGGTGAACGAGCGCAGGCCCATCGTCTGCAGCAGTTCCTGCGCCACGATCACCTCGCCGCTGCGCGCTCCGCCCGGCTCGGGGGTGAGCGAGATGCGGATGGTGTCGCCGATGCCTTCCTGCAGCAGCACCGCCAGCGCGGCGCTGGAGGCGGTGATCCCCTTCGAGCCCATGCCGGCCTCGGTCAGGCCCAGGTGCAGGGCGTAGTCGCAGCGCACGGCGAGGTCGCGGTACACCGCGATCAGCTCCTGCACCCCGGACACCTTGCACGACAGGATGATGCGTTCGCGCGGCAGGCCGATCTCCTCGGCCCTGGCGGCGGAGTCCAGCGCCGAGCGGATCAGCGCCTCGCGCGCGACATGGGACGCCTCCCAGGGCTCGGTACGGGTGTGGTTCTGGTCCATCAGCGCCGCCACCATGCTCTGGTCCAGCGAGCCCCAGTTGGCGCCGATGCGCACCGGCTTGTTGTAGCGCAGCGCCATCTCGATGATGGCGCCGAACTGGCCGTCCTTCTTCTTGCCGAAGCCGACGTTGCCCGGGTTGATCCGGTA
>JAGWIC010000064.1 GCA_028866435.1 Lysobacteraceae bacterium | reverse complement strand
CGACGCGGCGTCGTAGCGCACGGTGTCGAGCCCGCTGCACTGGCCCGGTCCCTGCGGGCCGAAGGTGGCGATGATGGCGTGGCCGCCGGGTTTCAGCGCGTGGGCGAGCTGCTCGACGTAGCGCGCCCGCTGCCCGGCAGCGGTGAGGAAATGGAACAGCGCGCGGTCGTGCCACAGGTCGAAGCGCTGCGCCGGCAGCGCCGCCTGCAGGATGTCGTCGGCCAGCCAGGTCACCTGCACCGCGGCGGCGCCGAGGCGATGCTGCGCCACCGCGATCGCCGCGGGCGAGATGTCGAGCACGCTCAGTTGCCGGTAGCCGCGGGCCAGCAGATCGTCGACCAGCGTGGCCTCGCCGCCGCCGATGTCGACGATGCCGGCATCGCGGTCCGGCACCGCCCGCTCGATCATCGCCAGCGAGGTTTCCAGGTGCGGGCGGTACCAGCTGATCGCATCGACCGCCTTGGTGCGGTAGACCGTTTCCCAATGCTGCCTGCTGACCATGGCGGTGCTCTCCTCAGGAATGCCGGTGGCGATGATGGCTGTCCGGATAATGCCGGTGGCTGTGCACGAGCGGCTCGTGCACGTGCGGATGGGTGTGCGGCTCCTCGCCGTCCCACGGGAAATCGTGGGTGTGCTGGTGGTGCGCGTCGTGGCGATGGCGGTGATTGTGCGCCAGCGCCTCGTGCACGTGTTCGTGCACGTGCCGTTCGCTGACATGCAGCCACACGCCCAGCGCCATCAGCGCGCCGGCCAGCCAGAAGGCGATGCCGGGACGCTCGGCGAACAGCAGCAGCGACAGCGCCGCGCCGACGAACGGCGCGGTGGAGAAGTACGCGCCGGTGCGCGCCGTGCCCAGCCCGCGCAGGGCCAGCACGAACAGCACCAGGCTCACGCCGTACCCGGCGAAGCCGAGCAGGCCGGTGGCCAGCAGCGGCAGCGGCGCGGGGAAGCGGTGGCCCATCGCCATGGCGAGGCCGATGTTGATCGCGCCGGCCACGCCGCCCTTGATCGCGGCGGTCTGCAGCGGATCGCCGCCGGCCACCGCGCGGGTGAGGTTGTTGTCGATCGCCCAGCACAGGCAGGCGCCGGCGATCGCCAGCGCGCCCCACCGGAACGGCATGCCCGCCGGGCCTTGCCAGGACAGCAGCACGGTGCCGGCGACGATCGCCAGGATGCCGAGCAACACGCGGCGATCGACGTTCTCGCGGAACACCACCCAGGCCAGCAGCGCGGTCAGCACCGCCTCCAGGTTCAGCAGCAGCGAGGCGCTCGACGCCGGTGTCCGCGCCAGCCCCAGCATCAGCAGCAGCGGGCCGAACACGCCGCCGAACAGCACCGCGCCGGCAAGCCACGGCATGTCGCGGCGGACCAGCGGCGCCTCGGTCGCCGGCCGCCGGCGCCAGCGCCGCAGCAGCATCCACAGCGCCAGGCCGATACCCGAGCCGGCATACAGCAACCCGGCCAGCATGGCCGGCGCGATGGTGCCGGTGAGGATTTTCGCCAGCGGCGTGCTCAGTCCGAACAGGAGCGCCGCTGCCAGCGCCTGCAGGATGCCGCGGGTGTGGTCGTGGCTGGCCGCCCGGTTCATTCGACCATCGCGTGGCTTTCGGCGGTGCCCATCAGCTCCGGCTGGCCGGTGCCGCGCGACTTGCGGTGCAGCAGCGGATGGACGAACACCGCCGCCAGGATGACCGCCACGCCCAGGTAGAACCAATGCTCCAGCTGGCGCTGCTCGCCCAGCAGCACGATCGCCAGCACGATCGCATAGACCGGCTCCAGGTTGGTCACCATCTGCGTGCCGAACGCGCTGAGGTGGCGCAAGGCCGCCAGGGCCAGCGAAAACGGCAGCAGGGTGCAGCCGAACGACAGCGCCAGCAGCAGCAGGCCGTCATGCAGGCCGGGCAGCACGAACAGCGCGCCCCGATGCGGCAGCAGGGGTGCCAGCAGGGTCAGGAACACGGTGCCGGTACCCAGCTCGATGAAGGTCACCGTCAGCGGGTCGCCGTGTTCGACCATGCGCTTGTTGAGCGAGCCGAACAGCGCCACGAACAGCGCCGACAGCGTGCCCACGGCGATGCCCAGGCGCATGTCCACGGGCACGCCGCCCACCACCATGACCACGCCGGGCACCACGGCCGCGCCGATCAGCAGTTCCCGTGGATCGAACTTGCGCCGGGTCAGCCACGGCTCGATGAAGGCCAGGAACACCGGGCCCAGCGCGATGCAGGTGGCGCCGACCGAGGCATTGGACAACTTGATCGCCGCATAGAACGTCAGCCAGTGCAGCGACACCAGCACGCCGATGCCGGCATAGGCCCAGAGCAGCCGCGCCGGCATCGCGCGCAGGCCGCGTCGCACCTGCGGCACCAGCAGCAGCGCGGCGGTCACCAGCAGCATGCGCCACCACACCAGTTGCAGCGCCGGCAGGGTGATCAGCTTGCCGAGGATCGCGGTGAAGCCCCACAGCACTACGCAGAAATGGATCTGCAGGCGGGCCTTGTTGGCGGGTTGCATGGGGAGCCACGGCGGGAGGGAGTCCGCATTCTAGCGCGGCCGGCGCGACTGTGATCTCATGGCCTGGGGCGATCGGTGCGTCGCGCACGGTCGGCATCCATCCGTGCGGGTGACCGGATGCACTTTCCCCGGCGGCCTCGATGCAGGCAGGCGCCGGCGTCACCGTCACCCTCCCGTCAGCCAACCAGCACAGGGCACGCCGCATGACCGCATCGCCGCAACATCCCGATCATCTGCGCCGCAGCCTGTCCAATCGCCACCTGCAACTGATCGCCATCGGCGGCGCGATCGGCACCGGCCTGTTCATGGGCTCGGGCAAGACGATCAGCCTGGCCGGGCCGTCGATCGTGCTGGTCTACCTCATCATCGGCGTGATGCTGTTCTTCGTGATGCGGGCGATGGGCGAGCTGCTGTTGTCCAACCTGGAATACAAGTCGTTCATCGATTTCTCCACCGACCTGCTCGGGCCGTGGGCCGGCTTCTTCTGCGGCTGGACCTACTGGTTCTGCTGGATCATCACCGCGATCGCCGACGTGATCGCCATCGCTTCCTACGCGCAGTACTGGTTCCCGGGACTGGCGCCGTGGATTCCGGCCCTGCTGTGCGTGCTGCTGCTGCTGACCCTGAACCTGGCCACGGTGAGGCTGTTCGGCGAGATGGAGTTCTGGTTCGCGCTGATCAAGATCATCGCCATCTGCGCGCTGATCGTGACCGGCTTCGCGCTGGTGGCATGGGGTTTCCGCTCGCCGACCGGGCATGCCGCGACGCTGGCCAACCTGTGGAACGATGGCGGCGTGTTCCCCAGGGGCCTGAGCGGCTTTTTCGCCGGCTTCCAGATCGCGGTGTTCGCCTTCGTCGGCATCGAGCTGGTCGGCACCACTGCGGCGGAGACGGCCGACCCGATGCGCAACCTGCCCAAGGCGGTCAATTCGATCCCGGTACGCATCATCGTGTTCTACGTGCTGGCCCTGCTGGCGATCATGGTGGTGACGCCGTGGCGGATGGTCCAGCCCGGCAAGAGCCCGTTCGTCGAACTGTTCGTGCTGGCCGGCATTCCCGCCGCCGCCAGCCTGATCAACTTCGTGGTGCTGACCTCGGCCACCTCGTCGGCCAACAGCGGCATCTTCTCCACCAGCCGCATGCTGTACGGCCTGGCCGAGGAAAACCACGCGCCGGGGCTGTTCGCGCGGCTTTCCCGCGCGGCGGTGCCGTCGCTGGGCCTGCTGTTTTCGTGCTTCTGCCTGCTGCTCGGCGCGGCCCTGATCTACCTGATCCCCAACCTGATCACCGCCTTCACCCTGGTCACCACGCTGTCGGCGATCCTCTTCATGTTCGTGTGGTCGCTGATCCTGTGCGCCTACATCGCCTACCGCCGCAAGCGCCCCGAGCAGCACCTGGTCTCCACCTTCAAGATGCCCGGCGGCGTGTACATGTGCTACGCCTGCCTGCTGTTCTTCGCCTTCGTGCTGGTACTGCTGACGCTGCAGCCGGATACCCGCGAGGCGCTGATCGTCAGCCCCGCCTGGTTCGTGCTGCTGGCGCTGGGCTATGCCTGGAAAGGGCGGCGGGCGCGGGCTGGCGTTCGCCGCTAGGGTGCCGACCGGCGGATGCGCCGGCAACGCCCACGCGATGGGTGTAACGTTGCCGCACACCGCCGACCGCGGTCCAGCGGCAACCGAGCGGAGGGGCAGGGCGCATGGTATTCATCACGCGAACCGCAGGCCTGGCGCTGGGATGGCGGCTGATCGCCTCCGTTGCCGCCCTGATCGCCCCCTGTGCGGCGATGGCAGGCGTCCAGGCGGTGGTGGCGGGCCATGCCCGCTTCGAATTCCTGACCCCGACCCTGGTGCGGATGGAGTATTCGCCCTCGGGCAGCTTCGTCGACGCGGCCACCGCCGTGGTCCGGCAAAGGGAGTGGCCCGCGGTCGCCGTCCATTCGCGCCGGGACGCTGGCTGGCTGGTCGTGGACACCGGCGCGATGACCGTGCGCTACCGGCTGCAGTCGGGTCCGTTCGACGCCGGCAATCTGCAGGTGACATGGAAGGACGATCCCGCCGGCCCCGCGCATGCCTGGCATCCGGGCGAGCGTGACCGGCGGAACCTGGGCGGGCTGACCTATTCGCTGGACAACATCAGCAAGGTGAACCTGCCCACCGGCGGCATGGACCTGGCCAGCCCCGTCAACGACGTGATTCCGGGGATCGAGGTGCTGCTGGCGCCGGCCATGCCGGGCCTGTTGAGCCGCAGCGGCTATGCCTTCATCGACGACAGCCGGACCCCGCTGTGGAACGCGCGAAAGGCCTGGATCGAGCCGCGCAAGGCCGAGGCGAACCAGGACTGGTACCTGTTCACCTACGGCCACGACTACCGCAAGGTGCTTGCCGAGTACGCTGCGCTGTGCGGGCCGATCCCGATGATCCCGCGCTACACGCTCGGGCCATGGATCACCGATTTCAACTTCGAATATTTTCCCGGCGCCGAAGACACGCGCCAGCCCGCCTTCCGCCGCTACGACGAGCAGCACCTGAAGGACGAGGTCTCGCGGTTCCGCCGGAACCACATTCCGCTCGACACGCTGGTCCTGGATTTCGGCTGGCACAACTACGGCTGGCAGGGCGGCTACGACTGGAGTCCGCTGATCGCCCATCCCGCCGAGCTGGTCGCCTGGCTGCACGGCCAGGGCGTCAAGCTCAGCCTCAACGACCATCCCGGTTACGCGAACACCAGGGAAAGCATCCTTTCGTACCAGGACAGCCACGCGCCGGCGGTGCTGCAGGCGATGGGCCGGCCGCCGCCGGCGCGGCCCTCGTTCGAGCGGGACATCGCCGCGACGTGGGCGTTTTCCCCCGATCCCGGCGATCGGGGCCTGCGCCAGCGCTGGTTCGCGGGCGGGCGCCACGACGGTGGCCACTGGCGGCCGATCCGGATCGGCGCGCCATGGCAGGCGCAGGGATACGCCGCCTACCGGGGCGTCGGCTGGTACCGCACCACCGTGCCGTTGCCGGCGCGGTTGCCCGCCGCGCTGTACCTGTACCTGGGCGAGGTCGGCCAGTCCTACCAGTTGTTCGTCAACGGCCAGCCGGTGGCGCACAGCCGGGTGCCCTGGCCGCGCCGACTGACCTATGCCGACATCGCCCGCTACGTCCGCGCCGGCCAGGACAACACCATCGTGCTGCGCGTGGTGGCCGAAAGAACCGCGGGCGGGATCCTGCGCGGCCCGGTCGCGATCCGCGACGTCAAGCCGCCGCCGCGGATCCATTTCGACCTTTCCGACCAGCGCCAGGCCGCGATCTTCATGGACCAGCTGCACCGGCCGCTGATGCGGCAGGGGGTCGATTCCTGGTGGGTGGACGGCGGCAGCGGCGCGGTCGGGATGCCCGGTCTGGACCCGCAGCTGTGGACCAACAAGGTCTATTACGACTACGGCCAGCAGGAAACCGGCAAGCGCGGTTTCATCCTAAGTCGCTACGGCGGCTGGGGCAGCGAGCGTTACCCTGCCTATTTCACCGGCGACACCTATTCCGAATGGCCGGTGCTCGCCTACGAGGTGGCGTTCACCACCCGCGGCGGCAACGTGCTGGTGCCCTACATCAGTCATGACATCGGCGGTTTCCATGGCCGCACGATCCCCTTCGACCTGTATGCCCGCTGGATCGAATTCGGCACCTTCAGCCCGTTCCTGCGCCTGCACAGCGCGCACGAGAATCCGCGCGAGGGCAACCTGCGCATGCCCTGGACCTATGGCGGCCGGGGCATCGCGCTGGCCCGGAAATACTTCACGCTGCGCACCCGGCTGATCCCCTATATCTATTCCTATACCTGGGTGGCGCATCGGGATTCGATGCCGATCCTGCGCCCGCTGTACCTGGCGTACCCGGAGCTGGAGGAGGCCTACCGGCATCCGCACGAATATTTCTTCGGCAAGGAAATGCTGGTCGCCCCGGTACTGGACGCGAGCGGCAACCGCGCGGTCTACCTGCCGCCGGGGCGGTGGGTGGACTTCTTCAGCGGCCGGCGCCGTCGGGGTGGCGGCAGCTTCACCGCCCACTATGGCGTCGACCAGACGCCGGTGTTCGTGCGCCAGGGTTCGATCATCCCCGGCCAGCCGGCGGGCCTGGCCTGGTCGGATGCCAGGCCGCTGGACACGGTCACGCTGGACGTCTACGGCGCCGGTAACAGCCATTTCGACCTGTACGAGGATGATGGTGTCTCGCTCGGCTACGGGAAGGGGCAGTACGCGATCACGCCGATCGTCCATGCCACGGAAAAAGATGGCCGGCAGCGGCTGCTGGTCGGGCCGGCCGGGGGCTCGTTCAAGGGACAGCCGCAGCGACGTGCGTACGAACTGCGCATCCACGCCATCGCCAGGCCGACCTCGGTCAGGGTGGACGGTGGGCCGGCGCGGCACTGGAGCTGGGATGCCGGCACCGCGACCGTGCTGTTGCCCGAGCGAAGCATCCGGGACGGCCGTCGCGTGACCTGGACATCGGCGCCGCCGCGGGCACGCGCGGGGCGCCGGGCCGGCGTCATCCATGACGCCGGTGGCGGCGGCAGGCTCGTGCCGTCCCGCCGCCACGTCGTTTCTGCGGGTCAGGCCGGCATGCAGGCACGGTCGAAATAGAGCAGGGTCATCCCTTCGCCCGCGGTGGTCCGTCGCCCGCTCATGGTGGCGATGCCGTCGGTGGAGCAACGCAGGATCCACGCCATCACCCAGGGGCGGCGTCCCGCCTGCAGGCCCAGCATGCAACGGATTTCACCGAACAGCGGCTGGCCGCTGCCCGGGTGGTGCCCGATCGGCACCTGGCGGAACTTGTTCTGCACGATCCATTGGCGCGGCCGCGGCAGGGCGGACAGTTCGGCGGCGGTCGGATTCAGCAGCAGCCCACTACCGGAGTGTCCGCCCACCGACTTGGCCACCCAGCGCCCGTCATCCGCCGCCGGTTCGAGCGGGCGGGGATGGTTTTCCGCCCAGTGGCAGGCTTCGTGCGGCGCCAGTGGCAGGTCAGCCAGGCTGCCCTTGTCGATACCCTCGTACCACGCCGGATGGCTGTGCCAGCTGAGCTTGTCGGCGGCCTGCAAGGTGGCCTTGGCACGATGGCGCTCGGACAGCGGCAGGTCGGGCAGGATCAGCCGGTTCCACACGTGGGTGTAGCGGCGGGCGGTCAGCGGGTTCCACAGGTAGCCGTCCAGCGGGAGCAGCTCACGCCAGTCGTGCACGTCGACCTGCCACCAGTGCCGGGCGGCGTCCAGGTCCGGCCAGTTCATGCGTTCGCGCGGGCGGTCCTCGACCAGCACGGTGGCGGCGTGCGGCGCCACCCATGGCCGCATGTGCCCGACCCAGCCGCTGGCGCCGCGGGGCAGGGCATCGTGCGGCAGCCAGTGCGCGCCCGGATCGTGCAGCCGCCGCTGCGCCAGGTGCAGGGTGTGAAAGGTGGGCAGCATCGAGGTGAATGCCTGGATCTCCACCCAGGCCAGGCCGAACGGCTGCCCGGCTTGTTCGACCAGGGCCAGGTCCAGCGCCAGCACGTCGGCCCGCGCGCCGGACCAGGGCACGCGCTCCGGCGCCAGCTGCGGCTCCAGGGCCTGCAGCAGGTGGCGGGTCTTGTCGTCGATCGCCCGCCGCAACGCTTCGTTGCCGAAAGCGCGGTGGTCGGCGATCAGGCTGCGGGCGAGGTGAGGCGCGCCGGTATCGGACAGCGCCCGGGTCAGCGCCTCGCTGCCGAAGAACTCGAGCCGGATCTGCGGTACGCCGCTCATCGCCAGCCCCCCGCCTGCCGCAGCGGCGGTTCGTCGGCGGCCATGTCGGCGATCCACTGCAAGGTGTGCCGCCAGTGGCCGTCCTGCGCGGCGCGGCGGCGCAGCGCATCGGCGAAGCTGCCCTCGCTCAGGGCGTCGGCGAGCCGCCGTTCCCAGTCATTGCGTTCGGCCGCGTGGTTGGCGCGAAGCGCGATGCGCGACCACCAGCGCTCGAAATGCGTGGCGGTGCTGCATGCCTCGTCGCGATCCCACTCGATCCATTGCGCCCGCAGGCCATGGCGGCGGGCGCGCCACTTGTTCTCGTCGATGCAGGCGCGCGACCAGACCGAGGTCTCGCGGCCGGCCTGCAGTTCCTGCAGGATGGTTTCCGCCTCCCACTTCAGCAAGGTGGCGATCAGCCCGACGCGATCGAGGTCGGGGTGGGTATCCATGATGCGCACTTCCAGCGTGCCGTAGCGATGGTGCAGGCGCAGGTCCTGCCACAGCCCCTGGCCCTCGCCCAGGCAGCCGAGTTGCCGCAGCCGGTTCACGTGGGCGCGGTAGGCCTGCTCGCTGTCCCACGGGTCGGGCGTGCCCATGCGCGGATAGCGGTCGAGCAGGCTGTGGCGCCAGGAATCCAGGCCCGTATCGCGCCCCTCCAGGAACGGCGAGCTGGCGGACAGCGCCAGCACCTCGGGCAGGACATGCCGCAACCGGTTCATGATCGCCAGCTTCGGGGCGGCGAAATCGAAACCCAGGTGCAGGTGCATGCCGAAGCTGAAGGCGCTGCGCGCGACGTCCTGGTATTCGTCCAGCAGCTGGGTGTAGTGCGGGTACTCCGGCCCGCTGTGCATGGCCTGTTGCTGCCACCGCGCGGTCGGGTGGATGCCGGCGATCAGGATCTGTTGCCCTTGCGCGGCTGTCTTGTGGCGCGCCTGCGTGCGCAGGTGGCGCAAGGCGCCGACCAGCTCGGGCACGGTGTTGCAGATGCGCGTCTTCAGCTCGATGACGCAGCGATGGATCTCCCGATCCAGCAGGCCCTCCGGCGTGCCGAACTGGGCGAGGTCCCGGGAAAAGTCATGGGGAACCAGCTGCCCGTGGTCGTCGACGACCTGTACTTCCTCTTCCATACCCAGCGTGATCATGCGCGTTGCTCCTTGGTGCGTGAGGGGACCATGCCCCGGGGGTGGCCATGAACTGACCGACGACGATCGTCGCCCGCCCCATGCTTCGCTTGTGAGACGGCCGTGGAGCGGCGGCAATCTCGGGGGCCGCGCGTCGGGTTGTGCCGGTTGGCAAGCGGGGTTGGATCAGGCTGGCGAAGCCGGGCCGGCCGCGCGGCGGGCGGGGCGCGCCCGGGAAGGGCCGGCGCAGCGGCCTGGGGCCGGCCGGCCGGCGCTGGCAAGACAGGACCTTTGGCTTGGTTTTTTCATCCCTAACCGCCATCTATGCGTCCTCGACCGATCGGACGTTGATATCCATGAGCCATGAACGTGCGGTGCTTGCCGGCGGATGTTTCTGGGGTGTGCAGGAGCTGCTGCGCCGTTTTCCGGGCGTGATTTCGACCCGCGTGGGCTACAGCGGCGGCGATGTACCGCATGCCACCTACCGCAACCATGGCAGCCACGCCGAGGCGGTCGAGGTCGTCTTCGACCCGGCCATCCTGAGTTACCGTTCGCTGCTGGAGGTTTTTTTCCAGATCCACGATCCGTCGACGCCGAACCGGCAGGGCAACGATCGCGGCAGTTCGTATCGCTCGGCGATCTTCCATACCTCGGCCGAGCAGAAGCAGGTCGCCGAACAGACCCTCGCCGACGTCGACGCCTCGGGCCTTTGGCCCGGCAAGGCGGTCACCGAGGTGGCACCGGCCGGCGACTTCTGGGAGGCCGAACCGGAACACCAGGATTACCTGCAGCGCTATCCGGACGGCTACAGCTGCCATTTCGTGCGGCCGGGCTGGGTCTTGCCCCGGCGCCAGCAGGCGGATTGACAGGGCGGGCCCGCCGCGGCCCGGTCCGGGCGGTTTATCCCGGTCGCGGCCGTTCGCCGTGGCGACTCACTTCAAGCGGAGGTTCCGATGGCAACTGGATGGGCGGGTGATGGCGCCGTGCAGGACCAGATCGACGCCACGGTCAGCGATGCGGTCGAGCGGGCGCGCCGGCAGCTGCACAAGGGGCCGGGGCTGACCCATTGCGAGGAGTGCGACGCGCCGATCCCGGCGGCGCGGCGAAAGGCCGTGCCCGGCGTGCGCCTGTGCGTCGCCTGCCAGCAGGCGCACGATCGCGCCGCACACGATGCGGCCCTCTACAACCGCCGCGGCAGCAAGGACAGCCAGTTGCGCTGATCGCGCCGGGCGGTGAGCCGCCCGGCGCGGCTCAGGCCGGGCGGCCCAGTGCCGTCGAAATGCGTACTTCGCCGGTCAGTACCTTGTGGATCGGGCAGGCGTTGGCGATCTGCAGCAGCCGCTGGCGCTGCTCGTCGGAAAGCGCTCCCTCGAGGCTGATGATGCGGGAGATGTCGTTGCCCGCCGCCGGCGTGCCGGCGGGATTGAAGCGCAGTTCCACCGCCACCGCCGCCAGTGGCCACTGCTTGCGCGCGGCGTACATGCGCAGGGTGATCGCCGTGCAGGCGCCAAGCGCGGACAGCAGCAGGTGATGCGGCGATGGGCCGCTGTCGCCGCCGCCCAGGTCGACGGGCTCGTCACCCGGCCAGGCGTGGCCGGCATCGTCGGTGATGGTCACGGCGAACGGCTTGCCGCCACTGGTCGCGCGAACGGAGGGGATGGTCATGCCGCAAGGCTCCTTGATGTGGGCAGGCCATCATTGTGCCTTCGGCCCCGCGATGCCAGGGGGCGTCCCGACGGTTTCGGGGGCGTGCCGGCATCCGGCGCCCCGGCGCTTGAACCGCTGGCCGACCGCCACGGGATGAGCGGGCATCCGCCCGGTGGAAACCCGGCTTGCGCCGGTCATGACGGCAACGGAGCCGGCGCGGACCCTTCCTAAAGTATCACGCCGGCCGGACGATACTTCCCTCAGGCGCCGGTCCGGAGGGGCTGGGCGGGTCCGCATCTACAGGCAGTCATTCGATGCCCGGGCATGAGGGCGCGATCGTGCACATGGGTGTCGTGGTTGCCAGGGATGTCCGGCCATGCACGGGGAGAGTTGCCCCGAGGGAGCGCAGTCTTTGCCCCGATCCATGGAACGTGCCTTCTTTCCATACTGCGGGATGTCAGCGCATGACTTGCACCAAGCCGCCACTTCAACTGCAGCCAGGCAAGGTCGACTGGAGCGACCCGCATCTGGATTCCTTGCTGCAGAAAACCGCGGGTTGGCAGCTCGATGCCCGTGGCGGCTACGCGCCCACGCGCATCAAGGTCTACCTGGGCTGGAGCGCCACGCTTGGCATGCCCGGCACGATGGTATGGGAAGGCGACGGCGTCGTCACGATCGAAACCGATTTCCCGATGCAGCTTGGCGAGCAGGTGCGCGTCGACAAGCCGATCGACGACCGCATGCGCTGCATATGGGGCGTGGTGATGAAAGGCCGGCCCGGCAACCGGCCCGGCGATGCCGCCGCGGGTATTCATGTCTACTGGCTGCAGGTCAGCAAGGGCTGAACACCGGCACGCGCGCCGTCATCGGCGTTGCGGACGCTTGAAAATCGCGCGGGCGTTCTCCCGCCTGTAAACTCTGGCGGGTGCCGTCACCCTGGCCGTTCCCGGTGGCACCGGCGTGGGCCTGTGCCGCTGGCGCGAGGGGAGCGTCTTCGTGAACGGGCCGTCGGTCGTAACCGCGATTTTCATGGAGATCAAGGCGATTTCTCTTTCAGCCACCCCGGGCGGTCTCGCTGCCGGCATCAACTATTTTTTCGCGGTCATGCCGGACGAGGCGGTGCGCGCCGAAATCGTGGATATCGCCGGGCGGTTCCGCAAATCGCACCGGGTGAACGGCATTTCGGTAGCGCCCGACAACCTGCACCTCGAGCTGTGTCCGATGGGCCGGATCGAGCGCTTGAGCCAGTCGCCGGAGCAGGCGCTGCTGGCGGCGGCGGCGACCGTGCAGGCCAGGGGGTTCCGGATCACCCTGGACTCGGCCATGCGTTTCACCGGCAGGGATGGCCAGTTTCCCTTCGTGCTTTGCGCCGACGGCGGCTCGATGCAGGCCGCGCTGGAGCTGCGCAAGGCGATCGCGGCGGCGCAACTGAAGCTGGGCTTGCGCGTCTCGGCGGTTTCCAGTTTCGCGCCTCATGTCGTTTTGCAGCATGCCCACCTGATCGATGCGATCGAGGAATCCATAACGCCGATACACTGGCCGGTGGCCGATTTCGTGCTGATCCGCACTTTTTTCGGCCATTCCCGCCAGGAAGTGGTCGGCCGCTGGCCGCTGGCGCGGGCGGTGGAAGAACCGGCGATCGACCTGCTGTGCGAAATGAGCGACCTGCTGGATCTGCCCGAGTCGCCGGACGAAGGGTGAGATGCGCTGCGGCGCGGTCGGCCCGGCCATGGCCGGCTTGCCCGCGCCACGGCGTCGCGGCATGCCGGGAGCCGGCCGCCATGCATCTATAATGGGCGGCCGTATGTCTGAACAGCCAGGATCAACCGATGTCCGATACCCTCGCCTGCCCGTTGTGCGCCATGGAAAACATCTACCCGGATGGCGACAACCACGTGTGTGCAGACTGCGGCCATGAGTGGCCGCTGGCCGGCCAGGCCGCTTCGCAGGACGCCGGGGTGACCGTGCGCGACGTCAATGGCAACGTGCTCAACAGCGGTGACACGGTGACCGTGATCAAGGACCTGAAGGTGAAAGGTTCGTCGATTCCGTTGAAGCAGGGCACGGTGATCAGGAACATCCGCCTGGTCGATGGCGACGACGAGCATATCGAAGGCAACTCGGACAAGATCAAGGGCCTGGTGCTGAAAGTGTGCTTTCTGAAGAAGGCCTGATCCGCCGCGCCGCACGCGTCAGGAGTCGGCCGGCCGCGATGCGGAAAGGCGCCGGATGAAATCCGCCGCCGGTTCGGGGCGGCCCAGGTGGAAACCCTGGCCGTAGTCGCAACCGATGTCGGCCAGCATGTCTTGGGTGACTTGCTCCTCGATGCCTTCGGCCACGGTGCTCAAATCCATGTTGTGGGCCATGGTGATGATGGCGCGAACCAGTTTCGCCGCGTGCGGGTCGTTGCGCATGCCGGCGATCAGCGACTGGTCCAGCTTCAGCTCGGTCGCGGGGAACTGCCGCAGGTAGGCGATCGAGGCGTAGCCGGTGCCGAAGTCGTCGATGGCGATGCGCATGCCGTGCTCGCGCAGCCGGCGCAGCACCTGGATGCTGACCTCGAGGTCGTTGACCAGGGTGGTTTCGGTGATTTCCACCACGATCGAGGTCGGCGCCACGCCCCAGATATCCAGCGCGCCGAGCAATTGCTCGACCATGCCGGGCCGGGACAGCACGCGCGGCGAGAAGTTGATCGAAAAGCTCAGTTCGGGGGCACCATGCAGGCTGGCCATGTGCCTCATGGTGGCGTTGACGCTCCATCGCGTGAGAATCGAAATCAGGTCGCTCTGCTCGGAAAAGGGCACGAAATTGGCGGGAGAGACCTCTCCGTGTTTCGGGCTGCTCCAGCGCGCCAGGGATTCCGCGCCGGCAATCCGTCCGGTCCGCAGGTTCACGATCGGCTGGAAGAAAACCCGCAGGCGATTGGCATCCAGGGCCTCGCGCAGCTCTTCGTAGAAGATCTCGATCTGGATGTCGTGTTGCCGGTAGATGGTGCACGGCTCGCCCCGGCGTTGCGACTCGTCCAGCGCCATGCCGGCGCGACGGCACAGGTGATCGGCGCCGGGGCCGTGCTCCGGGTAGATCGCGATGCCCATGACCGGCCTGACCAGCCACGGCGAGGCGGTGCCGTCGAGCGGTTGTTCGAAGGCGTGGATCAGGCGCGTGCCGGCCAGCATCGCGTGGTTGTGGTTGGCGATGGACGGCAGCAGCACGACGAAACTGTCATCGCCGGCGCGGAATACCTGGTCGCCGGGCCGCAGCGAATCGCGGGTCAGGGCATGCGCCTTGTCCTCGGCCTGTTCGCCCTGCGCGTAGCCGAAGCGCAGGCTGATCTCGCGCAGGCCCGGTACGCGAAGTATCAGCACGGCGAAGTGCTCACCGGCAGCGTTCGCGGCGGCAACGCATTCTTCAATCGCGTTGAAGATGGACTCCCGGTTCAGCATGGCGTGCCCGTTGCTGGAAGACGTGCACCCAGCATAACCTGCCTCATGACAGGAACAGGGTCGACGTGCCGATGTCGTAGTCGTCCGCGCTGATGCCGCGAACGATGTCGACCGCAGCCTTGCCTTCCAGGCGGATCAGGTCGACCGGCCGGGATTCGGCCAGCGGCTGCTTGTCGGGCGTACTCACGATCGCCACTTGCGGGCGCAGCCGGCGCACCTGATTCTGGGCCATCACGATCGCCACCTCGCCCGTGCTCAGCTCGACCAGCGAGCCGGTCGGGTAGACACCCAGGCAGACCTGGAACTGTTCAACCATGGCGGCCTGGAACAAGCTGTTTCCCGCCGCATAAATCTGCCGCAGTGCCTGATGCCGCGAGACGGCCGCGTGGTAGGGGCGGGCGCTGGCGATGGCGTCGTATGCGTCGATGATGCCCAGCATGCGTCCGCTGACCGGTATCGCCTGGCCGCCCAGGCCCGCGGGATAGCCGCTGCCGTCGTGACGCTCGTGATGGGTGCGCACGATGTCGAGCACGTCCTGGTTGGTGATGTCGGATCGGGCGATGATCGCCAGCCCGTGTTCCACATGGGAGCGGATGGCCTCGGTGTCGATCGGTGCGAGCGGGCCCGGATGGTGCAGCAGCGATTCGGGCAGCTGCGTCTTCCCCACGTCCATCAGCAGGCCGCCGGCCGCCAGGCTGAAGATGGTCTCCTCGTCGAAGCCCAGGTGGCGGCCGAAGGCGGCGGCGAGGGCGCTGCAGTTGATCGCATGGCTGTAGGAATGGCTGTCGTGCCGGCGCAGGCTTTCCACCAGGAAGAAGGCATCGGCGCTGCGCAGCACGCTGGCGACCAGGGGGCGCACCGCCTGCTCGACGTGTTCGATGGAAAGCTCCTGGCCGCTGGCCGTGTCCTCGAGCAGGGTGCGGATGATCCGCGAGGCATTTTCGAGCGCCGCGCGGGCACGCGGGGCTTCGTCCTGCAGTTCGACCAGGTCGGCGTAACGGTTCGTGTTGGTGAAGCGGCTGCCGGAAAGCTCGGTACGAGTCAGCGCGCGGTACGGATCGTGCCGGATCGTCCGGCGTGCGTCGATGTACACCATGTTGCAGTAGCGGCGCAGTGCCTCGATCTCTTCGAGGTCGCTCAGCTCGATGCCCTGCAGTGGGAAGGGCGTTTCCTCCCACGGCCGGTCCAGCCGGCACACGAACATGCCGATCTGCAGATCGGCCACGTTGACGGGGCGTTCCTCAATCTCGAAAACCACCTGCTACCTCCGCTGGCCGAACCCGCAGTCGACGACAAGGGCGCCTATCCGTGGATGCGGACGGCACACGGTCAGGGTATCAACAATCGGTGCGGACCTGCCAACGCGGGCGGGATCGGCCGCGACCGGCTGGCGCGACGGCGGCTCGATCGTGCGGGTGAGGTACTGCGGCGGCCTTTCCGCCGCCGCTGGCCGATGGCGGGGCTGGCGTGGTTCGACGCCATGCGGTGAAGCGACTTCCCGGCGGGCGTCGCGCCGGCATTCGCCGGTGGAGGTGGCGGCGGCGCCGAAGCGGGCATACCATCGACTGCCGCCTACGTCCCCGCCATGGAAACCGCGTGCCGCCGATCATCGAAGTTCGACAACTCAGCAAGGTTTATGCGTCCGGTTTCCAGGCCCTGAAGCCGCTCGACCTGCAGATCGACAAGGGCGAAATATTCGCCCTGCTCGGCCCCAACGGCGCCGGCAAGACGACTCTCATCAGCATCATCTGCGGCATCGTCAATCCCAGCAGCGGCACGGTGCTGGCCGACGGGCACGACGTGGTGCGCGACTACCGCGCCGCCCGCGCCAGGATCGGCCTGGTACCGCAGGAGCTGACCACCGATGCGTTCGAGACGGTGTGGAACACGGTCAGTTTCAGCCGCGGCCTGTTCGGCAAGGCGCCGAACCCGGCGCATATCGAGAAGGTCCTCCGGGACCTTTCGCTGTGGAGCAAGAAGGACAACAAGCTGATCACCCTCTCCGGCGGCATGAAACGGCGGGTGATGATCGCCAAGGCCTTGTCGCACGAGCCGCAGATCCTGTTCCTGGACGAGCCGACCGCCGGTGTCGATGTGGAATTGCGCCGCGACATGTGGCAGATGGTGCGCGGGCTGCGCGAGACCGGGGTCACCATCATCCTGACCACCCACTACATCGACGAGGCCGAGGAAATGGCCGACCGCATCGGGGTGATCAACAAGGGCGAACTCATCCTGGTCGAGGACAAGGCCGAGCTGATGAACAAGCTCGGCCGCAAGCAACTGAGCCTGCAGTTGCAGCATCCGTTGCGCGCCATTCCCCCGGCATTGCAAGCCTATGCGCTGGAGCTGTCGGCGGATGGCTGCCAGCTGGTCTACAGCTTCGATGCGCAGAGCGAGCAGACCGGCATCGACGGCTTGCTGCGTCGTCTGGCCGAGGCCGGCGTCGACTTCAAGGACCTCAAGACCAGCCAGAGCTCGCTGGAGGACATTTTCGTGAATCTGGTGAGGGAACGCGCATGAATATCCACGGCATCCGCGCCATCTACCTGTTCGAAATGGCCCGTACCCGGCGCACGCTGCTGCAGAGCATCGTCTCGCCGGTGATCTCCACCTCGCTCTACTTCGTGGTGTTCGGTGCGGCGATCGGTTCGCACATGAACGGCATCGACGGCGTGAGCTACGGCGCGTTCATCGTGCCCGGCCTGGTGATGCTCTCGCTGCTCACGCAGAGCATTTCCAACGCCTCGTTCGGGATCTATTTCCCGAAGTTCGTGGGCACCATCTACGAAATCCTGTCGGCGCCGGTGTCCGCGTTCGAGATCGTGGCCGGCTACGTCGGCGCGGCCGCGAGCAAGTCGATCATCCTCGGCACGATCATCCTGGTCACGGCGCGGCTATTCGTGTCCTTCGATATCGCGCATCCGCTGTGGATGCTGGCTTTCCTGGTGCTGACCTCGCTGACCTTCAGCCTGTTCGGTTTCATCATCGGCATCTGGGCCGACAATTTCGAGAAGCTGCAGCTGGTGCCGCTGCTGATCGTGACGCCGCTGACCTTCCTCGGCGGCAGTTTCTACTCGATCCACATGTTGCCGCCGTTGTGGCAGAAGGTCACCCTGTTCAACCCGGTGGTGTACCTGATCAGCGGCTTCCGCTGGAGCTTCTACGGCGTCTCCGATGTCAGCCTCGGCGTCAGCGTGGGCATGACGCTGATGTTCCTCACGGTCTGCCTGGCACTGGTATGGTGGATCTTCCGCAGCGGCTATCGGCTCAAGGCATGAACGAATCGCGCGCGGACGAGTCCAATGCGTCGCGATGACGAACGAGCGGGGAAGACCATGAGCAAACAGGTATCGATAGGTGGCTGGGCGGTGGCGGCGGTGGTGCTGGTGGGTGTAGTGGGCGGCGGCGTGTACCTGGCCCGCAAGGCGATGCACCCGCAACCCGCGCCGACCAGCGTGCCGGCCCCGGCGGCCTCGACCGCGAAGGCGGTTCCGGCCACGCCGATCCAGCACCCGATCAGCCAGGCCGAGGCGGGGCCGGCGACCGCCTCGACGGCGGCCTTGCCGGCGCTGGACGACAGCGACGCGAGCGTGGCGTCCGCGCTGGCGGGGCTGGCTGGTGGCAACGAGCTGTCGTCCCTGCTGATACCACGGCAGATCATCCCGCGCATCGTGGCGACGGTGGATGCCTTGCCTCGTTCGGCCTGGGGTTCGCGCCTGCTGCCGGCCAAGCCGCCGCAAGGCGCCTTCGTCACCCAGAACACCGACGGCGTCACGTCGATCGGCGCCGGCAACGCGGCGCGCTATGCGCCCTACATGCAGATCGTCGACGGTGTGGATCCCGCGGCGCTGGTGGCCTGGTACGTGCGGACGTATCCATTGTTCCAGCAGGCCTACCGGGAGCTGGGTTACCCGAAGGGCTATTTCAACGACCGCCTGATGGTGGCGATCGACGACATGCTGGCCGCACCGGAACCGACCGCGCCGCAGGCATTGACCCTGGATGCGGACAAGGGTGTTTACCGTTACGTGGATCCGGCGATGGAATCCTTGTCGACCGGGCAGCGCCTGCTGCTGCGCACCGGCCCCGCCAACGAGGCCAGGATCAAGGCCAGGTTGCGCGCGATCCGTGCCCGGCTCCTGGGTCACGGCCCGCAGCCGGCGCCGGCGGCCGCTGCCACGTCGGCGCGCCAGCCGCGTGGGCGCTAGTGTAGTGTTGCAATCTTGAAGGAACTTATAAAGATCCCGCTGGTCTCATGTTTTACTACGAGACTAGCGGGAGACGTGGCGTGCGAGTTGCCCCCAACATTGTGCTGAGCGACGAGGAGCATAGCGAGCTCACCCAGCTGGTGCGCTCCAAGCTCACCAGCGTCCGGCTAATGCAGCGCGCCCGTATCGTATTGCTGGCGGCCGAGGGTAAGCAGAACAAGGCAATTGCCGAGCAGTTGAGTCTCGGGCGGATCCAGGTGGCCCGCTGGCGCGAACGCTATGCCCAGCATCGACTCGCCGGTATCGAGCGCGACCGCCCGCGTGGTGCGCCCCCACCGAAGGTCGACGTGGCCCGGCTGGTGGAACTGACCACGCAGAGCAAGCCGGTGGCAGCCACCCAGTGGAGCACGCGCACGATGGCCGCTGAGTTGGGCATCAGTGCCGCCAGTGTCTCGCGCCATTGGCGTGCGAACGGGTTGAAGCCGCACCTTGTGCGGGGTTTCAATATCTCGCGCGATGTGAAGTTTGTCCAGAAGCTCGAAGACATCGTGGGGTTGTACATGGCGCCGCCCGAGCGTGCCTTGGTGTTGTGCTGCGACGAGAAAAGCCAGGTACAGGCGCTGGATCGCACGCAGCCCGGATTGCCATTGAAGAAGGGGCGTGCCCAGACGATGACGCACGACTACAAGCGCCATGGCACGACCACCCTGTTCGCCGCGCTCAATGTGCTCGACGGCCAGGTCATCGGCCAGTGCCAGCCGCGCCACACCCACGCCGAGTGGTTGAAGTTCCTGCGGCAAATTGATCGTGAAACTCCCAAAGACAAGACACTGCATCTGATCGCCGACAACTACGCCACCCACAAGCACCCGGTGGTGCAGGACTGGCTGGCCAGACACCCTCGCTTCCACATGCACTTCACCCCGACCTCGGCCTCGTGGCTGAACATGGTCGAGCGCTTCTTCCGCGACATCACCACCGAACGCTTGCGCCGCGGCGTGTTCACCAGCGTGCCGGAGTTGATCGCCGCTATTGACGACTACGTGGCCCACCACAACACCCACCCGAAACCGTTCATTTGGACCAAGAGCGCCAGAGACATCCTGCAGAAGGTCATCCGCGCCAACAGGCGCTTAAGTTCCAAACAGAATGAAGCACTACACTAG
>JAGWIC010000063.1 GCA_028866435.1 Lysobacteraceae bacterium | reverse complement strand
GCCTTGTCCAGGTTGGCGGTGGGCGGCACCGCGCCGTCGCGCAGCGCGCCGATCACCGCCACCAGTTCCAGCGCGCCGGAGGCGCCCAGCGCGTGGCCGTGCATCGACTTGGTCGAGGACACCGCCAGGCGGTCGGCATGCGCGCCGAAGGTCATCCGGATCGCCCGCGTCTCGGCGGTGTCGTTGGCCAGGGTGCCGGTACCGTGGGCGTTGATGTAGTCGACGTCCTCGGCCGCCAGTCCGGCCTCGGTCAGCGCCTGGGTCATCGCGGCGGCGGCGCCGGTCGCATTCGGCATCACGATATCGGTGGCATCGGCGGTCATGCCGGTGCCGGCCAGTTCGGCCAGGATCACGGCGCCACGCGCCTGCGCATGTTCCAGCGACTCCAGCACGAAGATGCCGGCGCCTTCGCCCAGCACCAGGCCGCGCCGGTTGGCGCTGAACGGCCGGCAGGTATCGTCGGCAAGCACCCGCATCGCTTCCCAGGCGCGCATGGCGCCAAAGGTGATGCAAGCTTCGGTGCCGCCCGTGACGGCGGCATCGACCATGCCGTAGCGGATCATCTGGGCGGCCTGGATGATGGCGTGGTTGGCCGATGCACAGGCGCTGGCCACGGCGAACGTCGGGCCGCGCAAGCCATAGGCGATGCTGATCTGGCTGGCCGAGGCATTCGTCATCAGCCGCACGATGGTGAGTGGATGCGTGCGCTGGGCGTTCTCCGCGTACAGGCGCCGGCTCTGCTCATCCTGGGTCGTTTCGCCGCCGACGCCGGTGCCCACCACCACCGCCGTGCGGATGCCCAGTTCGGGCCGGCTGAAGTCGATGCCGGACTGCTCGATCGCCTCGCGCGCCGCATGCAGGGCGAATTCGGAAGTGCGGTCGAGCAGGGGCAGGGTGCGTTCGTCGATGTTGGCCGCGGGGTCGAAGCTCGCCGGTACCTGGGCGGCAATCTTCAGCTTCAGCCGGCCGGCATCGGGATGGCGCAGCGGGCCGATGCCGCTGCGCCCCTCGCGCAAGCCCTCCCACAGCGCCTCGGCGCCGACGCCGAGCGGGCTGATCGCGCCCATGCCGGTGATCACGACGCGATGCATGGCCGGATGCGCCATCAGTTCGATCCTTCGCCCGCGGCGGCCTTGGCATCGAGCCCTTTCTGCACCGCGTCGAGCAGGCTCTGTACCGTGTCGCTGTCGAAGTTCGCGCCTTGCTGCTCGGGAAAGTTGATGTCGAAGTGTTCCTCGATATCGAAGATCAGCTCGATCGCGTCCAGCGACTCGACTCCAAGGTCCTTCAGGGTGGACTCGGGCTTCACCGTGGCGAGGTCGATCTTGGCCTGTTTGGCGATCATCTCGAATACTTGCTGCTGGGTACTATCGTTCATGACGAATGGATTCCTGGCTGCATACGACAATGTTATGCACCCGCTAGTCTAGGCAAAATTGCTTACTCATGCCTTTCATCGAACAAATTGAGCCGGACGCCCTGCTGCGGGCGTTCATGCGGCATCCGCCGGCGGGTTTCGCGGTGGAGCACTCGCCACAGGGCATGCCCTGCTTCGTGGCGCCGTTCGACCTGCTGACCACCGCCGATGACGCGTTGCGGCGGCGGGTCGCCCGGCTGCCCGGCTACCGCTGGTGGGGACGTTGGCTGCGCTGGCGCACACGTTTCGCCGGCACCACCGTGTCGGAGTACGCGCCGCTGCCGGCCGCCGTGTCGCCGGCGGCGCTGGCGCGCGGCCTCAAGCAGGCCTACGGCCGCGAGTGCCGGCTGCTGATCGTCAAGGACATTGCGCAGGACTCCCCCCTGCTCGACGCCGCCGCCAATGCCCATGCCGCCGGCTTCGCCGCCGCCTGCGAGGCGGAGGGCTTCGTGCTGCTCGAAGGGCAGGCGCTGGCCTGGGTGCCGATCGACTTCGGCTCCAGCGACGAGTACCTGGCGCGGCTGTCGTCCGGCCGGCGGAAGAACATCCGGCGCAAGCTCCGCTCCCGCGCCGACCTGCAGGTCGAGGTCGTGCCGACGGGCGATGCGCGCTTCCAGGACGAGGCGACCCTGGCCCGATTCCAGGCCCTGTTCGACAACGTCTACGAGCAGAGCGAGATCCACTTCGACCGGCTCGGCGCGGATTTCTTCCGGACCGTGCTGCAGGATGCCGGCAGTGCGGGGCTTGTGTTCGTCTACCGCCATGCCGGCGAGATGATCGGCTGGAACCTGTGCTTCGAGCATGGCGGCAAGCTGATCGACAAATATGTCGGCTTCGCCTACCCGCAGGCGCGCGAACACAACCTGTACTTCGTCAGCTGGATGCACAACCTCGACTACGCCCGCCAGCGCGGCCTCAGCCATTACGTGGCCGGCTGGACCGACCCGCAGGTGAAATCCTTCCTCGGTGCCAGCATGACCTTCACCCGCCACGCCGTGTACGCCCGCCATCCGCTGCTGCGGCTGCTGCTGCGGCGGCTGGGCGGTCATTTCGAGAGCGATCGCCAGTGGCAGCAGGCGACGGAGCGCGGCGATGAATGAGCTGGCCGGCCGTCCCGTGGTGCTCGACATCGACCGCTCGGTCGGCGCCTTGCCGCAGCGCCTGGTGCTGCCGCTGGAGCACTGGCAGGAGTCGATCCGTTTTGGCTGCTCGCTGGCCACCATGCGGCGCTTCCGGCGGATGCTGGACGAGTTGCTGCCGGTCGCATACGGCACCGTGTTCACCGGCAGCGGCGACTTCCATCATCTGAGCTGGCCGTTGATTGCGCGGCTGCCCGCGGTACGCCGCTTCCAGGTGGTGGTGTTGGACAACCACCCGGACAACATGCGTTTTCCTTTTGGCGTGCATTGCGGCTCCTGGGTGCGCAAGGTGGCGATGCTGCCGCAGGTCAGCCACGTGCACGTGCTTGGCATCACCTCGACCGACATCGGCGCCGGCCACGCCTGGGAGAATTACCTGGCCCCGCTGGCGCGCGGCAAGCTCACCTACTGGAGCATGGGCGTGGACACCGGCTGGGCGCGCCGGTTCGGCCTGGCGCGCGCGTTCCGCAGTTTCGACGACCCCGGGGCGCTGGTCGATGCCTTCGCGCAGTCGCAGCGGCGGCAGACGCAGCCGAGCTATCTCAGCATCGACAAGGATGCCTTCGCGGCCGAGGTGGCGCACACCAACTGGGACCAGGGACGCCTGCTGCTGCCCCACGCCATGGCGTTGATCGGCAGCCTGCGCAACGGCCTGGTCGGCAGCGACATCAACGGCGAGGTGTCGCGCTACCGGTACCGGAGCTGGTGGAAGCGCCGCCTTGCTGCGATGGATGACCAGCCGGACATCGATCCGGCGATGCTGGCGCAGTGGCAGGCGCAGCAGCATGCCTTGAACCTGCGGTTGTTCGAGGCCATCGCCGAACGCAGCTGAGTCGCCGTCGCGCTCACTCGGTTTCGAGGGTTTCGTTCGATGGCGGCGCCTCGTAGTGGGGGTCCTCCGAATCGCGCGCATGCCGGAGCGCGTCGCGCACGCGGAGATCCAGCCGGTCGAAATCGAGGATCACCTTGTCCGAGTGAACGTCCTTGATGGCCGCCAGCGGCACCACGAAGTCGCCGGCGTTCTCGATATAGATGAGCAGTTCGGCGCGGTCCTGGCGGATCTCCCGCACCGAACCCACGCCTTCCTCGCCATCGACGACGAACACCATAAGCCCTACCTGGATCTGTTCGCGCATGATCTGGACCACCCGTAGCCGTCTTTCCTGATGACCGGCCGGGCGCCGTCGCCCGACCCGCTGCCGGGCTTGATGATGCACACAAGGCGCGTTTCAACCGGGTGAAGAGGCGGTGCGCGCATCCATCCGCACGGCGCGGCAACGAGGGCGGCGACAGGCGGCAGACCGGGCCGGGCTGCCACGCCACCGCCGCCGCATGCCATCATGGCGCCCTGTCGCGGCCTCCACGCCGACCTCATTCCTGCCAGTGAACGAATCCCATGCCAGCCATTGAAACCCTGATCGACGATGCCTTCGAACGCCGCAACGACCTGACCCAGGCCGAGATCGAAACCTACCTCCGCCCGGCGGTGGGCCGGGTGCTCGACCTGCTCGAATCCGGTGAGCGCCGGGTGGCCGAGCCCGACGGGTTGGGTGGCTGGAAGGTCAACCAGTGGATCAAGAAGGCCGTGTTGCTGTACTTCCGCATGAGCCCCAACCAGGTCGTCGACGGTGGCCCCGCGCTGGCCTTCGACAAGGTGCCGCTGCGCTTCGCTCACGGCAACGACGCCGAGCTGCAGGGCCTGGGCGCGCGGGTGGTGCCCGGTGCGCTGGTGCGGCGCGGGGCGCACATCGCGAAGGATGCGGTGCTGATGCCCAGCTACGTCAACATCGGCGCCTACGTGGGCGCCGGCAGCATGATCGATACCTGGGCCACGGTCGGTTCCTGCGCGCAGATCGGTGCCGGCGTGCACCTGTCCGGCGGCGTCGGCATCGGCGGCGTGCTGGAGCCGCTGCAGGCCAACCCCACCATCATCGAGGACAATTGCTTCGTCGGCGCGCGCTCGGAGGTGGTCGAGGGCGTGGTGGTGGAGAAGGGCAGCGTGATCGGCATGGGCGTGTTCCTCGGCCAGTCCACCCGCATCTACAACCGCGCCACCGGCGAAGTCAGCTATGGCCGCATCCCGGCCGGCAGCGTGGTGGTCGCCGGCAGCCTGCCTGCGGCCGACGGCAGCCACAGCCTGTACGCGGCGGTGATCGTGAAACAGGTCGACGAGAAGACCCGCAGCAAGACCGGCATCAACGAACTGCTGCGGGCCTTGTAGGAGCCCGCTCGCGGGCGATCCTGCAACCATCCAAACGTAACCGCATCGCCCGCGAGCGGGCTTCTACGGGACATTGTGCATGTCTGAAACCACACTCTACGGCCTGCCCAACTGCGATACCTGCCGCAAGGCGCGCAACTGGCTGGCCCGCTTCGATGTGGCGCACCGCTTCGTCGATTACCGCGCCGAGCCGCTGCCGCCGGCTACGCTGAAGGCCTGGGCGCAGCAGCTCGGCGGCTGGGAGGCGCTGGTCAACAAGTCCTCCACCAGCTGGCGCAACCTGCTGCCGCAGCGCAAGCATCCCGGCAGCGATCCGGAATGGACCCTGCTGCTGCGCGAGCACCCGGCACTGGTCCGGCGACCGGTGGTGGTGCTGGCCGATGGTTCGGTCAGCGTGGGCTTTACCGACAACGGCTTCAAGAAGCTGTTCGGCCGCTAGCCGGACGCCGCCGCCGTCCCGTACCTTAGTGTGTCGCCAATGACCGAGATGCCCCGCCATGTCCGACGTGCTTGAGCTTGCCTGCCAGCTGATCCGCCGCCGTTCGGTGACGCCGGAGGACGCCGGTTGCCTGGCGCTGATCGGCGAGCGGCTCGCGCGGGCGGGCTTCTGCATCGAGCAGCTGCGCTACGGCGAGGTGGACAACCTGTGGGCGACACACGGGCTGGACAATGAAACGGGGGCCGGGCCGGTGCTGGCCTTCCTCGGCCACACCGACGTGGTGCCCAGCGGACCGGAGGCCGCGTGGCAGAGCCCGCCGTTCGAGCCGACCATCCGCGATGGCCTGCTGTACGGCCGCGGCGCCGCCGACATGAAGGGCTCGGTGGCGGCGATGGTGGTGGCACTGGAGCAGTTCGTCGCGGCGCATCCCGCCCACCGCGGTCGGGTCGGGCTGTTGCTGACCAGCGACGAGGAGGGCCCGACCAACCTCGACGGCGTGCGCCGGGTGGTGCAGCATTTCCGCACCACGGGCGAGCGCATCGACTGGTGCGTGGTGGGCGAGCCCTCGTCGAAAGAGCGTCTTGGCGACCTGATCCGGGTGGGGCGGCGCGGCTCGCTCTCCGGCGCGCTCGAGGTGCGCGGCGTGCAGGGGCACGTGGCGTATCCGGAAAAGGCGCTCAACCCGATCCACGCGTTCGCCCCGGCGCTGGCCGCGCTGGCCGCCGAGTGCTGGGACGAGGGCAATGCGGATTTCCCGCCGACCTCGTTCCAGGTGTCCAACCTCCATGCGGGCACCGGTGCCGGCAATGTCATCCCCGGCGCGCTCACCGCGCTGTTCAACTTCCGCTACGGCACCGCCAGCACCGCCGCCGACCTGCGCGCGCGCACCGAGGCGATCCTGCACAAGCACGGCCTCGATCATGCGCTGGCGTGGAACCTCTCCGGCGAGCCGTTCCTCACCCCGCCTGGCGGCGTGCTGCGCCAGACGGTGGTCGACGTCTGCCGCGAACTGTGCGGCATCGATCCGCAACAGAGCACCGGCGGCGGCACCTCGGACGGCCGCTTCATCGCGCCGCTGGGCGCCGAGGTGGTCGAGCTGGGGCCGCTCAACGCGACGATCCACAAGGTCGACGAGTGCGTGGCGGTGGCCGACCTGCAGCGCCTGCCGGCGTTGTACCGGGCGGTGTGCGAGCGATTGCTGGGCTGATCGCCGCACGGTAGCGAGTTGTGGCATTGTCTGAAGCCCCACCAGCCGCCGCGATGGCACGGACAGCGAGAGATGCCGCAACCCACCTCCGCGAATGCAGCGCAAAGCGCCGGGGAAACGCCGTGGCCGGCGGCGGAGCTGGAGCGGGTGGCGGCTTGTCCGGCCTGCGGCGGCACCGGCCGTGAACTGCTGCATCGGGACCTGGTCGACAGCGTGTTCTGCGCCGCGGCGGGGCGTTGGACCCTTTATCGCTGCACGCGCTGCCTCAGCGCCTATCTCGATCCGCGGCCGAGCCAGGCCAGCATCGGCCGCGCCTACGCGGTCTATTACACCCATGCCACGGAGCGCGGACGCGAAGCACGGCGCCCGGCAGGCGGCCTGCGCGCGCTGGGGCTGGCGCTGAGCCACGGTTATGTGAACGCCCGTTACGGCACCCGGCGCCAGCCGTCGAGCCGGTTGGGCCCGTGGCTGGCGCCGCTGCTGCCGACGCGGCGGCAGAAGCGCGACGCGGAGTTCCGCTTTTTGCCCAGGCCCCGCCCGGGCCAGCGCCTGCTGGATGTCGGCTGCGGCAACGGCGACTACCTGCGCCATGCCGCCGATGCCGGCTGGCGGGCGGTGGGCATCGACGCGGATCAGCAGGCGGTCGATGTCGCCAGGCAGCGCGGCATGGATGCGCGGCTCGGCGGCATCGAGTTGTTCGCCGGCCAGGCCGGCTGTTTCGATGCGATCACCCTGAGCCACGTGCTGGAGCATGTGCACGAGCCGGCGGAATTTCTGCAGGCCGTGCACCGGCTGCTCAGGCCCGGTGGCGTGGTGTTTCTCGATACGCCCAACATCCAGAGCCGCGGTGCGCGGCGCTGGGGCGTGCACTGGCGCGGCCTGGAGACGCCGCGGCACCTGGTCATCTTCAGCCGGTCGGCGCTGCTCGGGATGCTGCGTGCGGCGGGCTTCGTGGCCATCGAGCACAAGCGCCGCACCGCGGTGAGGAAATCGATGGACCTCGCCAGCCTGCGCCTGCGCGCGGGCAAGTCGCCCTACGGCCGGGAGCCGGCGCGGCTGCCGTTGATCTCGCGCCTGCGCCTGTGGCGGCCCGCCGGCCGGGTCGAGGACGACGAATTCCTCACCGTGCTCGCCTACAAGGCCGGGCCCTGAACCGGGTGCCGGCCGCTTCGGCTCAGCGCTTCGCCGGCTCCATCGTCAAGCTGTAGCGGGCCTTGCCCGGCAGCAGCGGTGTCGGTCGGCCTTCGACCCAGTCGCGGTGTCCCGCGCCGAAGAACGGGGACAGCGGGTTGTCGCTCTGCCCGCCGGGCATTTCCAGGATGCCCTGCGCCTCGTGGCCGGGTGAGACGTCCAGGCGTTCGGAGGCCCCGAAGCCGGGCGCGGCGACCCGTGGCATGTTGTTGTCGCCCGGCAACGGCTGCTCCGGCATGTCGACGAACCGGCGCAGCCACCCGGGCAGCGCGCCGGACAGCGGGTGCCTGATGTCGCTGCGGTTGCGCTCGCCCCAACGGCCCGCTGCCAGGCCGCCGGGCTGCCGGCCCAGTGCGCCGGCGACCTGGCGCGCGGCGTCGAGCAGCAACTGCTGCCAGCTGGCGTATTTCGGGTCCAGCAACTGCATCGGCTGCTGCTCGACCATGGCCCATACCGCCGCTTCGGCGCTGTTCTGGCCCGGCCAGCTGAAATCGCCGTGGCGCTGTTGCACGCGCGCCGCGAACGGCGCCAGCACCATGGTGCTGACCTGGTCGCGGAAGGCGCGCACCAGCCGGTAATCGACGCTGTCGACATCGGCGCGGCCATGCCAGTCGCGGGTGAGCCGGCGCATCTGCCGCAGGGCCGGATCGCGCGCGCCGATCAGGGTCTGCTGCAACAGGTGTTGCCAGCGCGCCAGCAGCAGGGCGCGGTCGTCCAGCTGGATGTCGAGCAGGTCGACCGGGGTGAAACGGGTGCGCCCGCGCAGGTCGTCGCGGATCTGCCGCGCGCGGGCGCCCAGGTCATGGCCGCCATTGCCGAGCAGGGCCAGTGCGGCGCCGTCGACGGTGCGGTTGTTGGCCGTCCACAGCCGGTCGTCGGCGGGGTCCTCGATGCGCGGATAGCGCGCGGCGGAGGCCCAGCCCTGCCAGCCGTCGGCGGTACGGGCGCCATCGTAGGGCAGCAGCGGATCGGCGCTGCCGCGCCGCGGGATGGCGTTGCCGGCGATGGTCCAGCCCAGCTGACCGGCGCTGTCGGCGACCAGCAGGTTCTGTGGCGGCATGCCGAAGGTGGCCGCCAGGTTCAACGCGCTGGCCACGTCCGTTGTGCGCTCGAGCTGCATCAGGGCCAGGTTGTAGCTGCGCGGGTAGTGGGCAATCCAGTCCAGCGCCAGCGGCGTGCCGTCGACATCCTTGCCCATGAGCGGCCCCCAGCGGGTGTCTTCCACCGCCAGGATCACGTCGGGCCTGCCCTTGACCCGGATGCGTTCGTCATGACGCGCGATCGTGGCCCAGCCTTCGGGCACCTTGTAGCGCTGCGGGTGGGCCGGATCGCGCTGCACGCGTACCCAGTCGGCCCAGTCGCCGTAGCTGTTGGTGAAACCCCACGCGATCTGGCCGTTCGAGCCCACCACCACCGCCGGCGTGCCGGGCAGGCTGACGCCGTTGACGTCGCGCTCGCCGCCCGGTGCGGTCGGGTCGGGATAGCGCAGGCGCGTGCGGAACCACACATTGGGCACGCGCAGGCCCAGGTGCATGTCGTTGGCCAGCATCGCCGCGCCGGTACCGGTCAGCGCGCCGCCCACGGCGAAACTGTTGCTGCCCGGGCGCGCCTCGTCCAGCGCCGGGGCCACCGCGGCAAGCACCCGGGCCGAGACCGGTGCGGCGACCTGCCGGCGCAGGCTGAACACCTGGGCCGTCGGAATCACCGGGGCAGGGGACAACTGGCCGGCCAGCGGTGCCTCCCAGTTGGGGTCGGGCGCGAGCAGGAAATCGACCAGTGCGCCGGGCAGTACCGCGCGCATTTCGGCGATGTGCAGCTCGCGTTCGTTGCGCCCGTCGCTGTTCAGGTCCAGATACATCGCGGCGATGACCAGGAGGCTGTCTTCGCAGCGCCATGGCCGCGGCTGGCTGCCCAGCAGCAGGTATTCCCAGGGCCGCACGCGCAGGTGGGCGAGACCGGCGTTGACGCCATCACGGTAGCGGTCGAGCGTGAGCTGCTGCGCCGGCGGCAGTTGCGCGCAGGCGGCCTGGGCCACGGCGCGCAGCCGATGGCGTCGATGGTTGAGATCGACCGGTAGCGCGGCCGGCCCGACCAGGGCGGCCAGCTCGCCGGCCGCCAGGCGGCGCATCAGATCCATCTCGAAATAGCGTTCCTGCGCATGGACATAGCCCAGCGCGTAGCTGATGTCGTTGCGGTTTTTCCCGTCGATCGTGACCGTGCCCAGTGCGTCGCGACTGATGCCGACCGGCGCGGCCAGGCCCGTCAGCTGCACGGTGCCGTCCAGTTGCGCGCGACTGCCGGCCAGCAGCCACCACGCAGCGAGGATGGCGGCCAGCAGCACGGCCAGCAGGCTCAACGCGGTGGTGCGCAGCAGGCGCCAGGGTCGAAGCGTCATGGAAGGCCTTGTGCGCGCGGTGGTCAGGGTTTGCCGAATACGGCGAAGATGCCGGCATAGGGTTTGACCAGGAACGCCGGTGCGCCGGCATAGCCCGCGCCGTCGACGTACAACTGCGAAATGCTGCCATCCAGGTACAACGCGTCGCGGCAGCCGAACCGGTCGCGGAACAGCTGGGCGAAGGTATGGAAATTCACCGGCGCCTCGCTCACCGCGAAATACACGTCGGTCGGTGTCCTGGCGCAGACGCCGCTGCGCCATTTCAGGCTGGCCGAGTCGGCGACGAACTGGCCATTGAGCCGGCCCTCGACCAGCAGCATCGGGCCGGACTGGGTGGCCCACCGGACGGACTTGCCGTCGGCCTTGAAGGCGCGGCTGGTGCGTACCGCGGCGTGCCCGTCCGGATAGATCGCGAACACGCCGTTGGGCAGCAGCGAGAAATTGCCCGAAGCCGGGTTGCCGTGGGCCAGGTTCAGCGGTACCAGGGTCTTGCCGTTCTCCACGTACAGCCCCAACGGGGCGAAATGCTGGTCGTAGATGCCGGCGTTGGCGGCGAACAGCAACTTCTCATGCCGCGCCTCGCCCCACTGGCGCAGGGCCTCGATGCTGCCGAACGGCCGGCCGCTTTGCGGATCGCGCCAGAACAGGTTCAGTTGCTGGTGTTTCAGGTCGACGTGCACGTAGCGGTAATTCTGCCCGGCAAAGGCGACCACGCCCTGGTCCAGTGGCTGGTTCGACGACGCGCAGGCCGAGGCGCCGCCGAGCACGCTCAGCGCCAGCAGCCAGCGCCATAGTGGGCGATGGCGGCGTGGACAGGGGCGGCGGGTGACGGTCGAACGCATGCCGCGATGGTCGCCGGGCGGCCCCCCGCGGCGCAAGCCCGTGCGGGGGAATTCACCCTGCGCACCGTGGACGGTGCCGCTAAACTCGGGCTTTTCGCCGGATTCGTCCATGCCTTACACCCCGATCGTCGCCACCCTGGGCTATGTGCTCTCGCCCGACCGCCGCGAGGTCCTGATGATCCATCGCAACGCGCGCGCGGACGACCAGCACCTGGGCAAGTACAACGGCCTCGGCGGCAAGATGGAGCCGGGCGAGGACATCGCCAGCTGCATGCGACGGGAAATTTTCGAGGAAGCCGGCATCGGCTGCGAATCGATGCAGTTGCGCGGCACGCTGAACTGGCCCGGCTTCGGCAAGCAGGGCGAACACTGGCTGGGCTTCATTTTCGTGATCGAGCGGTTCAGTGGCCGGCCGCTGACCAGCAACGCCGAGGGCAGCCTGGAGTGGGTCGCCCGCGACAGGTTGATGGAACTGCCGATGTGGGAGGGCGATCGCCATTTCCTGCCGCTGGTGTTCGATGCCGATCCGCGGCCGTTCCACGGGGTGATGCCGTACCAGGACGGGCGCATGCAGTCGTGGTCGTATACGCGGCTTTAGCGTCGCGCCGCATTCATCCGCCGCGTGTCGTCCGCGGCACCGGCTTTACCAGCGGTGGCCGCGGCCGTGGAAGTCGCCGTTGCCCACGCCGATCGAGAAGCTGACCGCGCCGGTGGGATGGTCGCAGTCGCCGAGGTTCTTGGTGATGTCGACCGCGCCGGTCTGGTAGCTGCCGCTCATGTGGCTGCCGCCGACCACGCCCATGCCCACGCTGCCGTGTACCTGCGGCTGGTTGTAGGTGGAGTCGTCGCAGGCCTGGGCGGAGGCCGTGTCCTGCTCGGCGTTGCCCATGCGGCCGCTGGTATCGCCGTAGTACACGCCGGGCGCCGGCTTGGCGATGGACGCGGCCGAGGTCGGCCGGCTGGCGGCGGCAGCCGTGCTGGCGCTGCTGGCGGGCAGGTCGCCGGCCGGCAGCTTGAGGTTCAGCGGCGCGCTGGCGCTCTGCGCCCACACCGAACCGACCAGCAGGCTGCCTGCGATGACACCGATGAGCCGTTTCATGTTCCACATCTCCGGGGGTATGCCGTTGCAAACGCGCAAGGCTGCATCGCGTGCACAGGGGACAACGCGCCCGACTTGGAAACATCGCGTGGAAGGAAGTTCCTTCCGCGCCGGGTCAGCCGGTGGTCTCGATCCGTTCCACCCGGCGCAGGCCGCGCGGCAGCACGCCGCCGCGACCGGCGCGGTTGCCGCCGTATTCGACCAGGTCGGCCCACTTCAGGGTGAGCTTGCGCTGGCCGGCGTACAGGGTGATCTCGCCCTTGCCTTCGGCGACCACCGCCACGCCGGCCACGCGTTCGCCCTCGGCCAGCTGCTTCTTCGGGATCTCGATCAGCTTGTTGCCCTTGCCCTTGTCCAGCTCGGGCAGCTCGGCCACCGAGAACATCAGCAGGTGGCCTTCGGAGGTGACCACCACG
This sequence comes from Lysobacteraceae bacterium, assembly GCA_028866435.1. GTDB lineage: Bacteria > Pseudomonadota > Gammaproteobacteria > Xanthomonadales > Rhodanobacteraceae > Rhodanobacter. Next base: position 7,530 of record JAGWIC010000063.1, on the reverse strand, counting down.
ATGCGGTCGCGCGCCGGATCGGCGCTGATCCGCGGCGCCAGCACTTTCGCGCCGTCGCCGAGCGAGATGATCTGCTTGCCGGCCTTGTTGCGCCCGGTGAGCGATTCGAAGCGGCTGACGAAGCCGTAGCCGAAGTCGCTGGCGAGGATCAGCCGGGTGTCGTTGTCGCCGGCGACCAGCGCGTCGAAGCTGGCGCCGGCGGCGGGACTGAAGCGGCCGGTCAGCGGTTCGCCGTTGCCGCGCGCCGAGGGCAGGGTGTGCGCCGGCGTCGAGTAGCTGCGACCGGTGGAATCGATGAAGGCCACCTGCTGGGTGGTGCGCGCCTTGACCACGGCCAGCAGGCCATCCCCCTCGCGGTAGTTCAGCGCTTCGGCGTCGATGTCGTGGCCCTTGGCCGCGCGCGCCCAGCCCTTCTGGCTCAGCACCACGGTGACCGGCTCGCTGGCGACCAGCGCGCTTTCGTCCAGCGCCTGCGCCACTTCGCGTTCGACCAGCGGCGAGCGGCGGTCGTCGCCGAATTTGGCGGCGTCGGCGCGCAGTTCGTCCTTGAGCAGGCCCTTCAGCTTGGCCGGCGACTTCAGCAGCACGTTGATGCGCGCGCGCTCCTCTTCCAGCTGATCCGCCTCGGCGGTGATCTTCATCTCCTCCAGCCGCGCCAGCTGGCGCAGGCGGGTTTCCAGGATGTAGTCGGTCTGCTCCTCGCTGAGCCGGAAGCGCGCCATCAGCACGGCCTTGGGCTCGTCCTCGGTGCGCACGATGCGAATGACTTCATCGAGGTTGAGGTAGGCGATGCGCAGGCCTTCGAGCAGGTGCAGGCGGCGCTCGACCTTGGCCAGCCGATGCTCCAGCCGCCGGGTGACCGTGCTGGTGCGGAAGTTCAGCCACTCGCTGAGGATGCGCTTGAGATCCTTCACCTGCGGCCGGCCGTCCAGGCCGATCATGTTGAGGTTGATGCGGAAGCTCTTTTCCAGGTCGGTGGTGGCGAACAGGTGCTGCATGGTCTCGTCGGCGTCGACGCGGCTGGAGCGCGGCACGATCACCAGCCGGATCGGGTTCTCGTGGTCGGACTCGTCGCGCAGGTCCTCGATCATCGGCAGCTTCTTGGCGCGCATCTGCGCGGCGATCTGCTCGAGGATCTTCGACGGGCTGACCTGGTGCGGCAGCGCGGTGATCACGATGTTGGCTTCCTCGCGCCGATATACCGCGCGGGCGCGCACCGAGCCGCCGCCCGACTGGTACATCGCCAGCAGGTCGGCGCGCGGGGTGATGATCTCGGCCTCGGTCGGGTAGTCCGGTCCGCGCACGTGCTCGCACAGGTCGGCGACGGTCGCGTCCGGATCGTCCAGCAGGCGGATGCAGGCGCTGGCCAGCTCGCGCAGGTTGTGCGGCGGGATGTCGGTGGCCATGCCCACGGCGATGCCCATCGAGCCATTCAGCAGCACGTGCGGCACGCGCGCGGGCAGCCACGAGGGTTCTTCCAGCGTACCGTCGAAGTTCGGCACCCAGTCCACCGTGCCCTGGCCCAGCTCGCCCAGCAGCGCCTCGGCGATCGGGCTCAGCTTCGACTCGGTGTAGCGCATCGCGGCGAAGCTCTTGGGGTCGTCCGGCGAGCCGAAGTTGCCCTGGCCGTCCACCAGCGGGTAGCGGTACGAGAACGGCTGCGCCATCAGCACCATCGCCTCGTAGCACGACGAGTCGCCGTGCGGATGGAACTTGCCGATCACGTCGCCGATGGTGCGCGCCGACTTCTTCGGCTTGGCGGTGGCGGCCAGCCCCAGCTCGCTCATCGCGTAGATGATGCGCCGCTGCACCGGCTTCAGGCCGTCGCCGACGAAGGGCAGGGCGCGGTCCAGCACCACGTACATCGAATAGTCGAGGTAGGCCCGCTCGGCGTACTCCTTCAGCGGGATCTGTTCGTAATTGGCTTGCAGGATCATGGCTTACGTCGATTCGATGGCGCGCGCGAGGCGCGGATAACCGGACGATGGTGCCAGAAAGCGCCCCGTTCTTGTAGGAGCGTACCCTGTGCGCGATGCTCTTCGCCGGGACGCCCGGACAAAAGCATCGCGCACAGGGTGCGCTCCTACGGGGAATGGATCATTCGCGGACGGCCTGGATGCCGAGCTTGCGCAGCTGGGCCCGCACGCTGTCCGGGCCGGCCAGGTGGGCGGCGCCGACGGCGATGAAGACGGTGCCGGGCTTCGGCAATGACCCGATACGGCGCCCATGTGCTGAAAATCAACCGGATGCGGAGCAAACTGCCCGCCCTGGTCGATCTCATCTGGCGGACCACGGCCGATCATGATCTGTCCATGCTTCAGGCTCGATCCATCCGCTGACGAACCCGCCCGTGGCATGTCGGCTGCAACGGGTTGCGACGCCGCCATCGATGAAGTGGCCAAGGCGTCCTGACGACCCGCAGCTCTCGCAGATGTGCAACGAAAGCTCGATGGCCGCATCGATCATGGCCCGCTGGCGTTCGGAAGCTTCCCTGACGTGGAAGCGCAGGCCGCCCAGTTTCTCCTTGACCTGGATGGCCACCACCTGAGGTGCCCCGTTCCCATCGGTTTCCCGCTGCAATGCCGTGCAGAGTGCGTCGATCAGCTGATACCACCCGTCTCCCGTGGCGATTCCCCAACCCATCGGGCACACGGATTCCGCTGTCTTGCGAGCCGCAAGGATTTTCGGGTGGCGTGCGCACAAGGCATGGTCAAGCTCGGGAGTCACGCGGAAATCTCCTGTTGTCGTGGGTCGTTTGGCGTGCAGCCGTCGGTCCCGAATACAGAGCCAGGATGCATCGATGAAGCGACACGATGTGTCGCCCGCCATGCGAAGATGGTTTCGAGCCTTGCGCAGGCAATGCCGAAGATGGCTGGCCTGGCGCAGGGAACCGGGCGCCGCCGCACCCGGCCATCCGCATGCCATGCGTCCGATATCGAGGAGAGGGTCGTGAGCGAAACGGTCATGCGCTACATCAAGATGCTTGAACTCGTCCCCCGGCACGCCACGGGCATCACCGTCGCAGATCTGCACGCGAAATTGCGTGACCTTGAGTTCGAGATCGACAGGCGCAGCGTGGAGCGCGACCTGAACAAGCTGTCGGCCATGTTCCCGATCACCAGCAGCGGGGCGCGTCCGTCGTGCTGGCACTGGATGCACCAGGCTCCACAGATGACGCTCCCCGGCCTGGATCCGGCCACCGCGTTGACCTACGAACTGGTGGCGCGCTACCTGACGCCGCTGCTGCCACGGCGGCTGATGACCACGCTGGAGCCGCAGTTCAATGCCGCGCGGCATGCGCTGAACGACCTGAAGGCGTCGGCGGTCGGCCGCTGGTCGAGCAGGATCGCGGTGGTACCGCAGACACAGCCGCTGCTGTCGCCGGATGTGGCGGCCGACGTCGCGGAAGTGGTTTACGAGTCGCTGTTGAGCAACCGGCGCTTCGAGGTGAGCTACCGCGCCGTCGAGAGCGAACGCCCCAAGCGCTATCCGATGAACCCGTTAGGGCTCGTGCTGCATGGCGAGGTGCTCTATCTGGTGGGTACGGCCAGGGACTATCCCGATCCGTGCATCTTCGCACTGCATCGCATGTCCAACGCCAAGCCGCTGGATGAACCCGGCATCGTGCCGGACGGTTTCGAGCTCGATCGTTACGTACGCGAGCAGCACGCGTTCGAGCGGCCCAACGGAGGCGACATCCGTCTCGAACTTCATGTGTCGAGCTGGCTGGCCCACCAGCTGGGCGAGCGCCGACTGGCGGCGGACCAGACCCTCTCGCCGATAGGCGATCGTGGCCATCTGCGCCTGCGCGCCACCGTCGCCGACACGGGGCAGCTGCGCTGGTGGCTGCGCAGTTTCGGAGCGGAAGTGGAAGTCATCAAGCCGGTGAAACTGCGCCGGGAGATGGCTGCGGAATTCGCGGCGCTGGCACGGTGCTACGGCGAATGAGGGGTTTCCTCACTCGGTGGTGAGTGCGGCAAACAACTTCGACAGGCCCTCGCCTGCAGTCGTGCGCCAAACCGCGTCTGCCTTGCACGACAGGTCGGTGGCCACCGGATTGATCTCCACCACCCGTGCGCCGCGTGCCCTGGCTATGCCGGGAAGGGAAGCTGCGGGATACACCACGCCCGAGGTGCCCACTGCCAGCAGCAGATCGCAGCCATGCGCGCGCTCCACAGCCTGTTGCCATGACGTCTCCGGCAGCGGCTCGCCGAACCACACGACGCCGGGCCGGATGTGGCCGTCGCAATGCGTGCAACGGGGCGGCGGCAGCCGCAATGTGGGTTCACTGACAGCACAGGTGGGTATGCCCACGTCTCCCGCCGGCCTCGCGCAGGCGAAGCAACGCGAAGCGAACAGGTTGCCGTGCAGATGGATGGCGTCCGCGCTGCCGGCACGCTCGTGCAGATCATCGACATTCTGCGTCACCACCGTCATGCCCGGCTTGAGCGCTGCCAGCTGTGCGAGTGCGCGATGCCCCGCGTGAGGTTGCGCCTGCCGAACCATCGCCATCCGCCATACATACCAGCCCCAGACCAGCGCCTTGTCGTCCCGGTATGCTGCTGCCGAAGCCAGTCGCAACGGGTCAAACTGCGACCACAGGCCGTTCTGCGCATCGCGGAAGGTGGGGATACCGCTCTCGGCCGACATGCCGGCGCCGGTCAGTATGACGACGGACTCCGCCTCGCGGAACCATTGCGCGACCTGTAGCGAGGGATCGTCTGCCTGCATGGGTCCGCTTCCTGCAATATGTGGATCAAGCATGTTTGCCCGAAACGACAGGAGATGTCGCTGGCGTCGCCTAGCCTTGCGCCATCACCCGGGGCTGCCCTTTCATGTTGCTGACTGTCGATCTCATTCTGTTCGAACCGAGCCGAAATGTGCTCTATGGCATGCCCCTGTTCATTGGAACGGACGCGCCATTATTGCGTGCCCTTCTGCGCGGCCATGGCGAATGGTGGGACAACCCGGGCATGTGGTTGGCCGGCTACTTCGATGATCCGGTCCGCATCGAACTCCGCTGCATATTCAACGCATCTGGCGGCAAGCGCTATGCGAAAAAGCTGATTCCACATCTCGGCACTGGCTGGGAGATGGTATCCGCCCCTGAAAAAACTGAAATCCGTTATGCCGCCGGAGCAGAAGGTGGCCTATCCATTCCGTTGACGCACACGTGGTTCAGTCATCGCCGTGCCATGCCACAGCGTGTGGCCGCAGCACATCCGGGTCAACTTGCACGGCAGCGCGGGTACTGGTCGCCATGCGATGGGGCGGTCGCGCTGGATGTCTCGGGACTGGATACGGATTCACCTGCACGGATAGCCACGCTCGTCGAGCGGTTGATGGCAGAGCCAAGCCTGATCGATGTGTTGCGCGCGCGTGCGGAGTGCTGTTTCCTGTTCCACATCGCGTACTCGCCGTCGCAGGCATGCGAGCCGCCTGCATGGCTGCATATCTGCCGGAAACGCGAAACGCCACTGCGGGGGCGGCATGGCCGGCTCATCGAAGCCGACTTGCTGCTCGATGCCGGTGCCACGCCAGACGGGGCATCCCGCTGATGTCTCGCCGCCTGCTTTTACCGCCACGGGTACAAGTCGAGCACGTGCTGATCGGAGGGGCGACGACGACGGCGCGATGACCAGTCTGCCCATCGTCATCAGCGACGATCCGGGCCTGCTTGCCCGCCTGCACGATGGGCTTGGCATGGACGACTTCTCGCCGATGGAGTGGCGCTTCTCGGTACTGTGCGATCCGCTCCAGCCGCAGGTGATCGGTTATTTCAACCGGGCTGCCGGCTGGCGGCTGCGCGAATCGTTGCGCGCATCCATTGGCAGGCACTGGCACTGGTTGCCGCCGACGCGGATGCGGCGGCTGGACACGGTAAGCGGGCATGCTGGGCGTGCGCGAATTCCCGTGGCCAGGCTTTGGCAGGCATGGGACGATGGCCTGCCGGAGCCGGCTTCCGTTGAATCGCTTGCCCGGCTCCAGTCCGCGAGGGGATGGCATGAGCGACTCGGATTCGGCAACGACGGGATGGTGACGATCGATGCGTCGCGGATTCGTGGCATCGATCAGGCACAACGTCAAATCGAATTGCCTCGAATTGTGGAACGTTTGGTGAGCGATCCGGGTATCTGGGATCAAGTGGGCAGGTGTGAAGGGCTCTTCGACATTCGAGTGCGTGGACATCTGACCGATTTGCTGGATGGAGGTATTCCATTTGACGTGAGATGGAAGCTCAAACGCAAGCCTCGCGTTCGGCGCTGTGCTGATGTCCGCTTTGCAGGGCGGTTTCATTGGAGCGGCAATCAGAACGGCTTCCATTTTTCTATTGCATCGCAAATTGATTTGGCCAATAGCTCTGCGTCGAGTCCTTTGGACGACATGAATTTATTAACTGAATACGTAAGTTCGCAATTTTGATTTTCATTAACTGTGGACCCATAAAGTGCTACTTTCCAGTAAATGTCATTTTTTTTTTTTTGCGGAAAAATATAATGCGCAGAGAAGATGAATTTTGGAGTACTGACCTTTACCTTTCGGATACATTTCGAATCCGAGAGCGTGCAAATCGATGCTAGCGGGATCATCTCCACTTGGAACATGGAAGTAGCCGGGTCCCCAATTCGCAACCTCCGTAGGCTTTGTTGGCATCGTCTCATACGCTATGCGGCGAGCATCCTGAAGAAGCGAAAGACACGAGTTTGCAGACGCAAAACTCACTCCTGGGACGATGAAACCTCTCCCTGGATAAGAAATTTTGGATAACAGGCGTCGCACATCTTCAAGCTGGCGAAGTGTGATGTCCTCACGGTAGGCCATGTTGCTGTACTCCAAAAATTCCAAGAATGCATCGCACAAAAATTTATCTTTTCCTCGGTGTCCTGACGTAGACGAGAGAGCGCGTGAAACGTCCTGCCACCGAAGGTGATTAACCTTTAACGTTTCTAGCCTTGTGCGCGGAACCTCGGGCCAGTTCTTTGTTACCGCAACAAGTATCTCCGTACCAGAATCGATGTAGTTCTTAAGTTGCTTTTCGCCGAGGCGGGCACCAACCTTGCTTTCAATGAAAATTGGTTTATGTTGCGCCCCATCAACGTTGTCCGCGGAAGGTCGCAAACGGAGATCAGGTCGAATTTTTCCGCCATTAGGTGTTGCTGGCTGATAGTCGCAGACCCACGCTGTGGCGTCCGGCGGGTCTCCTTTCAGTCGACATTTATCCCATAGCAATGATAGTGCCGAATTAGCAAACGCCGGGGATTGAGTGAAGCAGGCCTGGAACGTTCTCGAAAGATAATTTTCGAAAGGCCTGCTGCCTGCGAGTATCCTGAAGAACGGTAACGACTCGTCTGTCATGTAATGCGCTCCCGGCATACAACCCTAGCAGGCTGTTGAGAAACTACGGTGCGTCGTCGTGGTCATAGTTTTCCTCAATCGTAGAGCGTTCGACCGATGCGCAGTCCCGACGTCCAGCAGCTTGGCATGTTCTCGTATGTGTCCGTGGAGGATCGCGTGCCGAGCGATCATCCG
>JAGWIC010000062.1 GCA_028866435.1 Lysobacteraceae bacterium | reverse complement strand
CGTTCGGTGAGGATGCGTTGGAGCAGGTCGGCGCCGGTTTCCTGGGGTTCGCCGGAGCGGGCGCGGGCGGCGCGCCAGTCGGCGGTGAGGGCGCCTTCCACGGCGGCCTTCAGCAGCGACTGGCGGTACTGCGCCAGCTTGCGCTGCGCTGCCTTCAGTTCGGCCACGCCGGCGTCGAGGTCGGACAGGAGTTCTTCGAGCTTTTCGACGATGCGGTCTTGTTCTGCCAAGGGCGGAACCGGCAGCCTTGAAGCCGACAGCCACTTCGTGGGTACACGTAGCTGTCCCGCGGTTCCCGTCATGTTGTGCCGAGCGGCTTTACGAAAGTCAGGCTGAGACAGGTAACTAGCCAGCCACTTAGGCCTCACGGCTCCATGCGAGCGGAGAACGTGAAATTCGGTCGAGCCGAAAGCGTGAATGTGCTCCAGTCTGGGGACGAGCGCTCCTTTGCCGTTCTCCATACATGGAGTGATCTTGGCGAACAGAACATCTTGCGATGCAAAGTAGGTGTAGCCCTTTCGCACTTCGCCGTAAGGGCGAGTAGCAGATACGTCTATGCCGCCAAAGTCTTCTGCAACAGCGGCCATAGGCACGAAATGAACCTGATCAGAGTCATCGATGGATTCAACGAGCTTTGGGTTGATCGACGCAACTTCGTCTATTGCAGCGACTTCCCATGACGCCGGGATTTTCTTGACGTCTCCTACTGCCAACTCACTCAAGCCACCAACTCCTCATTCATTTCCGCCAGCAGCCCATCGAGCTGCTCGCCAAATACCTGCCACGCCTTCTGCAGCCCGCCCTTGGCGGCGAGCTGGGCGTAGTCGAAATCCTCGCGGCTGATGGCGCAGCTGGACGCGATGTGGTCCTTGATCAGCCGCAGCCACTCGGTCTGTTCGGGGGTGAACGACGTGGCGCGCTGCGCATTGTGCCGGAAGATCCAGGCCTGGAAACGCTTGTCCACGCTGTCGGCGAAGGGCTTGAGTTCGTCGTCCATCCCCAGCGCGAAGCGCACCAGCGCCACCAGGTCGGTGAGCTGGCGGCGGGTGTCGGCGCCCTTGACCTTGCTGGCCTGCACGCGGGCGTAGGCGGACCACAGGCGTTCGGTGGTCAGCATCAGCGGCGGGCGGCTCAACGCTTCGTGCAGGTCTTCGATCATGGCGAAGGTGAGCGGGCGGCGCTGGTAGGGCTGGGCGTAGAAGAAGCCCAGCGCGGCGATCTCGTCCTTGTGCTGGTGGAGGTAGTCGGCAAAGGCCTGCACGGCGGCCTGCGCCTTGGCCTCGGCCTGCGCGCCAAAGCCCGAAAAGGTGACCTGATCGAGGTTGAGGTGGTCGATCAGCTGCTCGTGTTCGCGGCGCGCGGTTTCCAGCATGTCGCGCAGGGCCGGGTCGTCGAACGGCTGGCAGGCAGCGGCGATGCGCCGCTCGCGGGCGGCATCGCGTTCGCCCGGGGTGAGGGTGTCCTCGTTGCGGGTGATGCCGGCGGCTTTGGCGGCGTCCAGCGCATCGGCCACTACGCGATCCGGGTCCACCGCTTCGATCAGGCCGCGGGCCAGCTCGCGCAGGCTCAGTCCCCGTGCCACCTGGGTGATGCGCGCCTGCGCCTTGTCGTCCAGCTGCTTGGCCAGGCGCACCAGGCGATTGCCGAGGCTGAGCACGGTGTCCTCGTCGCGACCGCCGACGGCGATGCTCTTGAGCAGCTGCTCCAGGCTGGCGCCGGGCTTCTTCTCCAGCGGGCGGCTTTCGGTCTTGAGGGACTTCTCCACGCCCACCGCGTCGATCAGCACGAAGCGGGTCTTGGCGCTGTCGGCGCTGCCGCTGACCTTTTTCAGCGATTCGACGTCCAGGCTGCGCACGCCGCGGCCCTTCATCTGCTCGTAGTAGCCCTTGGAGCGCACGTCGCGCATGAACAGCAGCACTTCCAGCGGCTTCACGTCGGTGCCGGTGGCGATCATGTCCACGGTGACGGCGATGCGCGGGTGGTAGTCGTTGCGGAAGTTGGAGAGCACGGTGTCCGGGTCGTCCCCCGGTACCGACTTGCCGGTGCTGGTATCGGTTCCTGCCCGGTAGGTGACCTTCTTGCAGAACGCGTTGCCCTCGCCGTAGACCTCGCGCACGATCTGGATGATGTCGTCGGCGTGGCTGTCGGTCTTGGCGAAGATCAGGGTCTTGGGCACTTCCTTCCGGTGGGGGAACAGGGCGTTTTCCACCGCGCTCTTCATCGCCTGGATCACGGCGCGGATCTGGCTGGGGTTGACCACGGAGCGGTCCAGCTCCTTGCCGGTGTAGTCGGTGTCCTCTTCCGTCTCGGCCCAGCGCTTGGCGCGGGTTTCGCGGTGGCGGTGGTCCACCCACTCCTTCGCCTTCACTTCGGCACCGGCCTTGGTGATCTGGGTTTCGATCTCGTAGACGTCGTAACCCACGTTGACGCCGTCGATCACCGACTGCTCGTAGCTGTACTCGGCCACCACGTTCTCGTTGAAGAAGCCGTAGGTGCGCTTGTCGGGCGTGGCGGTGAGGCCGATGAGGAAGGCGTCGAAGTAGTCCAGCACCTGCTTCCACAGGTTGTAGATGCTGCGGTGGCACTCGTCGATGATGATGAAGTCGAAGGTCTCGATCGGCACCGCGGGGTTGTAGCGGACCTCGCGCGCCGGCTTGGTGCCGGGCGGCAGCTCGGCCAGCGAGATGTCCTCGGCGGAGTCGTCGATGACCTCGCCCGAGAGAATCGAATACATGCGCTGGATGGTGCTGATGCACACCTGCGCGTGCGGATCGATGCGGCTGGAGGCCAGGCGCTGCACGTTGTACAGCTCGGTGAACTTGCGGCCGTCGTCCGGCGGCGTGTAGGCCATGAACTCCTGATGCGCCTGCTTGCCGAGGTTGCGCGTATCGACCAGAAACAGGATGCGCTTGGCCCCGCCGAACTTCAGCAACCGGTAGACCGAGGTGATCGCGGTGAAGGTCTTGCCGGCGCCGGTGGCCATATGCACGAGTGCGCGCGGTTTGGCCATCGCCAGCGACTTTTCGAGGCCGGTGACGGCACCGATCTGGCAATCGCGCAGGTTTTCCGTCGGCAGCGGCGGCATCTGCGTCGCCAGCCGCTGACGCAGGGTGTCGGGCTGGGCCGCCCATTCGGCCAGCGTGCGGGGCTGGTAGAAATGAAACACCTCGCGAGCTCGTGGGCGCGGGTCGCCGGCGTCGGTGAAGTGGATGATCTGGCCGGTGCTTTCGTACAGGAAGCGCAACGGCGCGTTGTCCTTGCGCCATTTGAGCTGGGAGGTGGCGTAGCGCTCGGTCTGCGCTTCGTGCACGGTGAGGTTCTCGCCGACCTCGTCCCGCTTGGCCTCGATCACGCCCACCGGCTGGCGGTCGACAAACAGCAGGTAGTCGGCCGGACCGGTGTCGGTCGGGTATTCGCGTACCGCGATGCCGCTGGCCGCACCCAGGTTGATCGACGACATGTCCTGGATTTCCCAGCCTGCGTCCTGCAATTTTCGGTCGATCTTTTCCCGCGCACGTGCTTCCGGCGTCATTGGCGGTCCCCCCGTCACCGTTCTTGGTTTCGACTCCGGTCGAGTTTAGCTTGGAACAAGGCCATGGGACGTCGCGCGGCCTGCAGTCGAAGCGCGCCGATCCCCAAGGGCAGTGCCGGCTAGGCCATTGGCCCACCTTGCGATGTACATGCTTTGCTAGAGCACATCAGCAGGTAGAGCGCATGCACGAGCAAACAATACCGTACAGACTTTGCCTTCATCTCCACGGGTGGGCAGCCACCGACCCGCAACACGGTCGACGGACACGGCAAGGCAGGTGCGATGGGCGGCCGCTCGTGGCGGGCGCGGGCGCGGGACGCGCGGCGATGGACAGGCCGTGGCTCTGCCATGATGATGCGGAGCGGAGCCGGTTTGGATGCCGTCGGCTACCGCTTCGCGTCCCTTTGCGATGGCCGCCGCCTGGCAGCGGGGAAAGAAGGAAACGGGGATCGACCTCGCGTACCAGCATCCGTTCCACGAGGTGATCGATGATCGTGCAGGACATCATGTCGCGGCGGTTGGTGACCGTCGAGATGGACGACAAGCTGAAGGTCGTCAGGGATATCTTCGATACGCTGCACTTCCACCACCTGCTGGTGGTGGACGAGGGGCGGCTGGTCGGCGTGGTGTCGGACCGCGACCTGCTGCGCGCGCTCAGCCCCTTCCTGGGCAGCGTGGTGGAGGGCGAGCGCGACGTGGCGACGCTCAACCGCCGCGTGCACCAGATCATGAGCCGGCACCCGGTCACGCTGGGTCCGCAGGCCAGCCTGGCCGACGCGGCCGGGCTGTTCCTGAGCCACCCCATCTCGTGCATCCCGATCGTCGACAGCGAGGGCCGGCCGGCGGGTATCCTCAGCTGGCGCGACCTGCTCCGGTCGCTGTCGCCGCCCACGCAGGATGGCGACCGCCAACCTGCCAACCCGCCGATCCAGTCGCATTGAGGGGAATGCCATGCTTCCACGTCGCGCCGTCGTCGCGCTCGCCCTGCTCGCCGCCCTTTTCGTCTCGCCCATACCGGCGGCTGCCAAGGACGCCACGGCCACGCCCAGCAGGGAGCAGTTGCTGGCCCGATCCCGTGCCGCCGAATGGCGCACGCCCGATCCCGACAACCTGCTGGTGATGCAATTGTCGACCGGTCGCGTGTTGATCGAACTGGCGCCCGCCTTCAGTCCGCTGCATGCGGCGAACATCCGCACGCTGGCGCGGCAGCATTATTTCGACGGGCTGGCGATCGTGCGCGTGCAGGACAATTTCGTGACCCAATGGGGCGACCCGGCCAGCGACGACAACGGCGACAAGAGCAAGCTGCGCTCGCTGGGCAAGGCCCGCCGCAGCTTGCCGCCGGAATTCACGCAGCCGATCGACCCGAAGCTGGCATGGACGGCGCTCCCCGACGGCGACGTCTACGCGCCCGAGGTGGGCTTCTCCGACGGTTTCCCGGTCGCCCGCGATCCGGCCAGCGGAACGCAATGGATCGCCCATTGCTACGGCATCGTCGGCGTGGGCCGCGATGTCGGCGCGGACAGCGGCAACGGCAGCGAGCTGTACGCGGTGATCGGCCAGGCGCCGCGGCGGCTGGATCGCAACCTGGCCATCGCCGGACGGGTGCTGGAGGGGATGCCGCTGCTGGCCGGCCTGCCGCGTGGCCACGGCCCGATGGGTTTCTACCGCCATCCGGGCCGGCGCACGATCATCCGCTCCGTGCGGCTGGCCTCGGCCCTGCCGGCGGCGCAGCGGCCCGCGGTGCAGGTGCTGCGCACCGACAGCGCCACCTTTGCCGCGCTGCTGGACGCGCAACGGCATCGGCATGACGCGTTCTACCAGGTGTCGTCCGGCAAGGTCGGCCTGTGCAGCGTCGAGGTGCCGGTGCGCCTGGGCGCGCCTGCCGCCGGCGGCCAGCGGCACCCGTGAACGCGCCACGAAACATTTTGTTAAGCCGCATCGTTTAACTTGGGCTCCCGGCTCGACGGCGAAAACCAAGACATGTCATTGAACGATACCCTGGACTTCATGCGCGCCTGGCTGCGCGATCCGCGCAGCATCGGCGCGGTCGCGCCATCGGGTCCCGCGCTGGCGCGCCTGATGACGATGCACGTCAGCGACCTGGCCGGCCCGGTCATCGAGCTGGGCCCGGGCACCGGCGTGCTCACCCGCGCCCTGCTGGCACGCGGCGTGCTGCCCCACCGCCTCGCCCTGATCGAAGCGGACCCGCAGTTCGCCGAGGCGCTGAGCCGGCGCTATCCGCAGACCACGATCCTGCGCATGGACGCCGCCCAGCTGGGCAACACCGACTCCCTGTTCGGCGAGGAACGGGCCGGCGCCGTGATCAGCGGCCTGCCCATGCTCTCCATGCCGGCGAACCAGGTCGCCGCCATCGTGCAAGGGGTGTTCGAGCGGCAACTGGCCAGCGACGGCAGCTTCTACCAGTTCACCTACGGCTTGCGCTGCCCGCTGCCGGCCAGCCTGCTGCAACGGCTGGACCTGCACGCCCACCGCGTCGGCAATGCGCTGCTCAACCTTCCCCCCGCGGCGGTCTACTGCATAAGCCGACGGTCGGCCATCCAGGTCGCCGCCTGAGCGCTGCCGCCGCGACGCCGGAACCCATGCACCCCGGGCCCTGCGGCGCCGGCGTGCCATCCAGTTGGCTATAGTGGATACCTGCATCCACGCCCGAGACATTCATGAGCAGTACCGGCCAAACGCCTCCCCCGCGCATCGGCAGCAAGACCTCCGGTCCGCAGGGGACCCGACTGTTTTCCACCGAATCGCTGCGCCAGTACGCCAGCGACGCAGGCTTCTCCGCGGACGGCCCGGCGAGCATCCACGAACCGGTACTGGAGGGGGTCAGCCCGGGCCTGGAAAAGCTGCGGTTTCCGCTTCATCCGGGCAGGATGACGATAGGACGGGGCGCCGACAACGACATCGTGATCAACGACCCGAGCGTTTCGGCCTCGCACGGCTGGCTGATCATCCAGCCGGGGCACTACCTGATCATGAACACGCTTTCCACCAACGGCACCTACGTGAATGACCAGCGCATCCACGAGGCGACGCTCAAGCACGGCGACCACATCCGGCTCGGACAGGCGGAACTGCTGTTCCTGACCCGCGAGGGCAAGCCGCGCTGGCTCCGCCTGCGCCGGCTCGCCCTGGGCCTGCTCGTGCTCGGTGCCGCATGGCTGGCATGGCGCTGGTGGTGAGCGGCCGGCCATGAGCGAGCGCGAACTGCCCCGGACCATAGGCCGCTATCGCATCGAGGGCGTGCTCGGCGAGGGCGCCATGTCGGTGGTCTATGCCGGATTCGACCCGGATATCGAGCGCCAGGTGGCGATCAAGTGCCTGCGCCGAGAGGCCGAAACCGACCCGTCCCAGCGCCGGCGGTTCGCGGCCGAGGCGCGCGCCGCCGGCCATCTGGTGCACCCGCATATCCTGACCATCTTCGATGCCGGGGAAAGCGCGCAGGGCCAGGCCTACATCGCGATGGAGCGCCTGTCGGGCGAGACCCTGGCCAGTCGCGTCGCGCGCGAAGGCCTGCCCCCGGTCACGGTGATCCTCGACCTGGCCGAGAAGGTCTCCGCGGCGCTCGACCACGCCCATGCCAAAGGCGTCGTCCACCACGACATCAAGCCCGAGAACATCATGCTTGGCGACGGCTGGAGCCAGGTCAAGGTCAGCGATTTCGGCATTGCCGAGCGCAGCGACGAGGCGGCCGCCGACCGTCCGCGCACGGAAATCGGCGGCACCCTTGCCTACATGGCCCCGGAACAGCTGCGGGGCGAACCCACCGACGCGCGCAGCGACCTGTTTTCGCTGGGCGTGGTGCTGTACTGGCTGGTCACCGGAAAACTGCCGTGGCGGGAAACCGAAGACGTGCAGAAGCTGATCCGCGAGCGCCGGCGGCTGCGCCGGCCCGGCATCGTGCCGCGTGACCCGGCCACCCCGACGATCCTCGTCGACATCGTGCGCACCCTGCTGGCGCCCGCCAGCGAGGCGCGCTACCAGAGCGGCGCCGAGATCGTCGAGCAGCTGCGCCTGGCGCGCCGCGAATACGACCGCCTTTTCGCCAAGCCCCTGGGCGGCCGCATCGTGTCGCTGCGCGTTCGCTGGTCCGGCATCCTCGGCGGCGTGCTCAGCCTGACCCTGCTGCTGGGGCTGGCCGCCATCTACGCCAAGCAGAACGTCGCGGTCACCGGGCTGGCCCTCGATTTCGGCCATTCCCTCGGCCACCTGATCGCCAGCGAGGCGGCCGAGGACCTGCTGCTCGGGGATCGCGCCGCCACCCGCGCCCTGGTCGAGGACCTCGCCCACAACCGGCAGATCAGCTACCTCGCCATCGCCGACCGCCAGGGCGCGGTCGTCGCCAGCACCCGGCCGGACCAGGTCGGCCGGCCCATGCCGGTACTGGCGGGGCGGCAGCCACCCGGGCGCAGCGGCGACATCCAGGGTGAGCGCAGCCGGATCGCCGGCGGCGCCAGCCAGGGCGGGATGCTGTTGTTCGACATGCCGATCCACTACCAGGCCGCCACCGTGGGGGAGCTGCGCCTTGGCATCGGCGACGCGCCCCTGCGCGCCGCGCAGAGGACCACGCTGGGAGTCATCATTGCGGTGCTGCTGGCCACCCTGCTCGCGGTGGTGGGCGCGGCCTACTGGCTGTCCCGCCGCCTGCTGAGCCGGCTCGACCTGCTCGCCGGCGCCATGATGCATGTCGCGCGCGGCGACTTCGGCCATCGCATCCGGCTCGCCCGCCGCGATGAGCTGGGACACGTGTTCGCCACCTTCAACCTGATGAACGGCGCGCTGCAAGCCGGCCACGACCACCGCCGCCACGCCGAGGCCGGCAAGCCGGCGACGGGCATCGAGCACCCGACCGTGATCATCCCGCTGGCCGACCCCGATGGCGGGCCGACGCGCGGGCGTGACTGACGGCCACCGGGCAAACCGGCGCCTGCGTCAGAGCTGCTTCAGCCGCAGTTGAAGTTCCTTCGCGCGGGCGCGGTAGATGATCGCCGGCTCGAACCCGGGATCGATCGCCAGCACCCGGTCCCACAGCGCGATCGCCTGGGCCAGATGCTGGTCGCGATACAGCACGATGGCGCGCTGGTGATCGCTGGCCACCAGCTGCTTGCGCAGCGCGATCGAGGCGGGTCCGTCGGGCCCGAGCCGCGGATCGACGGCGAGGGCCTGGTCGAGCCGGGCCAGCGCCTGGTCCTGCCGGCCCTGCTTCATCAAGGCCGTGGCCTGGCGCTGCAGCCCGGCTGCCTTCGCGGCGGGCGACTCCGCCGCCACTGCCGCCGCATCCGCGGCCGGCTGGCGTGCGGCGTCGACCGGTGCGGACGGCGGCGGCGACCCGCCGGCGACGGGCGCCGGCATCTTCAGCCGTTCCCCCGCGCGCAGCAGCGACGGGTTGGTCGAGCCGTTATAGCGGGCCAGCGCCACGAACAGGCCCGGATCGCCCAGATAGCGCGCCGCCAGGATGCTGTAGGAGTCGCCGGGCTGCACCACATAGGTGCTGCGCACGGGACCCAGCATCCGCCTGGGGTCGGCCGTCAGCTGCCGCAGCAGCGCCTGCGCCTGCCGGTCCCCCGGATGCTGCGCGAGATAGTCCCGCAGCGCCCGCTCAGCCTCGCCGTAGTGGCCGCGCAGGATCTGCTCGTGGATGATCGCCGCGATCGAGGTGCTGGCGGCGGGCTCGGCGGACGGCGCCGTGGCCGTGGCGGCCACCGGCTGCACCACCACCCGCGGCTTGGGGATCGACGCACAGCCAGCCAGCAGCAGCAAGGCAAGCGGGGCGATGCGCAGCGTCGTCGCCACGGCCACCGGATGCCCGCTACCGCCCATTCGTGTTGCCGTCATGCTCTAAAGCTCTGTGCTGGACGCGATCGCCGCGCGGGCGCATCGCCGCGACGAAGCCGCCGTCGCCCGACCCGCCGGCCCAACCCGTCCGGAAAAATATCAGGCGTCATTGTCCCCTGCTTCGCCAGCGCGTTCCAGCGCCATGGCGCACACTTTCACCGGCAAGCCGCGGCGGCGGGCACGGCGGGCCTTGCGCCGCAGGGCTGGCATCGCGCACCGCGCTTCAGGCCAGGCCGTGCAAGCCGCACTCGCGCTTCAGACCGAAGAAACGGGTGTCCTCGGCCTCCATGCCCGGCTCCCAGCGGCGGCTGGTATGGCGGTCGCCGATGGAGACGTAGCCCTGCTCCCACAGCGGGTGGTAGGGCAGGCGATGGCGGCTCAGGTACTGGCCGACGTCGCGGTCGGTCCAGTCGGCCAGCGGGTGCAGCTTCCAGCGGCCATGGCGCTGCTCGAGGATGTCGATCACCGCGCGGCTGCGCGACTGCTGCCGGCGCAGGCCGGCGATCCAGGTGCCGGCGTCGAGCTCGGCCAGGGCGCGCTGCATCGGCTCGATCTTGCGCACCTGGTTGTAGCGCTCGATGCCGCTCACGCCCTGTTCCCACAACCGCCCGTCGCGGGCCTCCTGCCAGGCGGGGCTGACCGGCGACTGGTAGACCTTGAGGTTCAGGCCCAGCCGCGCGGTGAGTTCGTCGATGAAGGCGTAGGTCTCGGGAAACAGGTAGCCGGTGTCGATCAGCACCACCGGCACGTCGGGCTGCTGCTGCGCGACCAGATGCAGCGATACCGCCGCCTGCGCACCGAAGCTGGACGACAGCACGTGCGGACCGGGCAGGTGCTGCAACGCCCAGGCCACCCGCTGCTCGGCGGTGAGGCGCGAAAGCCGCGCGTTCGCCGCCGCCAGCGCGGCCGGCGTGGGCTCGATCGACTCGCTCGCCACGGCGCTCATGCCGTCACCGTCGCCGCTATCCGCCGTGGCGGCGGCGCGATGACACCGTCGCGCAACAGGAAGTCGCCGAAGCCCTCGCCTTCGCCGCGGCCGGCGGCGTAACGCGCAAACAGCGGATCGAGCGCGGCGAGGATCGCCGCCTCGTCGACGTTTTCGCGATAGAGCTGGTTCAGGCGCTGGCCGCTGAAGTCCGCACCGAGGCGCAGGTCGTACCGGCCCGGCGCGCGCCCGACGAGGGCGATCTCGCCCAGGTAGGGGCGCGAGCAGCCGTTCGGGCAACCGGACAGGCGCAGCAGGATCGGCGCGTCGAGCAGGCCATGGCCCTCCAGCGAGGCTTCCAGCTTCGACAGGAACGTCGGCAGATAGCGTTCGCTCTCGGCCATCGCCAGGCCGCAGGTCGGCAGCGCCACGCAGGCGATCGCGTGCTGGCGGATCGCGCTGTGGCGCCGGTAGCCGTCCAGGCCGTGGCGGCCGACGATCGCATCGATCGCGGCGCGGTCGGCATCCGCCACGTTGGCGATGACCAGGTTCTGGTTGCAGGTCAGGCGGATGTCGCCGGTATGCACCCGGGCCAGCTCGCGCATGCCGCTGAGCCAGGCCTGGCCGGGCCGGTCGAGCAGGCGGCCGGCTTCGACCTGCAGGGTCAGGTGCCAGCGGCCGGCGTGGCCCTGGACCCAGCCGTAGCGGTCGCCGTTGTGCTCGAAACGGAACGCCCGCGCCGGTTCCAGCGCGTGGCCGAGACGGTTTTCCACCTCGGCCTTGAACACGTCCAGCCCGCGCGTGTCGATGGTGTACTTCAGCCGCGCGTGCTTGCGCTCGTGCCGGTCGCCCCAGTCGCGCTGCACCGAGATGACCGCCTCGGCCAGCGCCAGCAACTGCTCCGGCCGCACGAAGCCGATCACGTCGGCGAGCCGCGGGTAGGTGGCCGGATCGCCATGGCTGGCGCCCATGCCGCCGCCGATCGCCACGTTGAAGCCGAGCAGCTCGCCGCGCTCGATGATCGCGATCAGGCCGAGGTCCTGGGCCAGCACGTCGGCGTCGTTGAGCGGCGGGATCGCCAGGCCGATCTTGAACTTGCGCGGCAGGTAGGTCGGCCCGTACAGCGGCTCGTGCTCCTCCTCGCCGACCAGCTTTTCGCCGTCAAGCCAGATCTCATGGTAGGCGCGGGTCTTCGGCTTGAGGTGCTCGGACAGGCGCACCGCCCAGCCATAGGCCAGTTCGTGCGCCGCCGACTCGACCGGATTGACGTTGCACACCACGTTGCGGTTGATGTCGCCGCAGGCGGCGATGGTGCTGGCCATGGCCGCGTCGATGGCGGCGATGGTCGGCTTCAGGTTGCGCTTGATCACGCCGTGCCACTGGAAGGTCTGCCGCGTGGTGATGCGCAGCCCGCTGGAGGCGTAGTCGCTGGCGATCGCGTCGAACGCCAGCCACTGCGCCGGCGTCATCACGCCGCCGGCCAGCCGCGCGCGCACCATGAACGAGTACGCCGGCTCCAGCTTCTGCCGGCGCCGCTCGTCGCGCAGGTCGCGGTCGTCCTGCTGGTAGGTGCCGTGGAACTTGATCAGCTTGCCGTCGTCCTCGCTGATCGCGCCGGTGACCGGATCGGCCAGGCCCGCGGCGATACCGCCGCGGAGGTAGCGGCTTTGCTGCTTGAGGGTTTCAAATGAAGACATGCGGGTGGGTCCGGTCAGTAGACATCGCGGGCGTAACGGCCCTGCTGCATCAGCTCGGCGAGCCAGCCGGCGGCATCCTCGGCCGACAGGCCGCCGTGCCGGGCGGCGATGTCGAGCAGGGCCTCGTGCACGTCGCGCGCCATGTGGGCGGAGTCGCCGCAGACGTACAGGTGGGCGCCTTCGCGCAACCAGCCATAAAGCTCGCGGCCGTGCTCGCGCAGGCGGTGCTGGACGTAGGTCTTGTGGCTGGCGTCGCGCGAGAACGCCAGCTCCAGCCGGCTCAGCGCCCCGCTGGCCAGCGCCTGCTGCCATTCCAGTTGGTAGAGGAAGTCATGCTGGAAGTGGCGGTTGCCGAAGAACAGCCAGTTGCGCCCGCTCGCCGCGGTGGCCTGGCGCTGCTGCACGAAGGCGCGGAAGGGTGCCACGCCGGTGCCGGGGCCGATCATGATCACGTCGCGGCTGCCGTCGGCAGGCAGGCGGAAACGCTCGTTCGGCTCGATGAACACCGGCACCCGCGCCTCGTCGCCGGCAGCCGCGAGAAACGCCGATGCCGCTCCCTCGTGGGCGCTTCCGTGCGCGGTGTATTCCACCACGGCAACGGTGAGATGCACTTCGTCCGGACCGACCAGTAGCGGGCTCGAGGCGATCGAATACAGCCGCGGCGTCATCGGCCGCAGCGTGGCGACCAGCTGCGCCGGCTCCCACCGGGCCGGAAACCGGCGCAGCAGGTCGATCGGCTGGTGGCTGGCCAGCAATGCGGCGAAATCCTCCTTGTGCGCGGGCTGCAGCAACCGGGTCAACTCGCCGTGGCCACCGGCCTCGGCCTGGGCCACCACCAGCGAGCGGGTCAGCCGGGTCAGTTCGCGTTCGTGGCCGAGCCAGCGCGACAGCGGCAGGCGGCGACCGTCATGCTCGATCTCGGCGCCGCCATCGAGTTTCAGCTCGGTCAGCCACTGCTCGACCAGTCGCGGCGAGTTTTCAGGCCAGACGCCCAGCGCATCGCCGACCTCATAGCGCAGGCCGGAGCCTTCCAGCGACAGCTCGATATGCCGCACGTCGCGTTCGCTGCCGCGCGAGACGATGCGCTGGTTCTCCAGCACGGCCGCCGGAAACGGCTTCTCGCGGGTATGCGAGCGGGCCAGCGGTACGGCACCGACCGCATGCAGGGCGGCGACCGCATGCGCTGGCGCGGCCGATGCGCCCAGCGCCTCGCGGGCGGTTTCCACGGCGTGCTCGGCCCAGCGGGTGCTCACCTGCTCGAAGTCGACGTCGGCCTCGCCCAGCTCGGCGAAACGGGTGGCGCCGAGCTCCGCCAGGCGCGCGTCCAGCACGCGGCTTACCGCGCAGTACTTCGGGTAGCTGGAATCGCCCAGCCCCAGTACGGCGAACTTCGTCTGCGGCAACCGCGGCGCCCGCTTGCCGGTGATGAATTCGAAAAAGCCGATCGCATCGTCCGGCGGGTCGCCATCGCCCTGGCTGCTGATCACCACCACCAGGTGGCGCTCCTGCGCCAGCTCGCGCACCGGATAGGCACCGGCGCGCAACAGCCGCACCGGCAGGCCGGCCGCTTCCGCCCTGGCCGCCAGCTGCTCGGCGACCCGGCGCGCATTGCCGGTCTGGCTGCCGTAGACGATGCTCAGGCGTTCACCGGCTGCGGCAGCAGGTGCGGCAGCGGGCAACGGCGCCTGCAGCCGGGCCGCCTGCCCCGCCGAGTAGGCGGCGATCCAGTACAGCGCGGCGGGCGACAACCCGCTCGTCAGCCTGGCCAGCAAGGCCAGCTGCTCGGGGTCAAGCGTCGATTCCGGGATGGTCGGTTTCAGGGCAGCGTTCACGACATGGCCTTTTGGACGTCTTTACTTCTTGATGGCCATCCTAGGCAAATGGCGCATGCCGGTGAAAACATATGTCGGCATGTCGTTATGCCTGCGCTTCATTTCCGGCCGGTCCACCGGCAAGCCGATACTGGCCACCCCCGACTGCCGACCGGCCTGACCCACGTGAACGAACTGCTCGTGTTCATTGCCGTCGGCGTCGTCGCCCAACTGGTCGACGGGGCGCTGGGGATGGCCTATGGCGTGACCTCGGCCGGGCTGCTGATGGCGCTGGGCATGCCGCCGGTGGCGGCCAGCGCCAGCGTGCACTACGCCGAGGCCTTCACCTGCGGCGCCTCCGGCATCAGCCACCTGCTGGCCGGCAACGTCCGGCGCGCGCTGTTCCTTGCCCTGGCGATTCCCGGGGTGATCGGCGCCCTGCTGGGCACCCTGGTGGCGATCCACGTACCTGCCGAGTGGATGCGCGCGGCGCTGACGCCATACCTGCTGGGGATGGGCATCTTCCTGCTGTTCCGCCGCCATCACCCGCCCGGCGAGCGGCACGACGTTCCCGCCGGCACCGCGGCAACCGGGCTGGTCGCGGGTTTTGCCGACGCGATCGGCGGCGGCGGCTGGAGTGCTCTGACCGTGACCACCTTGCTGGCCCGCGGGCTGCCGCCGCGGGCGGTGGTCGGCAGTGTGCACCTGGCGAAATGCACGGTGAGCGTCGCCGCCGGCATCAGCTTCATGCTCGCCATCGGCGTCAGCCATGCCTCGGCCGTGCTGGGCCTGATCATCGGCGGCGTGCTGGCCGCCCCGTTCGGCGCGTTTTTCGTGCGCCGGGTCCCGGCGCGGGCGGCGGCGCTGCTGGCGGGCCTCGCGGTGCTGGCGCTGGGCGCCAACAATATGTTCCAGCTGATGGCCAGGGCCTGAGACGAAGCCCGTCCCGCGCCATTACAATGGCGGGATGAAAACCACCAAGCAACTCCCGATCGAAGTTCGCGGCAGCCATGCGCGCCCGCTAGGCATGAGCCCGGCCCGGTTCCTGCGCGACTACTGGCAGAAGCGCCCGCTGCTGATCCGCAACGCCTTCCCCGGCTTTCAGCCGCCGCTGCAGCCGGACGACCTGGCCGGGCTGGCCTGCGAACCGGGCGCGCTGGCGCGGCTGATCGTGCACGACGAGAAGCACGACCGCTGGCAGCTGAATTCCGGCCCGCTGGACGAGGCCGACTTCGCCAGGACCCCCGACAGCAACTGGACCCTGCTGGTGCAGGACGTGGACAAGTGGGATGCCGACGTCGCCGGCCTGCTGCAGCACTTCAGCTTCCTGCCCAGCTGGCG
Organism: Lysobacteraceae bacterium; assembly: GCA_028866435.1. Taxonomy (GTDB): domain Bacteria; phylum Pseudomonadota; class Gammaproteobacteria; order Xanthomonadales; family Rhodanobacteraceae; genus Rhodanobacter. The sequence continues at coordinate 5,210 of JAGWIC010000062.1, read as the reverse complement.
GGTGGATGACGTGATGGTCTCCTACGCCGAACCCGGCGGCGGCGTCGGCGCCCATGTCGACCAGTACGACGTGTTCCTGCTGCAGGGCCTGGGCCAGCGCCACTGGGCGATCAGCGACGACCCGATGGCGCCGAAGGAATTCCGCCGCGATGTCGAGCTGAAGCAGCTGGCGCATTTCGAGCCGACCCACGAATGGCTGCTGGAGCCGGGCGACATGTTGTACCTGCCGCCGGACATGCCGCACGACGGGGTGGCGTTCGGCGGTCCGTGCATGACCTTCTCGGTCGGCATGCGGGCGCCGTCGCAGGCGGAACTGACCGGCGACCTGGCCGACCATATCGCCGAGCGCCTGCCGGACGACCTGCGCTACACCGACCCCGACCTGAAGCCGTCCACGGCGACCGGCGAGATCGATCGCGCGGCGCTTGCGCGGCTGCGGTTCGCGCTGCCGTTCGCCGCGGCACTGGACGATGTGATGCTGCGGGACTGGTTCGGGCGCTTCATCACCCGCTATCGCAACGCACAGGTGCCGGCCCCGCTGGAAAAACCGCTGGCCGCCGAGGCCCTGGCCCGGCAGCTTGCCGCCGGCGCGCGGCTGCTGCGCCACCCGTGGTCGCGGCTGGCGTGGAGCAAGGGCAAGGCCAGCTGCACGCTGTTTGCCAGCGGCCAGGCCTACGCCGCCACGCCGGAGCTGGCACAGCAGCTGTGCGAACAGCGCGAACTGGGTGCGAGCGGCACGCTGGACGAGACCGGGCAGTCGCTGCTGCTGGCCCTGGTCAATGACGGCCACCTGCTGCTGCGCAAGGCACGCCGGCGCCGGTGAGACTGCAGCACTTCCATGTAGCGGCGGTGGAGTGGTCGCGCGACGATGAGCGCACGGCCCTGCTCGACCTGCGCCACACGGTGTTCATCCAGGAACAGGGCGTACCCGAATCGCGCGAACGCGATGGCCTCGACGACGCCTGCTGGCACGTGCTGGCCCGGGACGACGCCGGCCGGCCGGTGGGCTGCGGGCGCCTCACCCCGGCGCACAAGATCGGCCGCATGGCGGTGCTGCCGCCGTGGCGCGGCCAGGGCGTGGGGAAGGCGCTGCTGCGCGAACTGATCGCCCGGGCCCGCTCGCTCGGCTGGCCGGAGGTGGCACTGGACGCCCAGGTCGGCGCGATCGGCTTCTACGAACGCGAGGGCTTCCAGGTCTGTGGCGAGGAATTCGAGGATGCCGGGCTGGCCCACCGCCGCATGCGCATGGCCTTGTCAAGGCTCGCGACCGGCCCGCGGCCGGTGCAGCACGACACCGGCGCACTGCCGGTCGGCAGCCGTATCGAAGCCGCCGCCGCCCGACTGCAGCTGCTGCGCGACACGCGCCACCGGCTGTCGATCTACCTGCCGGCCCTGAGCAGAGACAGCTATGCCAGCGCCGAAGAGCTGGACGAACTTCGCCGCATCGCCGTCTCGGGCCGCGGCGCCGGGATCCGCATCCTGCTGCACGACCCGGCTGCGGCCCTGCGCGGCGAGCATCGCCTCGTCGGCCTGGCGCAACGCCTTTCCAGCACGATCCTTGTCCGCATGCCGGTCGAGGAAGCCGACCTGGCCTGCATTTCCGCCTCGCTGCTCAACGACGTCGGCGGCTACCTGTTCCTGCCCGAAGCCGACCGCGCCCAGGGGCGCGCGGCGCGCAACGACCGCGCGGGCCAGGCGCCGCTGCAGCAGCACTTCGATGAAGTGTGGGAACGCGCCGAGCGCGCCAGCGCGCTGCAGACCCTGGATATCTGAGCCAGCGCTTAGTTCCGCATGAACGGCAGCTGGCCTGCCGCGCCACGCGCCGAAAATCGCGGGTTTCGACAAACCCCATGGAAAACGGGGTATTCGATCGCAGCGGCCCCGCATCGCCGCCGGCGGCACCTTGCCGGGGCGGGGTTTCGCGGTGGACGGCTTGCCGCTCCGCCGCGGGCCGAGGCTATAATTGACCGGATTGTCCCCAGTCATCCGCTGGCGGCGGGCCGCCGGCTTGAAATCCGGCCGAAAACCACGATGTGCCTCGTCACGGATGAATGCAAGCATCCCTTCCCTGCCGGTGGTGACGTGAGTACAAATCTGATCCGCGAGTTCTTCGAATCCTCCCAACTCGCTGGCGGCAACGCCGATTACGTTGAATCGCTTTACGACGCCTGGTTGGCCGACAGCGCCTCGGTTCCCCCCGAATGGGCCGCCTACTTCGAGACATTCAAGGGCCGCGAGTCGGGAGACGTCTCCCACCTCGGGGCCATTGCGCGTATCGAGGCGGCGCAGAAGCAGCGTCACAACGGTGCGGCCGCCGTCCCCATGAGCGACGAGTACGCCCGCAAGCAGGCCGGCGTGTTGCGCCTGCTCACCGCCTACCGCTCGCGCGGCCACCTGGCGGCGAACCTCGACCCGCTCGGCCTGGCCGAGAAGATGCCGGCGCCGGACCTGGGCCTGCCCTTCCATGGCCTCGGCGACGCGGACCTGGATACCGAGTTCGACACCGGCAACTACGCCGGCGGCGGCCAGCGCCTGAAACTGCGCGAGCTGCTGGCCCGCCTGCAGAAGACCTACGCCAGCACGATCGGCGCCGAGTTCATGCACATCAGCAACCACGAGCAGCGCAACTGGATCTACAGCCGGCTGGAACAGGCTGCCGGCCAGAGCGGCCTGGACAAGGCCGGCAAGCAGCGCGTGCTGGACGGCCTCACCGCCGCCGAGGGCCTGGAGCGCTACCTGCACACCAAGTACGTCGGCCAGAAGCGCTTCTCGCTGGAAGGCGGCGACAGCCTGATCCCGATGCTCGACGACGTGGTGCGCGCGGCCGGCGACAACGGCATCAAGGAGCTGGTGATCGGCATGGCCCACCGCGGCCGCCTCAACGTGCTGGTCAACATCCTCGGCAAGCCGCCGAAGACCCTGTTCGACGAATTCGAGGGCAAGTTCGAGCATCCCGACGACCCGGCGCACTCCGGCGACGTGAAATACCACATGGGTTTCTCCGCCGACGTGAAGACGCCCAGGGGCGGCGTGCACGTGGCGCTGGCGTTCAACCCCTCGCACCTGGAAATCGTCAACCCGGTGGTCACCGGTTCGGTCAAGGCGCGGCAGACGCGCCGGCGCGACACCATGCACACGATGTCCATGGCGGTACTGATCCATGGCGATGCCGCTTTCGCGGGCCAGGGCGTGAACATGGAGTTGCTGAACATGTCGCAGGCGCGCGGCTTCAAGATCGGCGGCAGCCTGCACATCGTGGTCAACAACCAGGTCGGCTTCACCACCTCCAACCCGCAGGACGCGCGCTCCACGATGTACTGCACCGACCTGGCCAAGATGGTCAACGCGCCGGTGCTGCACGTGAACGGCGACGACCCCGACGCCGTGATCGAGGCCACCCGCCTCGCCTACGCGTTCCGCAAGCAGTTCCGCCGCGACGTGGTGATCGACCTGGTCTGCTATCGCCGCCACGGCCACAACGAGGCGGACGAGCCGTCCGCGACCCAGCCGGTGATGTACCAGGTCATCCGCAAGCGGCCGACCGCGCGCGACCTCTACCAGCAGCAGCTGGTGAAGGAAGGCGTGCTCGCCGAAGGCGATGCGCAGAAGCAGTTCGAGGACTACCGCAAGCGCCTGGAAGACGGCGCGGCGATGACCGAACTGGACACGTCGCCGCCGCGCGACCTGCACGTCGACTGGAACCGTTACCTGGGCGGCAGGCTGTCGATGCCGGTGGACACCACGGTGCCAAGGAAGAAGCTGCTGGAGCTGGCCGGCAAGATCCTCGACATTCCCGCGGACATCACCATGCAGGCGCGCGTGGCGAAGATCTACGACGACCGCCGCAAGATGGCCGGTGGCGAGCTGCCGGCCGACTGGGGCTTCGCCGAGAACCTGGCCTACGCCACCTTGATCGATGCCGGCTACAACATGCGCATGGTGGGCCAGGATTCCGGCCGCGGCACGTTCTTTCATCGTCATGCCGTGCTGCATGACCAGAAGGACGGCCATACCTACATGCCGCTGGCCACGATCCGCGACGGCGCCAACGTCGAGGTGATCGACTCGCTGCTCAGCGAGGAGGCCGTGATGGCCTTCGAATATGGCTACTCGACCACCGATCCGGAGACGCTCAACATCTGGGAGGCGCAGTTCGGCGACTTCGCCAACGGCGCGCAGGTGGTGATCGACCAGTTCATCAGCTCCGGCGAGGCGAAATGGAACCGCCTGTGCGGCCTGGCACTGTTCCTGCCGCATGGCTACGAAGGCCAGGGCCCCGAGCACTCCTCGGCGCGGCTGGAGCGTTTCCTGCAGCTGTGCGCCTTCGACAACATGCAGGTTTGCGTGCCCACCACGCCGGCGCAGGATTTCCACATGATCCGCCGGCAGATGGTGCGCGACGTGCGCAAGCCGCTGGTCGTGATGACGCCGAAGTCGCTGCTGCGCCACAAGCTGGCGGTGTCGAGCCTGGACGAGCTGGCCAACGGCAGCTTCCAGCTGGTGATCGGCGAGCATCGCGAGCTGGCCGCGAAGAAGGTCAAGCGCGTGGTGCTGTGTTCCGGCAAGGTCTACTACGACCTGCTGGAGGACGCCGAGAAGCGCGGCCAGAACGACGTCGCCATCATGCGCGTGGAACAGCTGTACCCGTTCCCGCGCACCGAAGTCACGGCCGAACTGGGCAAGTATCCTTCCGCGAAGGAAGTGATCTGGTGCCAGGAAGAGCCGATGAACCAGGGCGCCTGGTTCCAGATCCGCCACCACCTGCAGGCCTGCACCGGCGCCAAGCACAGCCTCTCCTACGCCGGGCGCGCGCGCTCGCCGGCGCCGGCCGCCGGCCACCACAACACCCACGTCGCCGAACAGGCGGCACTCGTCGAACAGGCGCTGGTTGGCCCGATCGGCACCGACCACTCTGCGGAATAAAGACCCCCAAGGATCGCTATGTCCATCGAACTCAAAGTCCCTGTCCTGCCCGAGTCGGTCTCCGACGCCACCATCGCCACCTGGCACAAGAAAGCCGGCGACGCGGTGAAGCGCGACGAAAACCTGGTCGACCTCGAAACCGACAAGGTGGTGCTTGAGGTGCCTTCGCCGGTCGACGGCGTGCTGAAGGAAATCCGCCACGCGGTCGGCGACACGGTGAACAGCGAGCAGGTCATCGCGATCATCGAGGAAGGCGCCGTGGCCGCCGCGCCGGCGCCGGCCCCGGC